>DAHWJO010000196.1:0-5618 GCA_027344105.1 Sulfobacillus sp.
GACAAATCCACCCCGGTAGCGGTCAAAGGGACGCGATGCGGTCTGTGCCGACAGGGCCGGGGATAAGGCGTGCGCATTGGTCAGAGCACTGCTGACCACGGGATCCAGAAGATTGTCGACACCGCCGGCCAAAGCGATGTCGGCGCGTCCCGATTCAATCAGTTCCGCCGCCAGGCCGATGGCATCAATGGACGAGGCGCAGGCCGTGCTCACGGTTAATTGGGGGCCGTGCAGGCCATACAGAATGGCAATTTGTGCCGTGGCCATGTTCGGAATAACCTCCGCCATCAATCGTGCGGGAACGTGACGGGTTCCGTGCTGGTCCAGCACGTGCTGCGCATCCAGCAATTGTGGCACGCCTCCCATCGAGGTGCCGAGGATGACGGCAGTGCGCAGCGGGGGCAGAGCGCTGAGCCCAGCGTGCTTCAATGCATCCTGGGTGGCCGCCAGCGCGTATTGTGTAAAACGCGAGGAATTTCTCAGGATCTTGGTTTGACCCACCCAGTGTGCACCGTCGAACGCTGGAGAAATGGGTGAGCACCACACCCTGTGCTCCTCCACGTCGCTGGATGCCCGCCACGTGAACGGCTTTATTTCCCGATCACCCGAGAGCAGGCGATTCCAGTATTCTGAAAGGCTGAGCCCTAATGAAGAGATAATACCCATTCCCGTAATGACTGCGGTCTTCATTGGCCTGCGTCCCCCTCCGTGGCGGGCCGAGTGCGCCCCCAGCGGTCGGCCACCCACCCGGCAGGGTGCCGACCCGGCCCGCCACGCCGATCCCAGCGAAAACGTCCACCCTCGGCCCCGCGCACCAGGGCCTTCCCCCGCGGATGCGGCCCACCGCTCAGAAAGACACCGGCACCTAGGACTCTGTGGCGTATAGGGCTCACATAGGCCCCCAGTATCCCAGATTGGCCCCCATCACCGGACCGTCCTGGCAGGACAGATCCCGCCCGGTCCCAATGGGACGACGGCCGAGGACGACCTCGGCCGTCGTCCTGGGCAGGGTTCCCCTGGCTTCTGATCATCGTGCACTCCCTCCTAGGCGTCCTCTACGATGAGGAGCAGCGAATGACTTGACTTTATAATACTATACAATTTATACTTTTGCCAATCTTCCGTTCCGTTTGGGCTTCCGTAGCCGCAGAACGGTCCGAGACCCTCCTGGTCGCGCAAGGCACGGTCAATGAGGAGGCGGGCTTTGGAGTCCAAAGCTATCCCTTAATAATTTCTGGAGGTCCCAGCAACCTCAGGGTGTGCGGATACGGGAGATTCCCGGATGTCGGCCCGACTAAGTGATTGCGTCAAGGGTGCTCAAGACTCCCCCGACAGAAACGCTGGGCTAATGCACGGGGTATGTACCAAAAAAAATACCAAGGAGTGGTTCCTATGAAGATCAATGGAGTGGATACGGCGGTTGTTGAGAATTTAGTCAAGCGCTTCCAGGACGAACCGAAAGAAGCCATTACACCGTGGTCCTCGACTGTGGTGTGGCAGGATGGGTTTCATGTGGAGATGGCCATTGGCGACCATGCTGCGATTGCGGCCGATGAACCCCAATGGCTGGGTGGGTCCAATAACGGACCGAATTCTGTTCAACTGTTGCTGGGGGCGCTAGGTGTCTGTGTGAACAATGCGTTTATTGCAGTTGCCAGTTTGTCGGGGGTGCCTGTGAAATCCCTGGAGACCAAGGTGTCGGGGGCTATTGATTTGCAAGTCTTTTTGGGGTTGCGCGAAGGCAACGCGGGATTTGACCAGATCACCGTCGACTTCGTGGTAGATAGTTCCGGAACCGATGAACAAATACAGAATATTATGTCTCAGGCGATGAAAATTTCGCCGGTGGAAAATACGGTGGAGCGCACGACGAAGATAGATGCTCACTATGACAGGGTCCCTGTGCAATAGCAGGGAACGCCCCGATCTATGAGGAGAGTCCTGTCACTATTGAGTATTCTGTGACACCAGGACCGGTCCCAGGGGGGTACCACATCCCCTGGGATGCTCCTTTTATTCTGGAATTCCTCAGTGGTTGCGGAGCCGGTGGGAGCGGCATGTACGAATCACGGCCTAAAAAGTGTTTGACCATTCCGTGCAGACGAAAGCTGGCGCGTTTAATGACCTCTTCTTCATGGAAACAGTCTTGGGCTGATCTATGGAATTATATCGAATCATGCCCTTACAAAACCCTCAACACATGGGCGGCCTCTTGGAACTGTGCGACGCTCTGTATTCCTCCCTATGCAACGTGGCCGCAAGGTTTATGGATTATTCAATGGCCTGATGGCACCTGCCGCGGTTTCCCTCTTACGACCACTCAGTCCGTCAACAAACTCCACTCCTTTCCCATTACCTCCGCGCAATGGGCCACATGGACTGAGCAATGGCAAGCGCAGCAGGGGGCATGGTCCTTAGTCCTACAACACACTCAAGATATTAGCGCACATCTTATCACGCCCCTTACGGTATCTCCCATTGATCATCGCTCATAATCTCTTCGCATCCTTTTTTCATATGTCAAACGAAAAGAAAGTGAAGTCCCGTCCAGGGTTGTTGTTCAGTCACTTATTTTTCTCAAGAAGGGTCCCAGAAGGCCCTCACTAAGAAGCTTCACAAGCCTGCCGTTGGAGGCTAAAAAGGGGAGAGTAAAATGGAGAAAACAGGCGGGAACAGGACCCGGTGCTCGGCTCTGGTGACCGGCAGCTCCCGGGGCATCGGGCGTGCGATTGCGTTGGCTCTGGCCGGAGAAGGCGATGTGGGTGTCGCTGTTCACTACCGCCGGCACCGCGAAGCAGCGGAAGAGGTCTGCGGCCTGATCAACAGCATGGGGTGCCAAAGTCTCGTCGTTCAGGCGGACATGGAACTGCCGGAGGATCGCACGCGCCTGTTTGACACCGTGGGTGAGGTCTTTGGGAACCTGGATATCTTAGTGGCCAACGCGGCCGCGACCGCGTTTAAACCCTTGGAGGCCCTGACCCCTTATCACTTCCAGCGGACTTTCGATGTCATCGTGAGCAGTTTCCTGGATGCGGTCCAGCGGTGCCGGGCTCTGATGGCTGGCCGCATCGTGGCCGTCAGCAGCATGGGCAGCGGGGTGCCGCTGCCGCAATATGCGGCGCTCGGCGTCAGCAAGGCGGCGCTGGAAAGCCTGGTGCGGTACGTGGCCGCCGAGTATGGCCCAGCCGGCATCACGTGCAATGCGGTCATGCCGGGCGTCATTCATACGGATTCTCTGGAATTTTACGCGCGGCAATCCACCGGAGATTTTGTGCGCAGTGTGGTTCAGCACACACCCGTCGGCCGTCTGGGCAGCGCAGAGGATATTGCAGAAGCCGTGCGGTGGCTGACCAGCCAAGGAGCGGGCTTCGTAACCGGCCAGATCCTCGTCGTGGACGGGGGACTGTCCCTGAGTGCCCCGGGCTACGGCGAGGCGGGCCGGTAGACCAACAGAGGAGGAGAAGAGCATGAGCATAGAGGGCACAGACCGGACGCAATGGACGGCGGGGGATTATTTTGAGTTCTGGGCGCACGCACAGCCGGAGGCGACGTATCTGGTGGACCACTCGCTGGAACGTGCGGAGGCCCGCTTCACTTACGGCCAATTCGCGCAGGTGGTCCACCAGACAGCGGGAGCGCTGCAGCAGGCCGGCATCGGCCCGGGAGAGGTGGTGGCGGTGCAGGTGCCCAACGGCTGGGAGTTTGTCGCGCTGACCTGGGCCGCCTGGCAGTTGGGCGCGGTGGTGTGCCCTGTGATGCCCATCTTCCGGCTGCATGAAGTGCGGCAGATCCTGGAGCAGACCCGGGCGCGCCTGTGGGTGGCGCCGCGCCTGTTCCGGCGTGTGGATTTCACGGACATGGCCGACACGCTGCGCCAGGAGATCCCGGAGCTGCAAGTGTGGTTCCGGGAAACGGGGACAGGGGACGCACAGGATTTGGCGCGCCGCATTGCGGACAGTCCTGCGATCCTGCCCCATACCCAGATGGGCCATTATGACCAGACGGCGGAAATTGTCTTTACGTCGGGCACGACAGGCCGACCCAAAGGGGTGGTGCACAGTCACCGCACGTTGATGACCGGGTTGCGGCGGCAGACAGAGTTCCTGCATCTTGGGCACCAGGACACCGTGTTTATGGCCTCGCCTTTTGCCCATCAGACCGGATTTCTCTATGGCGTGCTGCTGCCCGTGCTGTTGGGAGGACGGGCGGTCTATCAAGATATCTGGGAGGCGGACACCGCGTTGCAGCTGATGTCTGAGTGGCAGGTGACATTTTCCATGGGGGCCACCCCATTTTTGGCGGATCTCACCGCCCGCTATGATCCCGCCCGGGACGACCTCAGCCCCCTGCGGATCTTTATCAGTGCCGGGGCCCCGATTCCCCGCATTCTGGTCGAGCAGGCGCATGACCGCTTGGGGGTGCATATTTTGGCGGGATGGGGCATGTCGGAGAATTCTCTGGTCACGCTGGTGCGGCCCGAAGACGGTCTGGAAAAAACGTATACCACCGATGGGCGGCCAGTGCCGAACATGCAGTGCCGGATTGTGGATGCGCAAGGACAAGCACTGCCCGCCGGGCAGGAAGGGGAGCTGCAGGTCCGGGGGCCGCAGAACTTTCTGGGCTATTACCGCGACCCGGACACCACCCGCCAGATTCTCGGACCGGACGGCTGGCTGTCCACGGGAGATATGGCGGTGATCGACGAGGAGGGCTATCTGCGCATTACCGGGCGGGTCCGCGATATGATCAACCGGGGAGGGGAAAAGGTGCCGGTCGCCGAAGTGGAGGAACTGCTCTATCGCCATCCCGCCATCCGGGAAGCGGCGCTGGTGGCCGTTCCCGATGCGCGGCTGGTGAACAGGGCCTGCGCCTGTGTGGTGTTGCGCGAAGGGCAGACGTTGGTCCTGTCCGACCTGCTGGAATACTTGGACCGCTGTGCGCTGACCAAGCAGTTCTGGCCCGAACGGCTCGAAGTGATGACGGCCCTGCCCAAAACCCCGAGCGGGAAAATTCAAAAGTACCGTCTCCGGGAGTGGATGGGGCAAGGAGCCGCCCCAGCGCAGACGAGGTGAATCAGGCCGGCGGCTGGCCCACAATCAGCGAGGCATTTTGACCCCCAAAACCAAAGGCGTTGACTTGCACGGTGCCCAGTGCGACCCGCCGCGGCTCCTGGGTGATGAGATCAAAGGCGGCGGCGGGGTCGACCTGCTCCGTGCCCAAGGTGGGGGGCAGCATCCCGTCGCGCATGGCGTGCAACGCCGCGACGATAGACAACGCCCCCGAGGCCCCCATCGCGTGTCCGCAGTGGCCCTTCACGGAGGTCGCGGGGACTGGCCGGGCGGCGAAGACCTGGTTCATGGCGCGGATCTCTGCCTGGTCTCCCACGACGGTGCTGGTGCCGTGCGCGATGACGGCGTCGATAGCGTCTGGCCCGCACTGGGCATCCGCCAAGGCCTGCGTCATGGCCAGGGCTTCCCAGGTGCCGGACGGGTCGGGAGACGTCACATGATAGCCGTCGGCCACCGTGGCATAGCCGCGCAGGCATCCCCAAGGATGGGCGTGGCGCTGGCGTGCGTGCTCCGGCGATTCGAGCACGATCATGGCCGCGCCCTCTCCCA
>DAHWJO010000197.1:0-5574 GCA_027344105.1 Sulfobacillus sp.
CACCGTGGTTGACGAATCCGTTGGCTGGAAACGCGGAGTCTGCGGTAGGATTTGTACCCCGACTGTAATGACTTCCACATGCCGCCTGAGTTTTCGTTCAATGAAGGAATTGTGGCACCCCTTGGCGAATACTCTCTCACCGAAATCGTGGCGGATTGGATTGAGCATGGAAGGCGTCGGCATGAAGTGTGATTACAGACGCAGATGGATGGATGAAGCTGGTTCACACAATGCGCTTTCAAATTTAAAGTCGTCACAATTTACTTCTGCGGGGTGGGGCCAAATAAAGGAGGAATAGCCTTGATGATGGCGGATATTATTCCCCAAATGGAGAACCGCATAACGGTATGGGCGGGTCACGCGGGTCTCTCGCGACGAGTGCGGGGAAGTGTGTTGGTGATCGCCACTGATGTGGCGATCAAGGAGGGTCACATATTAATTTGGCCACGGTTAGACATTCCAGCTGGAGAATTTGACGCCCTGATTCGGCGTGTGGCGCATTGGCACGGCGCAGGCATTGTGATTCCCGCAGCCAAGATACCGCTGGCATGCCGCGCGACAGCAGACGCCTTGGCGGTTTCTGTGCTGGTTGCCCCGGCGTCCAACTATAGTGAGACAGTGGAAAAGATTATGAGCCTGGTGCTGAATGAGACAGCGTTTTTACAACAGCGGTCTCTTCACCTGATCTCTGTTATCGAAAAAAACCTGGTGCGCGATATACAGTTGGATGATTGGATTGCCTGGGCCCAAGTGGCGGCAACCCCGTGCCGCTGGGTACCTGCTATACCCGAACTGGTGTACGGGGAGGCCCCTGGATCCGTCGTCTTGGAGGGGTTGCAAATTGGGGCATGGCAAGATGCAGAGGGTTACTGGGATTCCGGGGTCATCCGCGTACTCGCTTTGGCTACAACGCTGGTCGCTGAACGCAATGTGGCGTCATGGGCCGACGAATGGAACTGGAACCGCAGCTTTCTTATGGATTTGTTGGACGGAATTGACGGACGCGGCCGAGGCATGTCTGCCGTGCAGCGATTGGCGTGGAATTTTGAACTTCCGACGGTGGTGCTCATGTTGTCCCTGGATGAAAAGCCAACGGATTCGCTGACCCGGTGGAAGGCAGTTCGCCGCCAATTAGAGAGTATTGAAGCGCTGTTGCGTCGCCAGGGATACGTCCCGCGCCTTTTTCCTTATGGGGAATATCTTGCCGTGCTTGTGCAGGGGGCTCCTGGCACCTTAATTCCGAGTCACTTGACGGGCTTAGGCCGACAGCTAGTCTCGTTGGGAAATCTTGAGGTGGGAATAGGTCGGGCGCATGTGGGTCTGGCTGGAATTCGGCAGAGCCTCAATGAGGCAGAGGAAGCCCTGGTGATTGGACGCGGTGAAAAGCAAGGGGTGTCATATTTCTCACAGTTGGGGATTCGCCGCTATCTGTTTGGATGGTATAATTCCCCCCGCTCGACTCAACTGGCTGATGAGCTGCTGGCGCCTTTGGAGGAAGGGAGGCCGGCCAATGATTCCCTGACAGAGACATTGGGTGTATTTTTGCAAAACGGCGCACGCTTGACAACTACGGCTCAGGCCTTGCAAATACACCGGAATACCCTCAGGTACAGGCTTGACCGCCTAGGAGAGATTTTGGGTGTCGATCTCAACGACCCAGACACCTTGTTGATATTGCAATTAGCCTGGCGGACTCGGGAACGCAAGGTGCGGCAACAGCAATTTGCACAGAAGATTCCGGGTATTATTCAGCAAAACGCCGAAGACAAATAAGCGACAAACCGATAGCATAAGCCTGGATTCAGCGAAAATTGAAGGAGTGTCGATCATGTCCGGTTGGCTGCGAGCACAAGATGTCATGCCGTTGCGACTGGGCGCAGATGTGCTTGCTTCGGGTGGAGTGGGCGACAGCTACATTGCGGTCCGGTGGGCTAAAGACGTGTTGGCTTCTTCGGGGCCGGTGCGGCTGGTGACTTGGCAAGAACTTCCTGATGACGGCCTAGTCGTACCCGTGGCTATTATGGGCTCGCCGGTGGTCAGCGAAGAGATGTTATATCACCAAGCGCCGCTTGAGGCTGTCGTGCGTGCCATGGAAGACTTAAAACGGTCGCCGGCGGTTGCCTTGATTCCCATTGAAGCCGCCGGGTCAAATCTTTTAATCGCTTTGGCGGCCGCTGCCAGCATGGGACTGCCCCTAGTTGATGGCGATGGCATGGGGCGCGCTTTTCCCTATCTTCAGATAACGAGCTGGTCTTTGCACGCGCTCTTTGCCTCCCCGCTGACTGTCGCCGATGATCTGGGCAATCAGGCAATTTGCCTGACTGTGAACGATGGGTGGGCGGAGAGAATGGGGCGTGCTCTGACAATTTCGATGGGAGGGTCGATCTATATTGCAGCCTATGCTGGCACGCGTTCTCAGCTTCAGGCTGCTAGCATTGATGGGACGGTGAGCCGTGCGCTGGCGCTGGGGGAAAGCCTAATGGCGCTGAAGGAACTGCGAATTTCCAGTTACCGCCATATTTCGGAGCAAACCGCATGGATGTCAGGCAAAGTTGTGGAGGTCTTACGTGAGCAGGAGCCCTTCTATGCGACCATTTTGACCCATCAGGGGACATCATTGTTGGTGGAATTTAACGATCAGTTTGAGTCTGTCCTTGAACAGGGCAAAATTGTGGCACAATTGCCGGATATCATCACCCTAATTGACCAGTCCACCATGGAACCAATTTCCTGTGGACAAATGCGATATGGTCTCCGTGTTCATCTCATAACACTCGAAGCTCCTGCCGCCTGGTACACGAGCCGCGGGAAGCAGCTTTGGCAAAGTGCCTTGGACAAGGAGGCGCACTGATGCCGTTGCGTTTGGGAATCGATATTGGCCGGCTCTATACGCGTGCAGTGATTTTGGATGAAACGCCGGCGGTACGGTACTCTTTTGAAGTTGCGACCGACGGCAATCCCGTTCAGAGCATGGCCCGTGTCTGCAGTTATTTGGGGAGCAAAATCCAGTCGCCGGAAGTCGTGAATCATGTCTCGGTAGGTTCGTATGAACTCGGCCGTCTTGAAGAATTTGCCGGTACTCTTAGTTCCGTAGCTGTGATCCGCATTGGCCCTCCATCAATGTCGTCATTGGCCCCGATGCTCGGTTGGCCGCCATGGATTAACGTCCCGGAATCTTCTCTGCTCATTGCGGCTGGAGGACATACTTATGATGGACAGAAACTACAGAGTTTAGATACGGAAGCGATTCGCCAGTTCGTTGCGCGGGAGGCTGCCAGAACGGACGCTTTCGCGGTAAGTGCCGTATTTTCTCCGGTGGCACCCAGTCATGAACTGCAGTGTCAGGAGATTATTCAAGAAGTGGCCGGACTGACGGCTACCGTTTCCCTCTCCCACCATATCGGCTCGCTGGGATTTTTGGAGAGAGAAAACGCTGCCTTGCTCAATTCTTCGTTGGTGCGGGAATGCACCCAACGGATTCAGCGGTATGAACTTGTATTGCAGAACGCAGGCATAAAGGCACCGCTCTTCTTTATGAAGGGTGACGGTTCCGTTATGAGCTCGCGGTACGCAAGGGAATGGCCTATTGGTCTTATGGGTGAGGAAGCCGCATGTGCTATAAGGGGAGCCCTATATATCAGCAAGCACAAAGATGATGCCATTGTAGTGAGTTTGGGCGATGAGCGGATTTATGTGGGGAGTGTGGCTAACGGCATGTTCCGTGAAAAAACCCACACCCAAATTTCAGGAATCGATACGGGACTGCGGTCTCCTGATGTGATCGAACTGCCAGGCGGCCGGGACATTCTAGCATCTACAGATGCTCAGGGTCGAATATTGTCCCCGTTTGAGGGGTCAGCGACAGTACAAGAAGAAATGCAGGCACCGCTGGCTATTGACTGCAGTGAGCCGGGCAACCAAACGTTAGACACTTGGAGTTTGCTGGTTGAGGCTATCGACCAGCAAAAGGACCGTTCCCGGCTGGTGACGGTGGTAGCGGCCGGCGAATCAAGAGTGTACATTCCTGACGATTTGCCCGGTGTTGACCGAGTTCTTCATTTGGGAAACGGAGAGTTTGTGTCGGCGGTGGGAGTTGGTGCGGCAGAGGTGATTGGCCGCAGCGACCGGATTTATACGGTAGCTGGAGGAACACCGGGAGGTCTGTTGCAGTCGGCCCGGCGTGTAGCCGAGATGAACGCCATGATTGCGGGAGCCAATCCAGAACAGTTGCATCTTATCGAAGAGGAATCAGTGCCCTTGGCTTATTTGCCCCAGCAGGCCATTCGGGTGACTGTGCTCGTGGCAGGGCCTCCAGACAGTCCTGGCGTGGGTTTCAATCAGTAATGCTTTGAGTCCTCCATCTATAGGGACACAACACCTCCTCGTTCCAGTTGCCAATAAAGTAGTGTGCAGATTTTCCCCCGCGCGTCCCTAGACAAGTCACGTGAGTCTTTCTATGGAGGCAATCCGGTCGAAGAGGGTGCAGCAGATCTCACGAAAGGCAATAAGTTATCTGAAAACTAGGAGATGCTAGACCGACTTCCGGGCCGACTGGATGCCTGGCCCTATTAAAGAGAGGATGGTCAGGGTGTTGCGTGTGGCGACAGATGTGGGTGGCACGTTCACGGATTTTGTGGTGTGGGATGAAGTGCATCGGCAGATCGATTTTCACAAAGTCTTGACAACACCGCGCGATTTTGCGCAAGGGGTATCTCGCGGAATGGAGGACCTGAATGCGGCGGAATTCAGCTCATTTGTCCATGGTACGACGGTGGTGATTAACGCTCTCACGGAACGTAAGGGAGCTGTGACGGGACTTATCACCACCAAGGGCTTCCGTGATGTGATCGAAATCGGCCGGGGAAATCGGCCCGACCTGTTCAATTTGCAATATCAAAAACCCCGTCCCTATGTGCCGCGATATCTTCGCTACGAAGTAACAGAGCGTATGGATTATCGGGGTCGTGAATTGCGTCAGTTGAGCACACCGGAACTGGAAATAGCCGTGGAACGATTGCGGCGCGACGGGGTAACTGCGCTGGCTGTGTCATTTCTCCATTCCTTCAAAAATCCGCGCCATGAATTAGAAGCTAAAGCTATTATTCACGAGATCTGGCCGGAAGTGTCCGTTACCTTGTCGTCCCAACTTACCCAGGAGTGGCGGGAATATGAGAGGACCTATACGGCGGTATTGAATGCCTTTATTTCACCGGTGGCGGCAGGATATCTCGATCAGCTGAGTATTCAGCTCACTGCGGGAGGCATGGACACTCAGCGATTCTTTGTCATGCAGTCTAACGGCGGGGTGATGTCGGTTGAGCGGGCCCGCGAGGCTGCTATCAATCTCGTCGAATCCGGACCTGTGGCGGGTATTCACGGCGCGGAAGTGATAGGCAGAAAAATCGGTGAACCGAATCTGATTGGACTGGATGTCGGCGGGACGACGGCCAAATGCTCGCTTATTTATGGTGGAATCAAGAGCATTACCACCGATTATAAAATTCATTGGAGTGACCGCAGTGCAGGTTATCCCATCAAGGTGCCAGTTGTCGATATTGTCGAAATCGGCGCGGG
>DAHWJO010000198.1:0-5566 GCA_027344105.1 Sulfobacillus sp.
TGAAACTAAAACGAATGCCCGAAATGGAGGAGCTTCCATGGACGAGTTATATACCACGCATACCGAATCGGGCCATGCGCACAGCTACGGTTCGATGAAGAGTGATTTGATGCTGCGGTTAAAGCGAATTGAAGGACAGGTTCGGGGAATTGAACGCATGGTGGATGAAGACCGGTACTGCGTCGACATTCTAGTGCAAATTTCGGCTATTAAGAATGCCTTACATCAAGTGGCGTTAGCTCTATTGGAGTCGCATACGCGCGGCTGTGTTGCGGATGCGATCTCCAGTCACAACGGAGGGGAACAGAAAATTGACGAATTGATGGATGTGATTCGGAAATTTACGAAGGGATAAACGAGACCGACTTGCATGGTGGTTATGAAGGAGGTAAGGAATATGGAAGCATTGGCCACGGAAATTACATTACCTGTGGAAGGCATGACGTGTGCGTCCTGTGCTGCACGAATAGAAAAAAACGTGAGCAAGATGCCCGGTGTAAAAGAAGTGAATGTCAACTTGGCATCCGAGCGCGCACGTGTTGTCTTGGATGGAGACACGTCGTGGCACGATGTTGTGGAAAAGATTGAAAAAACGGGGTATAAAGTGCCGCTTCAGGAAGTGGACTTGAATATTGAAGGTATGACTTGTGCCGCTTGCTCGGCTCGGATTGAAAAAGTCGTGGGGAAGCTCCCGGGCATTGATTCCATCCACGTGAACCTCGCATCGGAAAAGGGTCATGTAGCTTTTATCCCCGGGTTGGTGAAGGAATCAGATATCATTGCTGCCGTGCAGAAAGCGGGATACGGGGCGAAAGTTGCGAACGACTCGAAGGTCGAGGACGAACGGGCCAAAAAACAGCGTTTATACCGTATTGAGGTTCGGAAGTTCTGGCTGTCTGCAGTCTTAATTTCCCCCTTAATTGCGCAGATGCTGTTTCAATTGGCTGGCGGACAACCGTTTCTTCCAAACTGGATCAGTTGGATTCTGGCGACCCCGGTGCAGTTTTACATTGGTTGGCGTTTTTATAAAGGGGCCTATCACTCCCTACGCGGTGGAGCGGCCAACATGGACGTCTTAGTGGCCTTGGGGACGTCTGTTGCCTACGTGTACAGTGCAGTGTTAACCGTATTGGGGACACAGGATGTATACTTTGATACGTCCGCCACGGTCGTCACCTTGATTTTCCTCGGGAAACTGCTGGAAACCAGAGCAAAAGCGAAGTCTTCAGCAGCCGTCGAGCAACTGGCGAAACTCGGAGCCAAGGTCGCCCATGTGCTTCGGGACGGAACAGAAGTGGATATCCCGGTTGAGGAGCTGCGCGTGGACGCCGTTGTCCGGGTTCGACCCGGTGAAAAAGTCCCGAGTGATGGCATTATTCTTGAAGGCACCACATTCGTTGACCAGTCATTTTTGACCGGTGAATCGATGCCCGTCGAAAAGCATCCTAACGATGAAGTGGTTGGGGCCTCTGTGAATCAAAATCAGCCCTTTGTTATGCGAGTGACCAAGGTCGGTGCGGATACCATGCTGGCTCAAGTCATTCGCTTGGTTGACTTGGCGCAGGGTTCGAAAGCTCCTGTCCAGCGTTTGGCAGATAAAATATCGGGAATCTTTGTGCCCGTGGTTCTTCTTGTAGCTCTGATCACCTTTATAGTTTGGGGGATTTTCGCTGGATGGCCGCACGCGTTGATTGCAGCCGTTGCGGTATTGGTTATCGCTTGTCCGTGTTCCTTGGGGCTTGCGACGCCAACGGCGATTATGGTCGGAACCGGCATGGGGGCCGAGGCCGGCATCCTCATCAAAGGCGGCGAGCACTTAGAAAATGCCCACAAGGTGAACACGGTCGTTTTTGATAAAACAGGAACACTCACCACGGGTCATCCAGAAGTTCGTGATATCTGGACAGCCCGAAATATTACCCAAGAGGAATTATTGCGCTTGGCTGCTGCAATTGAAAGTCAAAGTGAACACCCATTGGCTTCGGCCATCACCAAACATGCAATAACAAAGATACCAGACATCCCCTCAGCGACCGACGTTCGAGCTGTAACCGGAATGGGCGTCGAAGGGATCCTGGGTGGGTCCCGAATTCGCATTGGTAATCGACGCTGGTTTGAGAAAATTGGAATTAAGGAGATTCCCAATCACGTGTTAGAAAACTTTGAGGAGCTGGCGTGGACTGCGGTTCTTGTGGCGGTGGACGACCAGTTACTCGGTATCCTGGCGATTTCCGATGCCATCAAGGCGGATGCTGTGCAAACGGTGAAAGACCTAACCGCTATGGGAATCGAGGTATGGTTGCTGACCGGAGACAATCGCCGAACGGCCGAGGCTGTGGCAAAGCAGGTTGGAATTCCAAACGTCATGGCAGAGGTCTTGCCGACGGATAAGGCAGCCAAAGTCCGTGAATTGAAGCAGAGTGGTCGGACCATTGCGATGGTGGGAGACGGAATCAATGATGCGCCGGCACTCGCCTCCGCAGATGTTGGAATTGCGATGGGATCCGGATCGGACATTGCCCTGGAAGCCGCGGACATCGCATTGATGAACGCGGATACGCAAGGTGTTGTGGATGCTATTCGTCTGTCCAAGGTGACGATGCGAAAGATTCGACAGAACTTGTTTTGGGCGTTCTTTTACAATGTGCTGGGCATTCCGTTGGCGGCGCTGGGAATTCTCAGCCCCATCATCGCTGGAGCTGCCATGGCTCTAAGTTCAGTCAGTGTGGTATCCAACAGTTTGCTGCTTCGCCGTCAGTTTGCGCGCCATCGAACAGCCGCGTAAGCTCCTGCATGTGCAGAGAGTCGGAGGATAACTCCCGTGAAGGGAGGTGAAAAGGGATGCAAACGGAAGTTTTGAAGGTCAAAGGCATGACGTGCAATCATTGCAAGCATGCGGTCGAAAGCGCATTACAGGATCTGCCGAATATCACGACAGCAACCGTTGACCTTGCTAAAGGTGAGGTCACCGTGGAAATGTCAGTCCAAGTCAGTCGAGAGGCCATTCGCGCCGCCATTGACGAGGCGGGTTATGAATTGGTTTCCTAAAAGTCCTTGTGCCGGCCTCGTAGAAGTTGCCTGCCAACCAACATCAGTTGGCAGGCTCGACTTGCCGAGAATAGGTACACAGATAGGAGGCTGGGCCTACATGCATAAAATTTTGGTCGTGGATGACGAAGGCCCCATGCGGCAATTGATTCGGATTTATCTCCAAAACGCAGGTTATACGGTCGAAGAAGCGGCCGATGGGTTGTCTGCGTTGGAGAGGTTCGAGAAAGACCGTCCGCAGCTAGTTGTGTTGGACTTGATGATGCCTGGGATGGACGGATTTGAAACCTGTGGGCACATGCGTGAAATGGATCGCGAGATTCCCATTTTGATGCTGACGGCTCGCACCGCGATTGAAGACAAAGTGGCCGGACTGTCCTGTGGAGCCGACGATTATCTGATAAAGCCCTTTGACGGCAGGGAACTTGTGGCCCGTGTACAAACTTTACTCCGTAGAGTTCACTTAGAGGAAGAACAAACCCTCGAAGTGGGCGGTGTGGACCTAAAAATCGATCTGGCTGGGCGTACGGTTACGGTTGGCGAAGCCCCTGTCGCTTTGACTCCAAAAGAGTTTGAGATGCTTGTCCTGTTATCCAGGCGGCCCGGGAGAACTTTCACACGGGAAGAAATTTTAGAACGCGTATGGAACTATGAATACGAAGGGGAAGTACGGACGGTCGACAGCCACGTGAAAAATCTGCGTGAAAAGCTTCGAGACGCAGGAGTTATCCGTGATCCACTCAAAACCGTTTGGGGTGTGGGTTACAAGTTCGAGGTGGGAACTTGATACGCAAAAGTGTGACTGCCAAGATTGGCATTGCGATCATGGGATTAATCAGTGTTGTCCTTGTCGTCCAATACTTAGCGCTTGGACAATTGCTCAAAAATGCATTTTATGGCCAAGCGACCGAAGAGTTGCTGGTACAGGGACAACAATACGCTCAAATGTCGGCTTCGGGCGGTTACATGATGATGCAGATGTTATGCACGACCGCGAACACTTCATTGGTCATCCTGAATACCAAGGGGAACGTGATCACAGCCTCCCCCTCATTGCACCTCGGGACACAGAGTGCTGCAGATAAAGAGACGCTTCAAGCCGCGTTACATGGCAAGTCCCAGATGCATAGCGGTTATAGCGGCTTGTTTACCCAAAGAGGTCTAATGGTTGCAGTACCCATGAAACAGGCGAGTGATATTACTGGGGCCGTTGTTCTGTTCCGCCCGCAAAGTATCATCCAGACGGGTTTTCAGCAGCAGGAATGGCTGTTGGTTCTTGCTGGAATCGGCGCTATCCTCATGGCTCTGGGACTGACGGTGGTCCTATCGAGGCGTATTGCCGAGCCTTTGAAGCAAATGGCTGGAGCGACGCGGGAACTAGGCAAGGGAAATTTTAAGATGAGACTCCCGGTGGTAGGGGAGGACGAAGTAGCTAACCTAGGCGAGTCGATCAATGAATTGGCAGAAAACCTCCATCGATTAGAAACCACCCGGAAAGAGTTTCTTGCGGACATTTCCCACGAACTAAGAACGCCCATGAGTTATATTCGCGGTTATAGTCAGGTTCTTGAAGAGGGTCTTATCCAATCCCCCGAGGAGACCCAAAAGTACCTCCACATTATTAACGAGGAATCCAAGCGTCTTGAAACGCTGGTCAATGATTTGTTTGTGTTGGCTCAAGCCGATGCCGGAATGTTGACAGTAGAAAAGCAACTAACTCAATTTGGAAACATCGTGGAACAGGTCGTTGAGAGGATGCAAAAGAAGGCGGAAGATAAACAAATTCAAATCCAGCTTGAAATTCCTGCGTTGCCTCCGGTGCATGTCGACCCGCTGCGAATGGAGCAAGTTTTGATCAATTTGATGGATAACGCGATCCGGTATTCACCAGCGGGAGGACAAATCATGGTGTACGGCCAAACGGCCAGCCAAGGTGTCGAAATTTTGATATCTGACACGGGAATCGGCATCGCCAAAGAGGATCTTCCACGTATCTGGGATCGGCTGTACCGGGTCGAAAAATCCCGTTCTAGAGCGCGTGGAGGCACGGGTCTTGGCTTGGCCATCGTTAGACAAATCGTAGAACTTCATGGTGGTCATGTCACAGCCGAGAGTGTGGAAGGTAAAGGTACCACCATGCGTTTCTGGATCCCTCTTGATTCTGGAGCTGGCATGACTGAGTGATAGGCGTCTTTAACGTGGAGTAGTCTTCGGTTTTTATAGTTTCGCTGGACGAAGCAATAGATAGTAGTGCTCATGGTCCTGAGTTTCTGTGGACTCCACTGTAAAGCCAACTTCCGTGGCCAATTCAATGAGTTCATTGGCGTCCAATCGGTGCTCCAAGGGCGGTCCAGTCTTACCCTCTGCCGCCGGGTCATACTCGGCGATGAGTACTCTTGACTCGGAATGAACCACCTCGAAGATACTTTTAAGGACATCTTTTGGGGAATCCGTGTGATGAAGAACATCCGTGACAAAGACAACATCAGGCTGTGGGATGTCGATTAAGCCATGCTCT
>DAHWJO010000199.1:0-3806 GCA_027344105.1 Sulfobacillus sp.
GGGTGGCCAAAGCCTGCCCGAGCCCTTCCGTCAAAATTTCGGCCGGCAGTCCCTTGACGTAGCTGCGAAATTTTCCTTGAAAGAGCGGCTCTTTCTTCTGGAGGCTCTTGATCCGCCCTAAGGCATCCGCCGCACGTTGTTGTTCTAAGGTGATTGTCTGAGCGGCCATCACTGCACCTCCGTCGGATAGACTTGGAGCACGCACCAACCTTGCCCAACACTTTCATTGCCACCCACCTGGAGATAGGGTTGCGTGGCGATCCCGTCTTGCAGGCGAGTTAAAGCCGGACTGTCATCGGACCGGCTGATGAGTAGAAAATAGAGTACGGTATCGGTTGGCAGACTCTCTTCATACCATAACGCTTCACTTTTCTTATTATCATCCAACTTATTGCGCGCACGCACAGTGAGTCCATACTCCGCGAAGTGGCGAAATTCGTCATCGGAAATAATGGTCAGCTGATGGGAGAGCCGCTCACGGGTGCGGGGGTGATGCAATAACGGGGCTAAAGCGGCCGTGAGGGCAGGCCATTGGTCATGAGGCGCGGTCGCGGTATAGGCATACTCTTCTAAGAACACCGGTTGACCCGGTGTACATGATGCGGTCATCGCCTCCTGGTCGGCGACAGCAGGAATCTCCCACGCCGTAGCGTGGCCAGCGAACTCCAAATCCCGTTTGAGCCGCTCCAAGGCATACGGACACGTCACCCATGAGTACGCTTGGTGGAGGGTGCGCAAAGGCAGCAAGAGGAGCTTGCCGTCCGTGACTCCTAGGGACCCGGTTTGGTCGGCTAATCCGAACAGGCCGTTGACCTGGGGGGAAGGGAGATCTCCTTGCTCCGCATAATCACGCAGCGCCCCTTTCAAGCTGGATCCGACGACCACGGGATATCCTGTAGTGGACTCCCGCTGCACGGGAAGGTCAATGGCCCCGACACTTTGGCCTGTGCCGGGATGCAATGGCGCCTCCGCCAGCATCCCTACCATGATTGCCTGCATCATTCCCTCTCCTTCCATAGTCCGAACACGATTTGTCCATACCCATACTCTTGTTCCTTGCCGACCTGCTGCCCGTGCAGGTGGCGCACCGTTTCCCACTGCTCGGGACTCAGGTGGTAAAACCACACACTCCCCGCGGGGACCAAAGGGCGGAGAGGCCGGGGCCTCTGCCTGTGCAGATCCCAACCGCCTTGCATGGCGACGCGTCCGACGACACCGGTCAGACAGGGAACGGCCAGGGGTCCTTCCCGCAACACTTGGTCTGTCTCCGGAAATAACCCCGGTGTCAGCAACATCATAAAAGTCTTGTAGCCCTCAGCGGCACCAGCGGGTGGGAATACGGGTAACGGAGGCAAGGGAACCGTAGTGCCGCCTGAGGTCTGTACTTGCGCAAACCGTCCCTCTCCTCCGAGCGGAACGAGATGAATGTCTTGATGCCAAGCTTCGGGGAGGCCCCTGACTTCCAACGCGACCCGCGTGGATGAGAGGAAACGGCTATGGACAGTATGAAATAGCATGCCGCTCTCCGCTGTGCGCGTGTGAGGGTTGATCGTCAGTCCGGTATGCGGCTCCGGTTTCCAAAGCTTATCGCCCGTCAGCACCTGGTCCTCGTGCGGAAAATGACCTTGCAGCACGCGCGACAAGCCGTCATAGGTCAACCAGCCGTTCTCGACCGGAGCAACATCGTGACCGGTTCGTTCTAATGCGGGCAATTGCCGCCATCCCATATCGGTCCGGACGGAATCTCCCGGTCTCAGCCGGATCCAGCCATCTTTGGCGCGCAGCAGGTGCCGGGGAAATGGAAAAAGAGAGGTGCCACTCTGGCTCAGATACGGCCCCCGCAGCGTCATCGCCCCTAAGGCGTCCGCAGTGCCTAAGGCCTCGGGCCACCGTTCCGGATGCTCCGGAGTCCACCCTTGCTGGCGCGCTATGGCCGTACGGATCGCCCCTTGCAGGGTGCTCACCGGTGGGGCGAAGACCATATCGCGTCTCCCCACGCTTTGTCCCCTCCCAAAAGGGATGCTCTTGCGGAAGAACCACGTGTCGACCGGTTGAAATTCCCATAGCACACTGCTCACAATAAGGCCTCCTGATCTCGCGATAGAAACAGCAGTAATTCTATGGCGTGAGTTAACCCGAGGACCTCTTCCTGGCCGGCTTCCCGGTCACCGTTGGACAAAAATAGAAGAGCCTCGACCATCGCCTGCAGCCGGGCAGGTTCTTGAGGAACGCTGTCCCCCGAGGTTCGTTTTAATTCGGTGAGCAGCAGGTGGTACCAGTCCTCCCGCGTAAGCCCGGCGACCCCGGTGAGCCGCCGCTCCAGCTCCTGAACCTTAAATAAAAACTGGGTGGACATCCCCTGCCCCATGTCCTGCACTAAGAGCTGCAGGGCATTGCCCTGCTCGGGGGATACGAGGCGATGCCATTTAGCTGCCCACGGTGTGGTCAACCCGCCGGAATTCCATACCGCGAACGCCAAGGAGTCCCGGCCATTTTGCTCTTTCGCCACACGGTCTAAGGTCTCATGCGCCGACTGGATGACGGCGGTTAAGGGGGCATGCATGTGGGCAAAGATGATGGCGGCGGAAATTGTTCCCCCCAATGGTGTCAGGGCTCTTTGATAGACCTCGTGCAATTGGTCAGCACAAGCGATGGCCTGGCTCCGGGGCAGCAGCGCCAGCACATCATCGCCGCCTGCATACACGAGTCTCCCCCCCATTCGCTGACGACCGACGGCACTTCCTGAGTAAAATGCTGCAAGGCTTGGCTCACCACGGCCCCCCCTTGTTGCTGCAACAATTGTCCCAAGTGGTCGCCGTCCATCAGCAGGACAGCGTAATAGGGATGGGGCAACGTGGTTGCCGCATGGAGGGCGCTGTTCAACGCCTTACGCCCCGCTTCTGAGCCCGGAGCTCACAGGGCCAGATTGTGGAAGGTTCCGTCGAAAAAGAGCGCCGGATCCACCTGGCCTATTTTGGCGGGATCCTCAGAAGACCTCGGCCCGCGATCCCCCCCGAGGTACTGTGCTCCGACGTGGTGCACGAGACGGGCAAAACTCTCACACCACACGGGATCCCGTTGCACTTGCTGTTGGCGCCACGCAGAGACCGCCAGCTCGATAGTCGAAGGGTAATAAAGGTAGTCACGAGGTACGGACCATCCAATGCTGTTGGGCGCTATCCGCGGGAAGAATCGTTTGACCATGGCCACGGCGCTGAGCTCTTCCCCGTCTCGCAACTCCCGCGTCGATGAGCCGGCACCAGAAGCGACGGCTTCCCAAAAAGCCTGCCGTTTGCGCGCGGCCCAATGTCCTGAAATCTCCTGAAACTGGGGCATCATCATGCACTTGGATCCCCCTTCGGGAGAGAACACTTGCGTACGCCAGTTTTTTCTGCGGTCCAGCAAACCCATGGCCTCTCCGGGGGCCCATGTCATTTCCCAAAATGCGTGGATCTGCCGTTGCCAAATGGCGTGGGTATTCTCTCTCCTTTGCTTTCGTAAGGGGCCACGAATTGTTGCCAGACACTTTGCGCCATCTTCTCCCAGGCGTGCTGCACGGCATCGAGGCAGGGCTGCGGGTCAAACGACGCCGGTACGTGGGCGACAAAGCGGTTGGGAATGGTACCCAAGAGATTCTTGGGAGCAGTCGTTGTCACCACCGCATTCAATAGGGCGTCGGTGATTTCATCCGCGTCATTCGCTACGGCAGGAAACTCAAGCCGTGCGCCCTGTTGCAGAACCGCAGCCATGGCATGCGCGGTCAGATAGGAGATTAAGAAAGAGCCGGCCCACAAGTCCCGGGTCCA
>DAHWJO010000199.1:3815-5523 GCA_027344105.1 Sulfobacillus sp.
CTGTTGCAGAACCGCAGCCATGGCATGCGCGGTCAGATAGGAGATTAAGAAAGAGCCGGCCCACAAGTCCCGGGTCCACCTTATCCGCTTGACAGGGACTAGGTTCTCGGGAACTTATTGACATCTCGGGATTTTAGTCAAACTGACCAGACTTGGATTGCCCGATGTGACGTTACACCGTATAATCACGGTAAAGGTGATGGAGCTCGCCGACAACTGCCGTAAAGGCTGATAGCCCCTAGTCATGGCCGTAAAGGTCAGAATAGGAGAGCGTTATGAAAAACTCCACCACAAGTCGTGCCGAACCATCGGCAAAACCGGGTACTTCAGCAGGGCAAGATCCCGCCACGGACGCCCATTCTCGTCTATCCGTTTTTACAAGCTTGATAGGCTCAGGCCTGCCACAGAACGTGGAGTCGGCCGCGTCACAAGATCTTGTTTTCGCGTCAGACCTGAACCTTGACCAAATTCTTGGCGCGATGGTCAAAGGCCAGGAGGAACACGATCTCCTCACGGCGTTATTCTATCAACACCTTCCCGATCCAGATACCGTGCATTTTCGCCATGAAGTGTTTAAAGATCTCGAGGATTCCGCCCTGCTTCTGGCTGTGCAGCAATTTGCCCAGCAAATGCAGCAAGTGCGCTCTCATCTATCTCAATCGGAAAAAATGGAGGTGCACTACCAACGCCAAGGATGGTTCCTGGATGCAGCGGACTTGTATTGCCAGGCTCTCTTGTCTTTGCATGACGCCCTTGAGGCGGCGGACCCGAAGTCGCGAGGCTTTTTGACATTTCGCACGTTTCTCGCGGATTATCGGACGTCCCCCGCCTTCACCGCACTGGTAGACGAGACCCACAATTGCAAGAAAACTCTGGCCGAGATTCGCTTTGGTATCCGCATCCGAGGAAGGAGGGTGGATGTCAGCCGCTATGAAGGCCAAGCCGATTACAGTGCGGAGGTGCTAGAAACTTTTGAGCGATTTAAGCAGGGCGGGGCCAAGGACTACCAGGTAAAATACCGCACGCCGCCGGGCATGACCTACGTCAGCTCACAAATTCTGGAGTTGGTCTCGCGCTTGTTCCACCAGGAGTTTTCTGTCCTAGATGAATATTGCAGCCGGCACGCTCGCTTCTTTGACGAGACCGTGCGGCGTTTCGAACGTGGACTATATTTTTACCTGACGTACCTAAATTACACGGCGCCGTTGCGCGCGGCCGGTCTTCCTTTCTGTTATCCCGAGGTCACGAGCTACGCGCAAGACATCTTTGCTACGGAGACGTTCGACATGGCGCTTGCGCATCAACTGACCGCACGCAGAATACCAGTTGTCACGAATGAGTTCCGCTTGGACGGGCCGGAGCGCATCCTAGTGGTATCTGGGCCCAACCAAGGGGGCAAGACGACCTTTGCCCGGACATTTGGGCAACTGCACCATTTGGCGGGCATCGGATATCCAGTTCCCGGCACGGGTGCACGCTTGTTTTTATCGGACCGGATATTCACGCATTTCGAGCGGGAAGAAGACTTGGCTCGCATGCGGGGGCAGTTAGAGGATGATATTGTGAGGGTCCGGGAAATGCTGCAATCCGCCACTCCGAACAGTATCCTTATTATGAACGAGAGTTTCGCATCCACCACGCTTCGCGATGGCCTCTTTCTGGGCCAAAAGGTCTTGCAAAAAGTGATGGCGTTAGATCTTTTATGTGT
>DAHWJO010000019.1:0-33613 GCA_027344105.1 Sulfobacillus sp.
GAACTGTCGGGGCTGAAGGCCCTCAACATCATGGGGCTCAAAACGCCGCATGGGGCCATTTTATCCGCCTTGATATTCAACGCGCTGATTATTCCGGCCTTGATCCCCTTCGCCATCCGCGGGGTGAAGTACCGTGCGGAAAACGCGGATGCCATGCTTGCCCGAAATATCTTCAATTGGGGCGTCTTAGGGGTGATCATTCCGTTCATTGCAATTTGGGGCATCGACCACATCCTGGGAATTTTCGGGATGGCGTAAGGAGGGAAAGCGGCGATGAAATTATTAAGACCGATTATTGTGGGAACCGTTGCCACCTGGCTGCTGGCAGGTGTTGCCTATCCCCTGGTCATGACCGGGGTGAGCCAGCTGCTGTTTCCCTCTCAGGCCAACGGCAGTCCCGTGCGCGTGGGAGATACCATCGTCGCATCGCGTCATATTGGCCAGTACTTCAGCCAGAATCAGTATTTTTGGGGCCGGCCCTCGGCTACGGTGCCGCCTTACAATGCCGAGGCGTCGGCTGCCAGCAATTTGGGGCCGACGAACCGCCTGTTAATCGCCCATATCAAGAACCGCATTCGTACCCTGACAGCGGTGACGCCCGGGCTCCGTGTTGACCAGATCCCCGCCAGTTTGGTAGAGAGTTCGGCATCGGGTCTTGATCCCGACATTTCTGTGCAATCCGCCCTGATACAGATTCCCAGGGTGTCCAAGGCGACCGGGCTCAGTGCGGGCGAGCTGAAGAGAATGGTTCAAGAAAACGTGCTGAGCCCGCAATTTGGCATCTTTGGACGGGACCGTGTGAATGTGGTGCAACTGAACCTCGACCTGTACAAAGTCGCCCACCTTCTGCCGTGAAAGCCGCGGCCTGAATAGAAAGTCCCCTAAGGGGCGCTGGCCCTTAGGGGACTCTTTCCGGGGATCAGCCCCGTTCGATGGGGTGGCGGCCGCCAGCCCACAGTGACATGCCTCCGACGACGTTGGAGACATCGTAACCCAATTGCGAAAGCCATGCGGCGACCGATGAACTGCGCCCGCCTGAGGCGCAGACAATGGCATACATTTTGCTCTTGTCCAGGTCGTTGACACGGGTTTGCAACTGTCCCATAGGGATATGAACGGCTCCCGGGATCTTTCCGCCGCGCAGCTCATAAGCCTCCCGCACATCAATGACCACATAATCGCCCAGGCTTTTCGCGAGCTGGTCCGGTGTCACGTCTTTGACGCGTTCTACGGGCAGTTTTTCTTTCTCCCATGCAATCAGGCCGTGTGCGAAGGTGAACACGACCGATAGGCCGGCAGCCTCCAAGCTCTTGGTGGCATCTTCGATGGTAGCGGAGTCCGAGCCAAACAGACCGATGGGAGGATTTTGTCCATTGAGCGCCCGCTTGACGTCATGGCCCCAGTTTCGGCGGTGGAATGGAAAATTGTATGTGCCTGCCGGATGCCCGTTGGAGAAAACCTCCGGAGGATTAACATCCAGAAAGAGTGCAACACCCCGCCCCACGTCCGATACAAATTCCTCCGCTGTTATCCCTGCCATATTTATGCCATCTCCTTCGTTTCGTCAATACCCACTGCTCCTAGGTGAAGCCCTCGGCTAGACCGCAAGCCAGGGAAGCCTAGCCGGGAAGGTATACCGCATAGGGTATATTGTGGCGATTTTCTATCACTTGTCAACTACACTTGTGTATAAAAAACAATTGACTTTATGGCTAATGATGAGGGCTCCATCATAGCGGGTGGTAAAATTGCGCGCTGTTTGACGGGCGATTCGGCCGCTAAATGATCGGGGACGACTCTCATGACGCCGGAACGGGTCTGGCAGCGCCGCGTTGGTGCCGCAACCCAAAATTAATCGCGCCTTAACTCCTTGCTCACTGTAGGATCGTCGGCCCTCTTTACAATCAAGGATGTGGCGGAGATCTTGTATGACATCTGACTGCAGGAGTGACAAGAGAGGGCGGTGAGACTTTGTGACAAATGCGGAGGAGCTGTTGGATTCTGGCAAGTTGATGGCCTTTCTTCGCAGACTGGCGACACTGTCGGCTGCGGGAATGTTTCTGGATGGATTTGACCTGACCGTTATTGCTGTCGCACTGCCTTTACTGGTAAAGCAGTGGCATATTGGTGCGGCGATGACCGGACTGGTCGCGGCGTCTGCCGTTGTGGGAATGCTGGTGGGATCTCTCTTTCTGGGGCACTGGACTGACCGTCTCGGGCGCCGCACCATGTACCTGTTTGACCTCATTTTCTTTGTAGTTTTCGCCATATTGACGGCCGTATCGCAAAACGTTTGGCAATTGCTGGTCTTCCGTTTTTTTCTCGGGCTGGGCATCGGCGCCGACTATCCCATTTCTTCGACGCTCTTGTCGGAGTTTAGTCCAAAAAAAACACGGGGCCGCTTGGTGACCTTGCTATCTGTGACGTGGTTTGTGGGGTCTGTCGCGGCGTATCTTGTGGGGATTGCGCTGTTGCCCTTGGGGTCGGAAGCTTGGCGGTGGATGCTGGTAATTGGTGCGGTGATTGCATTTGTGGTGATTTTATTCCGCTCATCCATCCCTGAGTCACCGCGCTGGCTTGTTAGCCAGGGCCGCCACCGCGAGGCTTCCGCCGTGCTCGCCAATCTGTCTGGAGAGCGTGTCGACTTGGCCGGACAATCGCGGCAAACCCACTCCTGGCTCCAGCTATTCTCGAAGACGCTGTGGAAGAGCACCCTCTTTGTCTGCGGATTCTGGTTTGCTTATGATGTTGCCTATTATGGCATTTCCATTTATGCTCCGACGATTCTCAAACCCTTTGTGCACGGCTCGCAGTCGGGAGCCGATCTGGGAGCTGCTGTCATCAGCCTGGTTGGCGTCGCGGGCGCGGTGTTGGGGGTTGTGTTGGTGGACCGGTGGGGCCGCCGGCCTTTGATTCTCTTAGGTTTCGGAGGCCTCACGGCCGCGTTGGTGATTTTGGCGCTGGCGCATGCGCCGGTCTTTGGCTTGTTGATTGTGCTGTTTTCAGGAGCGATCCTTTTTGGCAACTTTGCAGGCATTCTGGATTTCGTCTACGCTACGGAGCTTTTCCCCACGGAATTGCGTGCCGGAGCGTCTGGATTGGGCACTGCGGTGAGCCGTGTCGGCGCGATTTTAAGCATTGTGGTGTTTCCTTCCCTGGTAAAGTCATGGGGTCTCCAGCACGCCCTCTGGCTGTTTGCCGGGGCGGGGCTGCTGGGGCTTGTTGTCTCTCTCATCATGGCCCCCGAAACTAAAGGCAGGAGCCTTGAGGACATCTCAGCGGGTCAGGAGGGCGACGGCAGGGCAAGAGCGGCGTCGGCTGTGCAGCCGTAGCGGTGAGGGCAGAAGGCGGAGAGCATAAGGAAAAAATGTCCGGGCCGCATAGGCCGGGACATTTTTTCCTTTGCTGCTGATAGGCAACGGCACAAGCTGCCGTGCGGAGTCTTTTGGCCGCTAGTGAGGAACGGATAGGGATGCGCTGTGTGAAGGCGTCAGCGCAATTCGGCCTGTCCGGATCTCTCCCCAATTGTAGAGACACGGGTCCGCGCCAGCGAGATTCTCCCCGTTCCAAAATAAGGGCGGGCCTTGAGCCAGCATGGAAAAGAATGCGAGCTCAGCAGATGTGATTTTATAAAGCCAAAATTGGCTGGGGCCGGGACCGAGTCCGCCTGCGGAAATTTGCGCCAGAGACGGGGTGATGGCCATAACAGACGCCGCGTGTACGTGGCCGCAACCGTACAGCCGCACCTGCGGGGTGGACTTCAAGATGCGCCGAAATTCCGGCAGGGTCCCGGGAATATATTGTGTCCAACCAAATGCAGACAGGACACCTTGTGTCCGCACAGTGCGCAATGGGTAATGGCCAAAAACCAGAACGGGCCCTGACGCGGCGGCGAGAGCGGACTGCAAGCCCGTTAAAGCTCCGTCTGGATCGCCTTCCCTGAGGGCTAAGCCTATGACGGAGACGGGGCCTAGGGTCCGGGCCACGGTTGGAGACTGCGAGAACACCTGGCAAAACCTGGTGTGTTTCCACGGAACATTTTCATAGCATTCGTCGGCGCGGACGTCGGCGGAAGGAGACAAGTCGTGATTGCCGGGAATCACTAGATAGTCAACCCCAATGCTATCTAGGAACTCGCGTGCTTGGTAGAGGTGCTCGATATGGCAACTGCCATGGGTTGTCAGGTCTCCTGTCACGACCACTAAATCGGGATGCAAGCGCCGCAGTGCATCCGCCATGGCCTGCCAGCCCTGAGTAGACATCTGGCGGTTTGGCCCGAGTCCGTCGATGTGGAGGTCGGATATATGAATAATAGTCGTCTCATCAGAAATCATGACCGTTTCACATCCTTGGAGAGGATCAGAATTCAAGTGTCCAAGAGTGAACAGCCTTAAGCATGGCATACGGAAATGATGCCCCGATGATCATCTGGTTACGGCCACATTAATGTGAGGTTTCCCATGGGCTAACGCCCAGGAATATCCTCCAAATTCATATATTCCTTTTTAGCAGAATTGAATGTATAATGAAATCGGTTTCGGATATCGGTTTCGTTCCAGGAGGTGCGCATGAAATCCAAAGGCATCACCATTGCAGACGTCGCGCTCAAGGCAGAAGTGTCTCCGGCTAGCGTGTCGCGCTACCTCAACGGCGTCGAGGGGAACCTGGCTCCGCAGACCGCGGAGCGCATTGCCCGGGTCATTGAAGAGCTGGATTACCGTCCGAATGCCTGGGCGCGCTCGTTAAAAACGCGCAAGAGCGGGCTTGTGGCAGCGGTCGTTGCAGATCTGACCAATGCTTACGTGCCGGCAGTCCTGGATGGGATGGAAACCCAGATCAACCAGGCGGGGTACAGTCTGATGATTGGCAATACGCAAAATGACTCCCATCTGGAAAGCTTGCTGATTGAGCGCCTGCTGAATCAGCGTGTCGAAGGCATTCTGATTCAGCCCAGTTCAATGCGGGTCACGCCGGCATTGACGGCGGTTTTAAACCGCCAGGTGCCGGTTGTTCTGGTTGACAGGCTGCTCTCCGGGGTTTCTGAGCTGGACCGGGTGGGACTGGACAACTACGGGGCTGTGGATACGGCCTTGGACCATCTTTTTGCTCAAGGCTACCGCGACCTGCTATACGTTACCGAAGCTGTCGAAGATGTGAGCTCGCGCTGGGAACGCAAGAAAGCGGTGGAGCAGAGTACGCTGCCATGGCGGGACGTGCGCATCTTCATTCGCGAGAGTGCCGAACCTGCCGGTTTGATTGGGACTCTGCACCGCGTGCGCGAGAACCGCGATGGTATTCCGGCAGCTGTGCTGTGCGGCAACAGCGTCGCGGCCCTGCTGGCGGTTCAGGCTATCACGCAAGCGGGATACAGCGTGCCCGGGGACTTCGGGTTGATGACCATTGACGATCCGCCGTGGGCGCCGTTTGTCTTGGGTGGCATCAGCGCCGTTGAACAGCCCACGATTGAATTGGGGCGGCAGGCTGCCCAGCGTCTATTGCAGAGAATCGCCAATCCTGAAGCACACGCGCCAGTCCACAGCCGGTTACCGGGAGTATTGAAAGCGCGCCATTCTACGCAACGATCCTAAGGTCGCACACGATAGGCTTAAGAGAGGAGTGAGCTTTGATGAATTCCACAGGAGCCCGCCAGCGGTGGGCACGGCTTATCCCAATCGTCTTCATTGTATACAGCCTGGCATATGTAGACCGCGCAAATTTTGGATTCGGCGCGGCGGCGGGGTTGTCGAAAACACTGCATATCACGGCAGGCACCACTGCGCTGCTTGGAGCCATGTTCTTTCTCGGGTACTTTCTATTTCAGATTCCCGGCGCCCATTATGCTGAAACGAAGAGCGCCAAGCGGATTATTTTTTGGGGAATGATTTTCTGGGGAATTCTCGCGTCCCTCACCGGATTGCTTCCCAACATCACCCTGCTGATTATTGACCGCCTCCTGCTGGGCGCGGTCGAAAGTGTGCTGTTTCCTGCGCTGCTGGTCTTCAACACTCACTGGTTTTTAAAACCCGAACGCGCACGGGCCAATACCTTTCTCATTCTCGGAAATCCGGTTACGGTGCTGTGGATGTCGGTGGTATCGGGATTTTTGATTGGAGCCATCGGATGGCAAGCCATGTTTGTGCTGGAAGGGATTCCCTCAATTATCATGGCCTTTGTGTGGTGGGGTCTGATTCAGGACCGGCCTCAGGATGTCGGCTGGCTCAGTGAGGCGCAAAAGAAGGAGTTCGGCCAGGAACTGGCCGGGGAGCAAAAGGCGTTTGCCAAACCCCAGCAGTTTTGGACGGCCCTGAAGTCGCGCGATGTTTTGCTGCTGGCCGGCCAGTATTTCTTGTGGAGCGCAGGAATTTACGGTTTCATTCTTTGGCTGCCTTCGATAGTGAAAGCGGCTTCCGGACTGGGCATTGGCATGACCGGACTGATTAGCGCCCTGCCGTATCTGCTGGCGATTGTGCTGATGATCGGAGCATCCTATTTTGCTGACAAGAGTCTCAACCGCAAAATCTTTGTATGGCCATTTCTCATTATCGGCAGCATTGCGATGTATGCGTCCTTTGCCATTGGCGTGCATAACTTCGTTCTGGCGATGCTTCTGCTGGTGATTGCGGGGGGATGCATGTATGCTCCGTACGGTCCGTATTTTGCGATTATTCCCGATATCATTCCCCGCAGCGCTTCGGGAGAATCTATGGCTATGATTAACAGCATGGGGGCTTTGGGGTCGTTTGTCGGGGTCTACTTTGTTGGCTACCTGGCGGCCGTGACCGGAAAACCCAACGACGGATTTCTCTTTATGTCTTTGTGTCTGATTGTCTCCGCCATTCTCACCATGCTGGTAAGAAGTCACCGGGAGCCGGCAGCCAGCGCGCCCCGTGAGTCTGGGAAAGTCCGACTGTCATAGACCCGTTATAATCTGGTTAGGCCCGTGCAGGCGAAAGCTGCACGGGCCAAGAGGAGGCATCATGGTTCAAGAATATGCGTGTCAGGCGGTTGCGCCATTGGTGGGGTGGGAACAGCTGCCTGCCCCACAAGAGAAATGGTCATTTGGCATTCCTGATTCGGAGCAGAGCCAACATCTCCACGGGCTCATCACTAAACCGGAATATCCCTTAGGACGGGAACAATTGGAGTCGATGCCGGCCTTGATGGTCGTATCGTCATATGGTACGGGCTATGATTACATTGATGTGGAAGCCGCATCGGACCTCGGGATCTTGGTCACTCATACCCCGGAGGCCGTGGTGGATGCGACGGCTGAACTGGGACTGACGATGGTTTTGGCCCTGCTCCGGCACGTGGTGCCGCACACGGTGGCTATGCGCCAGCAAAACCGCGAGGGCGAAGCCAACCCGGTATTTGCCAGCCCTTCCATGGCGCATGATATTCATGGCCAGAAGGTGGGACTGGTGGGCTATGGGCGGGTGGGCAAGCGCTTGGCGGACCTGCTCCGGCTGGTGGGCTTTGAAGTTTTCTATACGCGCCCGCATGGCCCCGTGCCTGGCCACGGCGGGTTTACCTCACTTGACGGGCTGCTCGCGGTATCCGACTTCATTGTGGTAATGACTCCGCTGAGCCCCTCCACGCGTCATTTGATTGGCAGGGAGGCTCTGGCGCAGTGCAAGCCGACGGCATCGCTCATTAACATCAGCCGGGGTCCCTGTGTGGACGAGGCCGCCCTCATAGAAGCCCTCTTGGGGGGGGAGATTGCTGCCGCAGCTTTGGATGTCTTCGAGTATGAACCGCGGATTTCTCAGGAGCTTATAGCGATGCCCCAGGTGATCTTATCCCCCCATGTCGGCACGACGACGTGGGAGACCCGGATGCGAATGACGCAAGATGCGGTGGGCAACATCGCCGAGGCTCTGAGAGGGCACGCGGTCAATGCGGTCAATGAACCGGAGTGGCGGCGCCGCCCGTAATCCGAGGGCCGTGGGAGGGGGAATGGAGAGACAAAAAGTCTCTCCATTCCCCTTTGCTATGAACAAGTCGGTGCCGGCAGTTGGAACTTTTTGGGGCAAATGCCTCTCTATCTTCTGTGGTTTGGCAAGCCCACTGAAGTACAATGAAGGAACGGATGGCCGGTAGAAGTCATCATGCACGGAGAGCGGGTGCCGTGGGCTTCGGGGCAGGAAATGGGAATTCACATTGAATGGCCATTCAGATATCACCAAAAGGGGAATGAATATGGCTGGCGTGGTATTGCAGCACGTGACCAAACGGTACGGAACGGTGGAAGCGGTCCATGATGTCAATCTGGACATTCACGACAAGGAATTTCTGGTGTTTTTAGGGCCATCCGGCTGCGGCAAGAGCACCATTTTGCGGATGATCGCCGGTCTTGAGGAGCTAACGTCCGGTGAGATTTTCATCGGAGATGAAGACGTCACCCACAAGCCCCCTAAGGACCGCGACATTGCCATGGTGTTTCAAAACTATGCGTTGTACCCGCACATGACGGTCTATGAGAACATGGCTTTTGGCCTGGAACTGCGAAAGAGCCCCAAAAAGGATATCGACCAGCATGTGCAGGCAGCCGCAGAGATTTTGGGTCTCGACCAGCTCCTCTCCCGTAAACCGAAAGAGCTGTCAGGTGGGCAGAGGCAGCGGGTGGCATTGGGGCGGGCCATTGTGCGCGAACCGAAAGTGTTCCTGATGGACGAGCCGCTCTCCAATCTTGATGCCAAGCTGCGGACACAAACCCGGGTCGAGCTAAAGAACTTGCATCAGAGGCTTGAGGCCACCATTATTTACGTCACACATGACCAGACTGAAGCGATGACCATGGGGACCCGCATTGCGGTGATCCGCGAGGGTGTCGTGCAGCAGGTGGATACACCGGACAGGGTGTACAACAATCCGGCCAACCAGTTCGTAGCGACCTTCGTGGGCACCCCCGCAATGAACCTTATCAAAGGGACTGTGGTGGCTCATGGCGACCGGAGCGCGCTTCAAGTCGGCTCCCAGTCCTTCGAATTGCCCGACCGCATCCACGAGTCTCTCTCCCGCTTGAGCACGAACGCGCTGACCTTGGGACTGCGGCCCGAAGATATCTTTCTAGGCAAGGGACTGGATAGTGAACCTGTGTTAAATGCGACAATCCAGGCTGTTGAATCGATGGGGAATGAGCACATTGTTTACCTCACCGTAGAAGGACAGTCAATGATTGCCCGCGCAGACAATGCCTGGAACGGTCGTGTGGGGGACACTATCGCCATGAAACTGAACGTGCAGCGGCTGTACGCTTTTGATCCTTCAACCGAACTTTCCCTCCTGCACGAGTAAAAGAAAAAGCCGCGGTTTTTCGCGGCTTTTCAGACATTGTACGCCATCCGCCAACAAGCGGGCTGGCGAGGCCAGATTCCGCTGCCCGGCGTCTTACGCCCCGAAGGCGCCCGCCTTGCGGCCAGGCCATCCTGTGACCATTTCCGCAGCAAAATTGCGGACCACGGACAATTCCCTACGACAGCTTTTGGTACCTTCTATTCGCCACTTCGGGATCCCGAAAGCATTGTGCCGCAAATTTTCCCGGTGGATGTCCGCGAGCTCCGGGCTGCTAAGGCTTTGGTGCTGACAGGGTTCACATGCGGATCGTGGTGCGGTATTTGATCTACGCGGTGCCATCCGGAGTCGGGAAGTAGAGGAAACTTGCACCACAAACAAAACAGTGTTATGTTACACGAGGAGGCTGTTATGGAAGACTTAATCAGCAAAAAGAATTTGTTAATCGAAACAGATATCTCTTATGGACAGCTTTACCGCTGGAAACGGAAAGGTCTGATTCCTGAGTCGTGGTTCATCCGGCGGTCCACCTTCACGGGACAGGAGACATTTTTTCCCCGGGACGCAATACTGGAGCGCATCCGCTGGATTCAAGACATGAAGAGCGATGCGGCCCTGGATGTCTTGGCCGACAAAATCCGAGATCCCGGGCAGTGGGAGAAACGCTTGCCCCGGGATATTGTGTGGGGCAAAGCTGGTCTTCCCATTCACGGGCAGACCGCACGGCAGCATGGTGAGGTCACGCGGCTTGAATTGTTTTGGGAACTGGTCTCCCTATTGCTGGAGCAGTCGGACCATCCATTGGCGGGTCAGGCTGTGGTGCCTTTCCTGCGAAGCGTGCCGGCCAGTTGGCTGGAGTATCCAGATACGGTGCTCTATGGGCAGAGGGCAGGAGAGGGATGGCGGTTTATGATCGCCCAGACGGATGGGGCGGTCTGGTTTGGCGCGGATAGACCTGATTTGTCGATATCGCTCGCCCAGGTTTGGAAAGAGGCCAAGGCTGTATGGGAACAGGCGTCTCACGGGATTCATGGTGGCTAGCGAAACCAGGGAGGCAAGATAGAATGAGAGGGGCGGGTACAGTGGCGGATGACAGGTTGAAGTCGATCAAGGTGTCGGGAAGCGGTGTAGTGGGCGGGGGCTACTACGATGTGGTGGAGGGGTCAGGCTCGGTCCGCATTGACGGAGATTTAGTTGCACAAAGCGTAGATATCAGCGGGTCAGTGACAACTGAGGGTGGAGTGAGGTCAGCCAGAATGAGGATTGCCGGCAAGGCAGCGGTCAATGGCGATGTGGATGTTCTCGAGGGGCGGACCAGTGGTTCGTTCAGGATTGGGGGGAGCTTGAACGTAAAAAACGGAGCGCAATTCTCGGGATCCTTGACAGTGGGAGGAGATCTGACCGGCATGCGGGTCCATGGCAGCGGGTCCTTGCAGGTAGGAAGGGAGATTGCGCTGGACCGCCTGGAATGGTCCGGCGCAGTGAACTGTCCGGGGTTGGTCTCAGCGGATGCGGTGGACATTCGGCTATCAGGTTCCAGTGTGGTGGGCGAATTAGCGGGTTCCGTCATTCAGATTGGGACGTCTCCGAGTTCCGAATCATGGTGGGGATGGATAAACTGGTCGCGAAAGCGGAAGATGTCCGCTGGCGAGATCTCCGGGGACGATCTCCGGCTGGAATGCACCGATGCGCGCCTTGTGCGGGGAGACCGCGTAATAATCGGCAGAGAGTGCCGGATTCAGCGGGTGGAATACCGGCAGAGCTTGGACATTCACGAGGAGAGTTCGGTGGGAGAGCGAATCAAGGTGGGGGACCCCGACTGATAGCAATGGGACACACTACCGGGGGTGAAGTTGCGTGCGGGACGGTTGTGGCACGTGTCTCGGCCTAGCGTGAGTCATGCAACAGGTTACGCTCATTTTGAATCGCCGCAGCCCATAAGCGGGTATCCTGTCTGACGTGCTGACGGTTCATCCATGGACTGCCCAATAGCAGCTAAGCGTGTATAAGCCAATAAACGCCAAGCATGGTGTGCTGGGCTCCCAAAACCGGATTCCTTGTCAACTTGGTGCGCTAGGCTCTGCTGATTTGATTGGCATAAAGATCTTTCCGCTGCCTAGCCATTTTTTTCCCGATCATCGCTGATGGTCGGCCTTAATGATATGCAGATGTTCTGTCAGGATAAACAGCAGACCCGGTTCGGTGACGGTGCTGTCATCAAGCACTACATCAAACACCGCTACGTACACTTGACCATCGTGAGCTTCTCCTCGGGCAGTGAACCCTCCCGTTGTCCATATGCTTGTGAAAGGGGGATTATCATGAGTTAACAGGTCCACTAGCCAGTTTTTCCAATCTTTTGGATAGGAATCCTCCTTCAGAAAGATGTCCTTTATGCCGAACACCGGAGATGGTGGGATGACATGCCTGTGCCACCTTGGAAAGTTCCGTGGTCACGCGGCTGGATAGGCAATCCGGGCCCCACGTGGGACGAATGGCGCACCCACTGGCACCCGGGTTCTCAGATTCTGGAACAACTCTGCGAAGGTCCCGCCGATGATTAGACAGGCTAGTGAATCGCCAGCCTTCCGTCGCATTGTTATAATGGGAAGCAGGAGGGCGAGAACCCATGGATGTCATCCGTCCCACTTTTACTGTCACTGATTTAGCCCAGCTTCCGGACGACGGCAAGCGCTATGAAATCTTGGGAGGAGACTTGGCCGTGGGTCCCTCGCGTAATCGGAAACACCAGCGCGTTGTGCAGGCCACTTATCGCTGGCTTTTTGCTCTGGAGCAGATACATTATGGGCAAGCTTATGTTGCGCCGTTCGACGTGGTGTTTGACACGCATAATGTGGCCGAACCTGATTTATTGTTTGTTCAGGCCTTGTGTGCCGCAGTATTGGTAGGGGCCCCGAGGTCGAAACGCTCACTGTCTATCACCTAACGTCTGATGGCTACGAAGTCGCTGGGCCGTTGCGCTGAGACGATTCACAGTGGCCTCTTCCCGATAAGCGGGCATAGAGATGAGCCTTTATACCGAGGTCCCGCTCTCGGCTCTCGGGTGCTAGGTGAAAGTACTTCGACGATGAGATCGGGCGATCCTTGCACGTTGGCTTCGGTAATGATGGATAAGCGACTTGTGTCCCTGGACGTAGCCGATTTGTTCCGCGTCTAACCACCAGGTACCACGCACTTAAATTGCTATGACCAACGTCAATAGGTTAGGAGGGGAAATTTCATGGATGTCATCCGGCCCATTTTTACTGCTGCAGATTTACCCCAGTTCCCAAACGATGGCAAACGCTATGAGATTTTGGAAGGAGACTTAGCCGTGAGTCCATCGCCGAGTTGGAAACATCAACGGATTGTACACTATGTACACACATGGTTGACCAAACGAGAAGCCGCCGGCTTGGGCCAGGTCGCTGTTGCCCCTCTAGATGTGACGCTTGATGAATATAACGTCACCGAACCGGACCTGCTGTTTATTCGTACGGACCACCTCGACCTTGTTGCGGAGACTGGTGTCCAAGGAGCGCCCGATCTCGTCGTCGAAGTACTTTCAGCTAGCACCCGAGAGCGGGACCTCGGTATAAAGGCTCACCTCTATGCCCGCTTTGGCGTGCCGGAATATTGGATTGTGGATCCCGAGGTCGAAACGCTTGCCATTTATCATTTGATTCCAGATGGCTACGAAGTCGCCGGGCCGTTTCGCCGGAGCGAGACGATTCACAGTGCCCTCTTTCCGGGTGTGCCGCTAGTAGTGGCCGACTTGTTCCGCCTGTAGCCACCATTTGCAAAGCATTTAAGTAATGTTTGCGGGCACAAATACTTCAGGAGGGGAAAATCCATGGATGTCATCCGTCCTATTTTCACTATCAGTGACTTAGCGCAGGTTCCAGACGATGGCAAACGGTATGAAGTTTTGGAAGGAGACCTAGCCGTGAGCCCATCACCAAAGCCCAAACATCAGCGGGTTGTACATCGATTGCATATTTGGTTGACCGAACGCGAGCGCATTGGGAGCGGACAGGTTTACATGGCGCCCTTGGACGTTGTGTTTGATGAAAGCAACGTCACCGAACCGGATCTGCTGTTTATCCTAACCGAACAACTGCATATCATTAAGGAAGCCAATATTCAAGGAGCGCCGGACCTTGTGGTCGAGGTCTTATCCCCTAGCACCCGTGAACGGGATCTGGGCGTGAAGGTCCACCTCTATGCCCGCTTTGGCGTGCCAGAATATTGGATTGTGGATCCCGAGGTCGAAACGCTTACCATCTATCATTTAACTCCGGATGGCTACGAAGTCGCGGGCCCGTTCCGCCGCGGAGAGATGATTCAAAGCTCCCTCTTCCCGAACGCACCCCTCAATGTGGCGGACGTGTTTGTGCCGTGAACCCCATCACGAGTTACCTAGTGAGCCCGTCGTGAATCGTACAGAATTCTGTCCGATTCGCCGACACCCCCTGAACTCTCCGGAAAGCCTGACGGGGCAAGGGATCCGGGTTGTGCGAACAGCGCAGGAGTGGACCCGCGACAGGACAGGGCGTTTTGAATCCCCTATAAGTGATTATGGACAATCGGTGTAGTGGCTACCCTCGAGACGAATACCGAACAGGACGAAGGGGCATGAGATCGCGAAGACTGTGGAACCCTTGCGCGAGAAGCGCCACATCGACGTCATCCGCAAAGTCCTGGCCTTGCAGAACTTGCGCGACGCGGCCTGGTTTACGCTAGGGATCGATAGCGACTTGGGAATTGGTGACCTGCTGCACCTGATGGTCGACGATGTCTGCGACACGCCGACGAAGTGGCGGGAGCGGCTACATATCACCGAACAGAAGACGGGGAAGACGAAAGCCTTCCCACTTAGCGCGAGCGCCAAAAGGGCGCTGGCCGCCTACTTGGCCACCCGACCCGAGGCCCGCGTAGCCGATCCGCTCTTTCCATCCCGCAAACAGGCGCGGTCAGGTCTGGCAACCGTGGGGGCAGCGTTTGCCAATTCGGCAAGTTGTCCGATGAGAGTGCGCAGACGTTGTATGGCCTCCCCAGGGCGCAAGACCACCAGCCTGGGGGGCGAATAGAAATGGCGGACATTAAAAGTCAGGAGCCAATGCGTGGGGACCCGTAAGGCAGCAGCCACCACGTGCACATCTTTCGCGTGCGCGTAGGATAGGACGCGTTGAATGTCCGTCGCGTCTGGATCCGGGCCAAGATGTAGACAGTGCGGCCATAACGCTTCGAAGATGGGAAGAGCACGCGGGAGTTTTTGCCAGAGGTTACGGCGGACCTCTTCGAGCACGAGTGTAGAGGTCCAGCCGTCGACTAAACCCAATTCAGCCACTTGCAACAGGGCGTGAGAAGCGCCGTTCGGTGATGCGCTCCCGGCAATAATGACATCCGCGTCGAGAAATACCCGCAGAGGCGGGATCATGCGTAATCGGGGACAACGGCTCGTCAGTCCCGTAACGCTCATGGGCCCATGCGGTCAATAAGTCGGGTATCGAGAGGCCAGCCGCTGTGCGTTCCGCGGCCACTTGTTTGGCGAGTTCTGTCACCACGGGGATATGCGAACTCAATACCAAAGTGCCGTTCCAATCGACTAACGTGAGCGGCGTGTTCGGCGCGAGACCATAACGCTGGCGCACGGCCTTGGGCAAGGTGACGATGCCACGCTCCCGGAGTTGTACAGTATATTTTTGCATCATGCCACCTCCCCCTTTGTTACCATAGTATACGACAGAAATGCCGAAATGCCGAAATGCCGTTTTTTTCTTGTCTGCGGCGGACGCGGTGGGCACGCATAGCTGCGGAAGACGTTTGCCTATCAGTCGGGCGTGGATCTGGCGGTCATTCAGCAGATGCTCTATCACGGCAGTCCAGGGACAACCTTGGCGTATATCGGCATTCGCCGGGAGGACCGCGATGCGGTGTATTTGGGATTGAACACCATGCCCGCGCATTCCCCTTCCTAGGCCGTAGGCCAGGAGGGGGTCAAGCGGGCGGCGGCCTTCTGGCCGGCCCCCGGTCGCCATACCTGGATGGGGTTCATCTGACCGTGTCGATGCAACCGATCCGTGAGGTTCCTATTATCCCACCGCGGCCCTGGAGAAAGATGCCGGGGGTTCGGAAACGATCGCAAGAGCGGTCTCGAATAGGGTGGCACAAGCGTTGTGGGCTTCTGATGCCACAGCCTTGCGGGGGCGTGAGGAGCCCCGGCCCATCAGGAGAGACCCGAGGAATGCGGGAAGTGGAATACAGGAGGCACCGCCGGTAAAATCGAGACTGACATGGCCTTCCCTATCTGGAAATATTTGGCGAATCTATCCCGATTATACCGCGCAATTCCGACACCGGATCAGACTTCCACCAAAGCGGACGAACCTATTTTGTTAGACTACAAACAATTGGTTGGCAGCATCGGTGCGAGCCCACCGCAACGCATCACATTTCTGGGTTTTGGCTTTCCAGATGTCCCCGCTCCAACGGGTGAAGAAGAAATCTATCCGCTCGTCGTCCGCCCGCCGGTGCATGACGCCCACCACGTCCAAGTCCTGGGGCGCAATCCGAATGTTGCATTCCTCTTCCGCTTCCCGGATCATCGCTGATTTGAATGATTCGCCACTAAAGCAATTCTCGTTGCCTCTGCAAATTTCCTCTTGGAGACGAATCTCCAAGAAGGCTGCTGCTTTTTGCCTACTTATCGGCATTGGGGTCGAGAGCGCTGGCACTTTCAGGCAACATTCAGCCGCAGTTCAGGCGAGATTCAGGTGGCGCTGGTACACTCCTCGTTGAGGAAAAGGGGGAGAGTCATGGCTGTCTCACGGGTGTCGCGGAGATCGTTCGGTCCGTTTTTCTATGTCGTGGCGCTACTGATTGCGTTGGTACTGACGGTCCGGTTGAGCGTTTTTGCTGTGGCTGGCGGGCAGCTCAGCTCTTACGGGCTGCCGTCCGCGACCATGTTCGGCATTGATGCGACCCACACCCCGGTTCCCGGCATGATCCAAGAACCTTTGGATGTGCACTGGACCTACGACGGGGGTGCGGTCATGAATCCGGTCGCGGTGAGAGGGGTAGTATATGGGGGCACCGTCACGGCGCCGTATATGGTGGTGGCGCTGAACATTAAAAATGGCCGGCCGCTTTGGACAACCGAAATGAACAACCAAGTGATGACGATGCCCCTGGTGGTGGGCAGCACGGTGTATGTCGGCACAGGCAACAGTTTGTTCGCCCATGTGCCGGTGGCGGGGCACAGTGCCGTGCGCGGCACCGGGAGCAGCAGTCTGGTTGCCCTGTCCAGCAAGACCGGCCGCATTCTCTGGCAGGACACCACCCCCGGCGAAAACATGCCGACGCCGGTGTTCTGGCATGGGAATCTATATGCCGTGGGCGGTTCGGACCAGCTGATGGAAATCAATCCCGCCACGGGTCAGATTATGCGCACACTGGCTATCCCGAGCTATGTGAGCATGTCCTCACCCGTGGTATCGCATGGCCTGCTGTATTTTGGCGGAGCGTATCCGTATAATTTTTACTCCGTCAATCTGACCCAGTGGAGTGTGCAGTGGAGCACCTTGATTCCCGGGGCTTCAGGGGCGGTGGATGACTGCCCGCCCCTGCTGGCAGGAAACAACGTCTATACGGAAGCGGTCAAGACCACGGGTGGGCGCAATGAATTTTATGCGGTGGACCTTAATAGGACAACCGGCCAGATCGTGTGGCAAAAAGCCTTGGGGTCCGGTCCCTTGCCATTTTCCGCAAGCGGGCGGGCCAGCAATGAGTCGGGAATTCCTGTATTCCACGGGGGCGTCTTGTACCTGGGCAGCCCCATCACGAAGACCCTCTACGCGCTGAATGCGCATACCGGTGCCGTGCTTTGGAGCAACGGGCTTAATCACCAAGGGATTACCCAGGCTCCTTTGTATGTGGACGGGCAGCTGCTGGTAGGGGATGGGGGCGGAACCCTGTGGGATGTCAACGCAGAAACCGGGCAGGTGATCAACAAGACCGCAGTGGGAGGCGCCTTCATGCCGAGCATGCCGCTGTTGATTGGACGGACGCTGCTTGTGGGCACCCGCGCTCCGGCTCTGGATGCCCTGTCCATGAAGACGGTGGCCCCGTCGCTGCGGTAGGTGAAAGGCCCGCCTGACCGCCAGCCAATCCTGGTGGAAATCACTGGGTTTTTGTCCGGGGAATGCCACTTTTAGAAGCGCGCCGCAGACGCTTGTGGGCAGAGCCCATGCTTGGCATACTGTCAGTGGAGGCGATCACATGGGCACAGTGGATCCGCACCAGGCGATACTGTCATGGATAGCGGAATATGGGGGAGACGATGTTAATGCCGGCTGGCTTTTAGTGGGGCGCCACAGCCAGGCTAAACCGGAGGGTGCGGCGTTTCATCTGGTGACTGGGTCAGGGGAAGACACTACGTATACGTTTGCTATGCTGGATGAGCTGACCGCGCGTGTGGCGGGAGGGCTGAGAGCTTTGGGGGTGGAAGCGGGCGACCGGGTGGCAGCCCTGTTGCCCAAAGGGCTGCCGCTGACGCTGACGGCATTGGCCGCATGGCGTCTGGGGGCGGTCTACGTGCCGCTGTTTACCGCGTTTGGAAACGAGGCGGTTGGCTACCGCTTGTCAGACAGCGAAGCGCGGGTGGTGGTCACAGATCCAGCGAACCGGCACAAAGTGCAGGGCGGGGCGGGAGCGCTAGTCGTCGTGGCGCCGTCGGCACAGTCGGACCAAGACCGGTCCTTTGATGATTTGCTGGGCGCGGAGCCTTACCGGACGTGGACGGCGCGCAAGGGGTCAGACCCCATGATTCTGCTCTATACCTCGGGCACGACCGGGCAGCCCAAGGGAGTGATTGTCCCTATTTGGGCTCTGGCCGCTTTTGAAGCGTACATGCGCTTCGGGCTGGACCTGCAAGAAGGGGACCGGTTCTGGAACCTGGCGGATCCCGGCTGGGCCTACGGCCTGTATTTTGGCCTCATCGGACCCTTGCTCTTAGGCCAGGAGACGCTGGCGTATCAGGGGCCGTTTGAACCGGAGCAGGTAATGAAGCTGTTGAAAGAGCACCATATCACGAATTTCGCTGCGGCTCCCACCGCATTTCGCGCGATGCGGGCGTCCGGACTGCAGCCGCAGCAAACGGACCTGCGGGTGTTGTCCAGCGCTGGAGAGCCCTTGAATCCCGAGGTCAGCGTGTGGGCGGAAGAAATATTCGGTCTCCCCATCTTTGACCATTATGGCCAGACCGAGTTGGGCATGGTGATCAACAATCATCACATGCCCGCATTGCGCCGGCATATTGTACCCGGATCCATGGGAGTAGCCATGCCGGGAATCAAGGCGGCCGTGGTGGATGACGGCGGGCGGGAGGTTCCGCCTGGCGTGGAAGGCCACGTGGCCATTGATGCCAAGGCATCGCCGCTATTTTGGTTTGCGGGGTATTACCACGCTCCAGAACGTACGCGGGAGCGCTTTACGGCAGACGGACAATACTATCTCACGGGAGACGACGGCAGCCAGGACGTCGACGGAAACTTCTTCTTCTCTGGCCGGTCCGACGACATCATTCTCTCTGCCGGGTACCGCATCGGCCCATTCGAAGTGGAAAACATGCTGATGACCCACCAGGCCGTGGCGGAATGCGCCGTGATAGGGGTGCCGGACGAACTGCGGGGAGAATCGGTCAAGGCTTTCGTTGTGCTGCGCAGCAGCTGCCAGCCCAGCGGTGAATTGGAAGCGGAGCTAAAAGAGTGGGTGCGCCAGCGTCTGGCTAAGACGGCATATCCCCGGGAAATCGACTTTTTGGCCGTGCTGCCCAAAACCCCGAGCGGGAAAGTCCAGCGCTACCGGCTGCGCACACCATGAGCCCACACCGGAACCGCAAATCGCACCGGCCTTGGCGACCCGGAGGCTCATTTGCCGTTCTCTCTAACCTCTGCTGGGTGCACAACCGCCCAGGGAGGCCTTTGGCATGAGGGAGGCGGAACGGCGCATTTTCGCGGGGTCTACGGCTTGTCAAAAATTTGAGAGACGGTCTTATGCAAGATGCCGCCCTTCTAACCCGGCTCCAGCCACCGCCCTGTCAGTGCGAAGAGGTGCCATGGAACGTCCTGAGCCCAAAAGGTTGCTCTACTTCGACACTCCCCACGCCTAAAGGTAGGGGATTCTTGCGAGGAGCCGACTCACGTCGGCTTTACTCGCAAAGGGTTCGCCATAAGCCCCTAGCCCCTCGCTCAAAGTCGAGTCTGTAGTTACTTTGAGAAATTAGCCGTATCGCCTAGTGCGCAGCAAAGATTCTCCTATATCCCCATCGCTAAAACAAAAGGTTTTACGGCGCAATTGATAAATCCCGTGATCTTTGGTGATTTCGTGATCAGCGGGTGTCGCTTCGTGTCTAACAGGCGTAACTTTCCCGACGATCCGGCCTTTTGACCGAATCGGCACGTTCCTTGCGGGGCGTGTCGCCACAGGTAGGGCTGTTACGGTTGCCAGCCCAAACTAGATGGGAACTCCTTACTTCTCCAATGACCGTCTTGGCTGCTATAGACTCAGTTGCTGGGGCTCGTTCCGGCTATTCGCCTGGTACAGGGCCATATACGATTCGGCTTCTTGCTGCAGCAAATGCTGGGCGGCAATCCGCCGGCGAGCATGGTGGCGGAGGCCATTGGCGGCCTCGGGGTTCGCCAGCACCCACTCGAGTTCGGTCACAAAATCCCGGACATTCTCGAATAGAATCCCCGTCTTATGCGGGTCAATGAGATAGCGGTTGCCATGGATATTGGTGGCCATAATGAGGGCGCCGCAGGCCATCGCTTCCATCAGCGCATTGGATACGCCTTCAATCTGACTGCTGTTGAGGACAATAGCGGCCCGCTGGTACCAGCCCGCCATCGCCTCCTTGGGTACTTCCCCCACGATGTGGACCCATTCCCGGCCTTGGGCTTTCCGGCGCACCTGGCGCCACTCTCCTGCATCCCGCACGGGCCCCAAGATGGCGAGCTGCAGATCGCGCCCGAGGGCGCGCCGGGCTTGACCTACGAGATCAATGGCCCAGGCATTCTGTTTGACAGGGCGGATCCCGCCCGCCATCACAATCCACGGCGGGGTGAGCGACCGCTTTACGGTCCCTGGACGAAACACCCCATCATCCACTGATGGGGGGATGACCCGGACACTCTGGGCCCATTCCGGAGCGTCTTGCAACAAGCGGCTCCGGGCATTGGGCGTGAACACCACTTGGCGGTGAATGTCCTTCAGCTGATACCGGATAGGCGCGGGGGCTTTCACCCAGTCTCCCCACAAATCCGTGCCCGTCCAGGTCACAATGATTTTGTCGGGAGCGAGCCCATGGCGCACCAGTGCCTGCCCGACTTGCACCGCGTTCCATGCATGGTAGACATCATACGGTGCCAGGTGCGGATGCCACCGGTCCACTGTCGCGTCCACGTGCAGGCGGGCCAACCCTTCCTGAAGCCGCTGTGCCGACATGACATTCCCCCCGGTGGGAGGCGTGTCGGCGGGCACGATCAGTCCCACTCTCAATATAATTTCCATCCTTTCGCTCCGTTGCGGTTTCACGGTATCATTGCAGTCAGCAATGTTTTCGATTGCACGCAGTTGGTTCCCTGGATAAACCTCCCGGTTCCGCTGCAAAAATATCTTTTCTGCTGGAAATGCGGCACCCGTTCCGAGATTGCAGGTCCTCATCATTTTCATTGCGGCGCTGCAAGGGAATAGCATTACTATGGATTGTATAGTATTATAAGTCAAGTGAGGTCGCTTTCCGTAGTGGAGCTTGGGATGTCTGCAGCGTCAGTTCCTTTCGGGCTGTGTGCATGCCAAGAAGGTGAGGAACTGGGCTGAATCACCGGCACTGGTCGGAATGATTTTATCAGGACTACCATCATGTTCGGCAAGCGTTCATCAATTCCCTGAGTCCTAAGGAGGTAGTGATATGTCCAAACGCATTGTAATTGTCGGCGGGGATGGCGCCGGAATGAGTGCGGCATCCCAAGCGAAGCGGCGGGACCCCTCGCTTGCGATCACCGCGTTTGAAAAAGGCCCCGTGGTCTCGTATTCCGCCTGCAGCATTCCCTATTATGTCGGCAACGTGGCTCCCTCTATCCAGGAGCTGATTGCGCGCACTCCAGAGGAATTTCAGCGGCTCGGAATCGAGGTGCGCACCGGTCATGAAGTGATGGCCCTCGATCTCCCGCGCCAGCGCGTCGCGGTGCAAGGAGATGGCCGGACATTCTGGGAAGATTACGACGAACTGGTCCTGGCGACTGGAGCTGTGCCCATTGTGCCGCCATGGCCGGGAGTGGATGCTGCCGGAATTTTTTCGGTCAAGACGCTGGCGGATGGCGAACGGATACGCCGCGATATCGAGGAGCATCCTCCGCGCACGGCGGTCGTGGTCGGGGGCGGCTATATTGGATTGGAAATGGCCGAAAACCTGCGCCATTGGGGCATCGAGACCACGCTTTTGGAGCAGCAGGACCAGGTCATGCCGGGGTTCCTGGACGCCGATATGGCGGGCCTGGTCTCGGAGGCGCTGGCGGACTGTGGCGTCAAGGTCTCCCTGTCAGAAGAGGTCGTGGGGTTTGACAGCGCCCACGGCCGCGTGCAGGCGGTCGTCACCCGACACCGCACACTGCCCGCTGATCTGGTCATTTTAGGCCTCGGGGTGCGCCCCTACAGCGCCTTGGCCCAGCAAGCGGGCATCCCGCTCGGTGTTAAAGAAGCTATCCGGGTCGATGCGTTCTTGAGGACGGAGGTTCCGCATGTCTGGGCAGTTGGGGACGTGACACAAACCCATCACTTGGTGACCGGGCAGCCCACCTACGTGGCCTTGGCCACGGTCGCCAATAAGCAGGGACGCATTGCGGGGCTGAATCTCAGCGGAGGCACGGTGGCTTTCCCCGGGGTGCTCGGCACCGCCATTACCCGCATCGGCACCACCGAGGTGGCCCGCACAGGTCTCACGCTCGCCCAAGCCCAAGATCACGGGATTGCGGCCCGGGAGACCCGGATCCAGGCCGAGACAAAACTCGGCTATTTTCCGGATGTGTCGGCCATGACTGTGAAATTAGTCGCCGAAGTGGGCACAGGCCGGGTTCTGGGCGGGCAAATTGTCGGCGGCAGCAGCAGTGGCAAACGGATCGACACCATTGCCACGGCCGTCACCGCGCGCATGACAGTCACCCAGGTCGTGGATCTGGACCTCTCGTACGCGCCCCCTTTTTCGGATGTCTGGGATCCGGTGCAAATTGCGGCGCGGACGCTGGTGTCCAAACGGTAGCCCCATTCATGCGGATACCGACAGGCACACACGTGCCGGACAGTAAAAATTAATGCGGGCAAAGGCAGGAGTCTGTGGCCATCCCTGCTCTCCGCCGCTCGGTCAGAGCGAGAAAGAAGGAGAGATTTTATGGAGAAAATACCGATGCTTCCCATTGCGGACATGGCATTAGACGTGTGGTACGAAGGGGCCGGCTTTGTGGTGGCCGACAAGCCGCAGGGCATGAGTGTGCATCCGGGAAGCGCCGAGGGGAACCACACCTTGGTCAACGGCCTGTTGCAGTCCAACCGCTGGCTGGCCGAAATGGAAAACAGCCACACGCCCGGAGTGATTCACCGATTGATGCCGGCAGACCGCGGCCTGGTCGTTGTGGCTAAGAGCGATGACATGGCCACGGCGCTACGCGCGCTCCACCGAGACCGCGCGCTCACGTTTTCCTACCGTGTGCGCCTCCCCCAAGAGGTGGTCCCGCTGTCCACAGCCCTGGTGACCGTGCGCGATCACCAAGTCTATGATCAGGTGGCGGTGTGGGATATCGACAGTCCGCTGGGCGATACAGACCGCTTGCGTGCCGAATGGCTGGGTGATGTGAATGGGGAGGCTTACTTTGTGGCGTACCGCGTCGACCTTCCCGCTCCGGATAAACACGTTCAGGTGGGATTGGGAGACCGGTTGTGGCTCCCGGCGATTGATCTGTATACGGTGCCTCCCTGCAGCATCTGCAACGGGACGAAAGCGCTGCTATCCTCCTACGGCTTTGGCTACCGGGATCACTCGCTGGACAACGACGCCGCCATCGCGGAAATGCGCCGTCTTCGCGGCCCAGAACGGGGGATTCCGGTGATTGTGATCAACGGCGTAGTTTCTGTGGGATTTGACCGCCACCGCCTCAAGCACACACTTGGCCTCTATTAAATAAGACTCGTGGTCCAAAAGCCGGGAGCGCCCTCGTGTGAGGCGCTCCCGGCTTTTTGTGTCTGGCTTCCCGGAGCCAGTGGTCCGGCAGCCAATCACTCGCCGCACATAACCTGGTGTTTGACCGCCGCTGGCAGCGAGGGGGGTGAGCTGAACGGGCGAAACCTAAGCCAACCAGTCGTGGCAATGGTCAGCAATCCTAGTTCGTGGACCTATTTTCATCTGGAGTGTTTACAGAAAAGATGGGAGCGATAGACGAGATGGCATGGCGGTGGACTGTCAGTTGACGACGGCTGTTCGCAGGGACTGGATTCCTCCCGTGCAGAGAGACGAATTCACCGCAAGATTCGTCGCCGCACGTTCTATTGTGGTATTAGCCGAATCACCCATGAAATTCCGTTCAGTGAATCAGCATCGAGACTCCCACGGCGAGTAGGAGCAGGCCCGTCCCGCCGACCTGGTACCGTTCGCGAATACGCTGGGCATAGTGCGCCACCAGATATCCCGTGACCACGGCAATCACTCCAATCAGGAGAAATCCGGTGCCGTCAATCTCGTGATGCCACCCGTATCCCACGGCACCGCTGAGGGCCGATAACGCCATCACCGCAGTGCCCGTGCCAATGGCCGTCCGCAGCGAATACCGCAGGCCGTACAGCAGCGCCACTAAAAACAGAATGCCTCCGGATGCGCCGATCAGTCCGGAGATGTTGCCAATTAGAAATCCCAAGACCCCGACCGCCGCCACCATGGTCCAGCTCGGCGCCTTCCGTTCCTGCCCCGGCACGGGAGGAATGACCAGAGGCGCATTGCGCCACGCGTGAGACAGAAAATTCCAGGACATGGCCACCATGAACACCCCGAAGGCCACCGTCAGCCAGGCGGTAGGGATGTGGTGAGACAAAATGACGCCGGTCTGCGCCCCGGCCATGGCTCCCAGCATGAGGAGCGCTCCTTGCTTGAGCGCCACATGATGCTGCCGGGCATAACTCCAGGCCACCGTGACCGAGGTTACCACATCGACGGCGAGACTGGTGCCAACGGCCGTGCGAAAAGGGACATGCATGCCCAGAGTCAATGCGGGCACCACGATGACGACCGCGCTCGCTCCAGAAAATCCGGTCAGCGCCCCGGTTATGAGGCCGATGACTAAATAGACGACGATGTCCATTGCTGGTAGGGAGCTCCTCTCTGCCGCAGGCCTTCCTGCTCTATTTTAATGCCCTAATACTATACGTTATATAGTATTAAAGTCAACTGACGCGGATGAAATGTGGAAGACCCCACAGTCCTTGTGAATGTTGATTGAGTTCATGCTGATTGCGGGCGCGTCGTTATTTGAGGGGGTGTCTGCTATCCATTGGGAACCGCGATGCATTTGGGTACGGTGGTCATTATCGCGGGGGCAACGGGCAATGGCTTACGCATGCGCCGTTATGGGATTTTTCCATCATGGTGCTGGTGGCCGAAGACGCGCACAGTGTCATTTTCTTTGTCATCTTCGCGCTGTTGACGAGAGGCCTATCGGGGTCCCTGTTTGTGCTAAATTCGCTGATGGCGAGCGGTTATTACGGAGAAAATCCTGTCACTTAGAGCTTGGAACCATTTCTCCCGGAAAGATCGTAGGGAACTTTTATGGGGGAATCACAACCGCATTCCTCATTGGTACCGACAGCGACCCGGTTGCGTTCATTATCGCGGGCGTCATGTTGGCTTCGCTGATTGCTCTGCTGGCGCTTGCGCTGGCCCGCTTAGGAACAGGTTGAGCGGGGTGCGAGTCTGGTGGCCGTGCAGCGTGCGGAAGGAATTGCCGTGCCTCCCAGCTAGGGGCCGGGGTTTGCGCGAGGAGGTCTGAGCCTCTCGCAATCAGGGGTGGCGGGCAGAAAAGCGCCGGAGCGCTGCGGCCTGTGCCCGCCATTGTCACAAGAACCCCCCAAACCTTTATTGAGATCCGGCGGAATCGTTCTGGCTGGTCCCCTGTTTTCCCCTGTGCCGCTCACGATCCGGACGCTGCCGCACTGGGCTGTGACCGGGCATGCACCGTAAGCGGAGGGGGGAGGCATGAGGGGTCTTTCCCCAGCAGTCTGCAGAAGTCCATACGGGCTGGCCGAGGCGGCGGCAAGTATTTTCGTCAATGGTCGTGAATCTGCCGCCACGGTCCGGACCTGGTGATTCTTAACTGCCGAGGGGCATGCAAATGCAATTGGCGCCGCCTTGCCGCCGGCGATACTTCGGCGGGATGGTATTGAGTCAAATCCTCACGAACGCACACGCATGGCGCGCTGCAACGCGCTCAACGAGCTTTACGGGTACCGGTTGCTCGACTGCAAGGTTGTGGTTTTCTCGGGGGGCCTGTGCCCAAAAGGTGCTGATCAAAATTAGCCGGATGGGCAAACCCACTGATCCCGGAAATATTAAATAAAGCGGGTGGCGCGAGTCGGCGGAATAAAGGGGGCCACTTCATAATTTTACATACATCCCCAGATGAGATCCGCACGAGATCTCTGTCATTCCGGACTCCGCGCCATTTCGCCGTCGAGGAATGTTCGGCAAAAATTGCGGAATTATGGGCGTTTTAGCCTCCTTACTGGTAAAAACCAGGGATCTCTCAGCATGCAATCCGTTGTCACCACCGTGCAATCCTGGTTGTCGTCACTAATTTTGAGCCACCCTGTCCGGAAACTCTTGTGGGGCCCCCGCTGAAGCTCGGATCAACATTGGGGCGTACGAGCCCGTGTAAGTCAGGAGGCGCGGCTCAGGAATTGGGGCACCGCAGCTATGGAATTGGTAGCGGTGGCAGGGATATAATGCTATGTTCCTGCAGGTAGTGTTGACATATCCAATAACATCTTTGAAGAGCCCCAGCCTAAGAAAATAATCTCTCTGAGCGCGAATGGCAGGGGTACGCAGAGCTTCAGCAAAATTCGGGGCGGGTCCTATCGTGAATTTTTGGACAAGTTCCTAGATATGTCCATAAATGTGAAGGACAGAATCTAGAAGGAAAGCCATTCGCAATCTTTGCCGCATATAGGTATCGGACAGATCGATCGAAAATACATTTTGGATTCTCTCGAGCCGATATCGAAGAGAATTGTAGTGGATATGAAGATTTGCAGCGGTAGGCCGCAATTCACTTTCATTGTCAAGGAATGCTTTTAGCGTCAGTAGTAAATTCGCGGAGTGCTGTTGATCGTATCGATAGATAGGATCCAGTATTTGCTTGCAGAAACGCTGTAATACGTCGATATTTGACGGATCAAAAAGGAGCAAAAATGGGTCGATGCGATCCATATCCACTATAGAGCCATGAAAATTTAGCATGGTTAACCAAGGGACTAATTTCTTTACTTTGAGCATTAATTCAGCATAGCCTTCAGGCACGGAACACACTGAACTGACTATTACTGAAATCCGTAACTCAGGAAATTCAGGTTGCAATATACGCCGAAGTTCTTTCGCAATATCTACGTGGCGATGTGCACCAACCAGTGCAATGAATTGCGTGCCTGACACATGAGACAGTAAATAAGGTAATTGCCGATTTACGAATGGGCGGAGCGATTTCAGTCTGCGGTTGATAGACTCGATGTATTCAGGAGAGGGTAGCTCCGTTGACTGCGGATCAAAAACAGCGAGTAAGATTTTGTGCGGCTGACAAAGATCTACTTGCAAATACTTGGCGCGCTCCATCGCGACACCCATGTTCGGCTGGACAAGAATGTCATGCAGCAAACTGTTTTGTAAATCTAATCTGAGTGCCTGGGCGATTTCCTGCCGAGACGTCGTTATTATAATCAAGGATGAAGCGCGTTCGATCGCGATGTGGTCTATTTCGTCAAATCCACTCCCCGATCTGAGCACCAGTAAGTATCCGACGATCTGATTGTCCTGCAGCATCAGTGCGACCATGAGCCCGTTCACTTCATCGTGGCAAAATTCAAAAGGAGTTCGGAACCGTTCGGAACCTTTTATCATAGCAGGCACGTCCACTATATTGTCTAATTCACATTCCAATTCCGAACCCGGCCAGCATATATGCTGGCTTGCGTGGCCAAGGGAATCAATATACCAAGCGTCGCATTTGAGAAGACGTGATAGGGAAGACAGTGCCTGCGTGATACCGTCATTTTCGCTGGAATGAGGAGTATCGAGCAAGTCTTGATGAATTTGCAGTAGACGGTTTGTTTGCGCGAATAATTGGGCATTCCTTATTGCGACGCTGGCCAGTGTGCCTAAACTCATCAGCAGCATCACGTGATCCTTGGTGAAATTGCGAGGTATGCGAGTTACAGCGAATAGGACGCCAATTACGTCAGCCCCAACGTACAGTGGCACGGCGATTCCTGCTGTAATTTGTTCGTGGCGAATTGCCATAGCGGCCTTGGGATCGCTCCGGGAATCCTTGGCATAATCCGTGAATATTGTTGGCTCGCGTGTCTCAATGACTCGTCCCCCGATGCCTTCGCCATATCTCACTGCAGTGCCAATGAAAGCTGGGCTGGTACCGGCGCTGGCGCGTACCTCCACAACCTTTTCGGGTGGGTTGCACAGTGTAATGTAGCCAATGTCGGTTCTCAGCATCTCTCGCGTAATTTCGCAGATGCGATTGAGTACTTGCTGGAGGGGCGCGAGCGCGGCGATTTCGGCACCTACTTTCCCAAAATTGGCGACCCACTTTATAGGTTCGTGGATCAGTCTTTCGTCTTCTGCGGAGAAGTCTTCTTGATTCCCCTTTACTGCAGGAGTCTTATCAAATGTTGACAAATCAGAATACCCCATTTCGTTTTAATAGACATTGTAATCGGATTAATTATTAAACACAATGAGGTCACATCTAGCCGGATGCAGTTGGCCAGACACATAAGTAAAAGTACTTCGGAGCCTCGCAATACAGATTTTTGCTGTGGGAGGAATTTCAAAATGGGTTGTCCATGGTCATCTAGCTACGAATCAGACTTTTGGGAGAAGGCCGCTCAAGACCAATCACCGTACCCTGTGATTCAAGATCAGTTTTCGTGGAATGTGCCGGAATACTACAATATCGGCTGCGATGTGTCCGATAAACGTGCCGCCCACAGAGGGCAAGTAGCAATTATTTACGACAAGGGGAACGGTGGTCACGAAAAGTGGACATTTTGGGATTTGGCTACGGTGTCTGACCGGTTTGCCAACGTGCTGCGCGGGTTAGGGCTGCAACGTGGTGACCGGATGGCCGTTTTCCTCTCACAGTGCCCAGAGCTTGTCGTTGCCCACATTAGTGGATACAAACTCGGTGCAATTGTGGTTCCTCTGTTTGTTCTCTTTGGCCCAGAAGCCCTTATTTATCGATTAAATGACAGCAACGCAAAAGTTCTTGTGACGGACAAAGCACACGCAAGTGTGATCATGGACAATCGGAATAAACTGCCAGACCTAGAACATGTCATTCTGGTGGACGAATCGGTCCCGGGTACAAGCCTACTGGCTGGCCTACTTGCCAACAGCTCAACCCAAATTCAGGCGGTTATGACCCATCACGACGATCCTGCCGTGATTATATATACATCTGGGACAACCGGAGCCGCAAAGGGCGCGTTGCATGCCCACCAGGTTCTATTGGGTCACTTGCCTGGTGTGAGTCTGTCGCATGATTTGTTTCCGCGGCCGGGTGATGTTATATGGACTCCTGCGGACTGGGCGTGGATAGGGGGGATGTTTGATGTTTTATTCCCCGCTCTCCATTGGGGAGTACCAGTTCTCGCAAGACGAATGGAAAAATTTGACCCGGAAGAAGCCTATTCCATGCTTGAGAAGTGGGGAATTCGAAATCTGTTTCTCCCTCCAACGGCCATTAAAATGATGCGGCAAGTTGAAAACCCGCGGAACCGGTGGAGTTTAGACATACGAAGCATGGCGAGTGGGGGGGAGCCTCTCGGTCAGCAAACAGTGGAGTGGGCACGCGAAACGCTTGGCATCAACATCAACGAATTTTATGGGCAGACCGAATGCAACATGGTACTGGCAAACTCCCACACCATATTTCAGCCCAAACCAAATTCTATGGGGCGCGCAATGCCTGGCCATAAGGTGGCGATTGTCGACAAAAGCGGAAAAGAAGTCGTCAATGGCTGCGTTGGTGAGATAGCTGTGTTGCGCCCGGATCCCGTGATGTTCCTAAAATACTGGAATCGACCGGAGGCAACCGCAAGTAAATTTACTGGTGATTGGCTGCGAACTGGAGACATGGGACAGCAAGATGAAGAGGGTTATTTTACTTTTTCTGGGCGCGAAGATGACATCATTTCCTCGGCTGGGTATCGAATTGGATCAGCCGAAGTTGAAGAGGTACTGGTCAAACATGCTGATGTGCTCATGGCAGCGGTTGTCGGGGCCCCAGATCCCGTGCGGGGGCAAGTTGTCAAAGCCTTTGTGCAACTTGTCGACTCATCGAAAGAAAGCGCCGAGTTAATGGATGAGTTAAAGCAATGGGTCAAAATTCGTCTGGCCGCTCACGAGTACCCCAGGATAGTCGAATTTGTGAAAGACTTTCCGATGACTCCTTCAGGAAAAATACAGCGAAGTGTTTTACGCCAGAGAGAGGAGAAAACGCAAGCTGGAGGAGAGCCGGTAAATCCGTAGATGCCGGCCGAAGTGAAATCATTACGTGCATAACGAAGAATTTGTGTGACACAAAGATAAGCGATGAGGAGGGGTCTGCTATGTCCATACGCGAAAAGCCGTCTAATGAGGAAATCGCATTTCTAAATGCGCGGATCGATCGTCTTCCTGTGTGGAGCCTGAGTTCGTCCGTATTTTTCGTGATGGCCGTTATTTGGTTCGCTGTTGGGTGGGACATCACCAATATCGGCGTCAGTTTGCTGCCGATGGAAAGGGCGTTGCACTTCACCACAAATCAGTCAGCAATTCCGGTAACAGCGAATTTACTCGCATATATGATTGGAGCATATAGCCTCGGCACATTGTCAGACTATTTTGGTCGGAGAATTGCCATAACTGTCACGATTATCCTTCTCATTGTGGGAGCTATCCTATGCGTGTTTTCATGGGATCTCGCATCCTTGACAGTATTTCGATTTATCTCTGGGCTTGGCATGGGTGCCCTTCTCTCTTTGGCCACGGCATTCACAACGGAATTTTCGCCTGCCAAGCAGCGGGGAAGAAATATCGCGTTAAACGTTATCTGGCTGGGCCTCGGCTTAGCAGCCCCGATGTTCCTGATGTTATTTCTATTGAACATCTCAGGGGGGTGGCGCATCATTTTCCTCGTGGGAGCGATTCCGATTGTTACGTTGCCGTTCCTACGGGACCGCTGGTTTCCAGAATCGCCGAGATGGCTCGTTATCCATGGGCATGGGGAGCGCGCTGAAGCCATTGTAAATCGAATGGAGCACACCGCCCAGCAAAAGACAGGTGAAGATCTTCCGCCCGTGCCGAGTGTTCCCACTGAACTTGCTGTTTCGCAATTTCCGACAAAGACGTTATTCGGGAAAAAATTCATTGTAAGAACCATTACGATTTTCTTCTTTTGGTTGTTATGGTATGTGTGGATATACGCATTTTTGATCTACGAACCAACCCTATTAAGTAAAATGGGAATCGCTCTCCCATCGGGATTGTTATTTACTGGTCTTAGTTATCTTGCCTTTCCGATAGGAGCTCTGATATCGGCCTCTTTTGCAGATAAAATTCAGCGTAAATATACCATCGGTGGCTCTACTCTCATTCTTGTTGCCGGCCTTGTCGTCTTGGCGACAAGTTCATCGCCAATTATTACAATCGTTGGAAGTTCCATCGTAGCAATGGCGTATTTTTCTGCTTTAGGTCAGGCGTTGGTGTACACAGCGGAGATTTTCCCCACCCGCGCACGTGCCTCTGCATTGTCTGTGGGGGATGGATGGGGACATTTGGGAGGAGCGATTCAGCCCTTCATTGTTCTTGCTATACTCGCTAGCGCAGGAGCCGCCAGCGTGTTTTGGTTTATGGCGGGCGTGGCGTTTGTTTGCCTGTTGATCATTCTGCTTTTGGGCATACGGACAAAGGGAGAAGGACTTACTGAACTCGCCTCTTAGCGAGATACCGTCGAACTTTTCCATCGCTCTATTGTCGTGCGCGTTTTCCCGCGATGAATGTGAGTGAATGGACTGTTAAGAGGTTGGGGGGAGGCCATATCGGGAGAGTAGTTGTATAGAGTTGACATGAGGAGGAATTTGATGCTATCAAAAGTGCTAGTCGCAAACAGAGGAGAAATCGCTCGCCGAATCATTCGGACGTGCCGTGTGATGGATATTGCTACGGTTGCCGTATATTCCGACGCGGATGAGAAGGCTCTCCACGTTCAGGAGGCAGATGAGGCCGTTCGAATTGGTCCGGCACCGGTATCGCAGAGTTATTTGCAAATTGAGGCCATTGTAAAAGCCGCCAAATCATCGGGAGCGGAGGGGATACACCCCGGATACGGTTTGTTGAGTGAAAACGCCACCTTCGCCCAGGCTTGTCTGGATGCCGGATTGACATTCATCGGCCCGTCGCCGGCAGCGATTGCGGCTATGGGCGGCAAGGTACAGGCGCGCAATATCATGCGCCGCGCAGGTGTCCCCATTGTACCGGGGTCGGACGGGGCAGTTTCCGATGTTGACGCAGCGGTGGAGTGGGCCAATCGCATTGGCTATCCGGTTATGGTAAAGGCGTCGGCTGGTGGCGGAGGCATTGGCATGCAAGAGGTGGGCAACGCAGAAGAGTTGCGTCAGGCCTTTCCATCTAATCAAGGACGGGCCACGGCATACTTCGGCAACGGCGAGATGTTCCTGGAAAAGCGCATTATGTCGCCCCGGCATATCGAAATTCAGCTTCTGTGCGACGCGCACGGACACGGGGTGTACCTGTGGGAGCGGGAATGTTCAATTCAGCGCCGGAATCAAAAGGTCGTAGAGGAGGCTCTGTCTCCATTTGTCGACGGGGCGCTGCGCAACCGCATGGGCGAGGCCGCGTTGACCGCAGCGCGCGCCATTGGCTACGTCAATGCTGGCACCGTGGAGTTTCTGGTCGATGCGGACAAGAATTTTTACTTTCTCGAAATGAACACGCGACTGCAGGTTGAACACCCCGTCACGGAGTATGTCACGGGACTCGATTTAGTGGCCTGGCAATTGCGAATAGCATCTGGTGAGCCACTAGATTTTGAGCAAGCGGATATTGCATGTGACGGCCATGCCATCGAGGTGCGGGTGTATGCGGAAGACCCTGATAGGATGCTGCCATCTCCTGGCACCATTACGCACTTGCGTTTGCCAAGAGGTGATGGAGTGCGCAATGACGTGGGGGTGGCTAGCGGATCTGACGTGCCCCCGTACTACGATCCGATGATTGGCAAACTCATTGTGCATGCCCTGACACGACAGGATGCCGTCACCCGGATGCAACGGGCTCTGGATGAATACGAGGTGAAGGGTATCAAAACCAATCTACCCCTCCTGCGCCGCATCCTCTCCTCGGAGGCGTTTGCACAGGGACAGACCACCACTGATTTTATTGAGAGGATGACAACGCGATGAGAAGGTTTCTGAGTGTTGCCACGGAAATGGGGGTGAGGGGAAAGGCGTTAATTTCTTGAGTGGCGTTCCGCTCCCTATGATCTAGGTGCACCCCCATCCGAAAACTCACCACAGGGACCGCCAAATGGATGTCCTCAGCGGGGACCGGGCACTCAAGACAGGAAGCATATCCGCATGGGGACCCTCATGGGAGACGATTTGGAACAAAACCCAGCGCGCTGGCGGCAATGGACGCCGACTTTACGGTCAATAGGTTTTGCTGTTCCGACCATTATATTGACGGACCTGTCCAACCGTGCTGCTGGGTCACGAATCCTTGTAACTTGCTCTATGAAAGGGAAAAAGGGATCGGAACCGGGAATGCGCGACCTTGTGCATTCGTGATGGGCGGAGAATAGGCTTGATCGTCGGACGCGACAATTTGGCGTACTTTTATATGGGATGACGATTATCGCACAGATCTGTAAACCGCGTGCCCATGGCGCCAGTCGGATTCTCCCATAAATTATCCCAAAGAGGAGATGAACTCATGAGC
>DAHWJO010000001.1:0-75512 GCA_027344105.1 Sulfobacillus sp.
GTGCGGCCGCAATAGCGGTTGCCATGGCCATTCCATTCAGTTTCTCCATGACGGATAACATAGAACATCGTCATACAGCATATCCTCCAATTCGATTGTGGTGCTGTGATCACGATTAGCAGCCCGCCGCACACCGCAAACCCCGCAAGTGGGCGCGGCGCCGGCATCGGTCGCCAGAGTCCCTGGGCATGGCGAACCATGTAGGCAACATCTGCCGTTGCAGCCTGCGCATCCGGCCTGCTATTCACTGCATAGCGGCAGTGATTCTTATATGCGCGATAATAATATCACGATATATATGTCTAGTGTCAAGTTTGAAATGCCGGGAATTATTTAGAAGAGGGGGCCTTTACTGCCTATCAGTCTGTCCGAGCAATGCAAGAAGGTCACTAATGGCGCGCCCCTGCTGTGCAGGGTGACGCATAGGAAGTTCTGGGTGAATTTCATAACGGTTGTTGCGTCCATCCCGAAATCGGCTGATATAGCCGGCATTCTCAAGATCTTCTAGAATCCTTTGGACCGCCCGCTCGGTTATCCCGACCATCGCTGCGATTTCCCTAGCGGTTAGACGTTCTTTGCCGCAGTTGCGGGAAATGCAAAGCAAGACCTGGCTGTGATTTGTAAGAAAAGTCCAATCAGACATGTCGTGTCCCCCACCGCGGTTCGCTTCGTTCCTTGCGTGTTCCTTTTATGATAAACCAAACCGCGGCCGCCCGCCACTTTCTTATGAATTTCGTCTTAAGGACGGACTCCCTTGCAATTAGAACTGGGTGAAGCAGCACAATTATTGCGTTTGGAGGAGTTGAAATTTCATGCATCGCCCCGCTCGGATTTGTTGAGATCTTGTGCTATAATTCTCCCAACAAAGCTCGCTGATCTCAGGAATCACAGAAAAGCACGTGTTCTATTCTTAGCGTCTGACGGAATCATGGCGAAAGGAATGGCACAAAATTTGTGACGCCGCCGAGATTGAGTCGGTATTATTCTTGCCAAAGCGGAAGAATAGACCGATGTTTTAGGGGGATGAAAGTGTCCACTGGAGAACTGCAAGATAGAATTAGCAAAGCGTTAACCCAGTGGGAAAAGGAATATTTAGGCCGCGGATCGGTATTGGTAAAAACTGAGTTCCTGCGAAATACGGTGATGATACAGTTGAAGGGCGTTTTGACGCCGGCTGAAAAGAGACTAGCCGAGTCCCATGAAGGGCTGATCGCGGTGAAGCGGATGCGCTCCGATTTGGTGGAGTCTGGCGTTGAGGAGCTGAAGTTTTTGGTTGAAGAGATCACTCATGGAACGGTCGAAAGTTTCTTTACGGATATCAGCACCCGGACGGGTGAGCGCGTGATGGTCTTTGTTTTGGCCCATGAGCTGGAATGACAAGACGAGTCATGGGGGTTCGGCAGATTATTTGAGCTAGGAGCGGTAGATAGGCTGGAGATCCTTTTGGGATTGCCGTCATACACCGGAGGCAGGGGAGAGCGCACTGAATGGGCGCTATTCTCCTCCCTCCGGTTTTTTCTATGAAACCCTCATCCGTGTTTTGGTGGGAGGGAAGACGTGGCGGTGGGCTTTTTCCACGCTGCGCGGGTAAGAGGATTTTTGCAAGAGGTTGGGCGCGGTGGGACGGTACACTGCACCGAGGATGGACTGAACCGAAGGCAGGAAAAATTTGAGGGGGAGAGCATATGGGAGACATTCCGATTACAGTTGCGTATGGAGATGGAATCGGTCCGGAAATAATGGCCGCGACGCTGACCGTTTTAGAGGCGGCCGGTGCAAGACTGACACTGGAAACAGTCGAAATTGGGGAGAAGGTCTATAAGAAAGGCATTGAAACGGGCATGGGGCCCCATGTTTGGGATTCCTTGCGGCACACCAAGGTGTTTTTAAAATCTCCTATTACCACACCGCAGGGTGGGGGATACAAAAGTCTGAATGTGACTACGCGCAAGGCATTCAATCTTTATGCCAATGTGAGACCTGCAGTTTCCTATTATCCATTTGTCGATACGAAGCATCCCGTGATGGATGTGGTCATCATTCGCGAAAATGAAGAGGACCTGTATGCTGGCATTGAGCACCGGCAGACCGAGCAAGTCTATCAGTGCCTCAAACTGACGAGCAGACCGGGGACGGAAAAAGTTATCCGCTATGCATTTGAATATGCCCGTGCCAATGGCCGTAAAAAAGTGGCCTGCTTTGTCAAAGACAATATTATGAAAATGACGGATGGATTGTTCCACAAGGTGTTTGATGAAATTGCCGCGGACTATCCAGACCTGGAGCACGAGACATGGATTGTGGACATCGGTGCGGCCAGGCTAGCCGATACACCAGAGATTTTTGATGTCATCGTGATGCCTAATCTCTATGGAGACATTTTATCAGACGTGACGGCACAAATCGCCGGGTCGGTAGGTCTTGCCGGTTCTGCCAATATTGGGGACCATTATGCCATGTTTGAGGCCATCCACGGATCGGCTCCGCGAATCGCTGGGAAAAATGTGGCAAATCCGTCGGGGCTCATACTGGCTGCGACGATGATGCTGGTGCACATTGGGCAGCCGGAAATCGCCACCCGCATTCATACGGCGTGGCTGCGCACTATTGAGGACGGGATCCATACGCAGGATATTTTCCGAGACGGGATCAGCCATGCCCAGGTTGGCACACAAGAGTTTGCCCAAGCAGTGATTGAACATTTCGGCCAATATCCTGCTGTGCTGCATCCCGTGCGCTACCAGCCAATGGGAAATTTCCATCTGGACGTCGGTCCGGCAACTGCAAAGGCGGTCAAGCAACTCGTGGGGGTCGATGTATTTCTGGATTGGGGACCCGGCAGTCCCAATGAGTTGGGAGACCCGCTCAGCCATGTTGCGGTAGGAGACCTCCGCTTACAGGTGATGACGAACCGGGGCATTAAGGTATGGCCGGACGGACTTCCGGAAACGTTCTGCACGGATCATTGGCGATGCCGATTCCTCAGTCGCGGCCAGGAGCCTATCACTGCACTGCAGGTGGTCGAGTTGCTGAAAACGGCCATTGAAGCTGGATTTGATGTCATTAAAACAGAGAACCTGTACACGTTTGATGGGGTCCCGGGATTTTCTGCTGTGCACGGCTGATATCAAACCCCCTGCGAAGATCGTTTTGCCTCGTGATGCCCCACAATTGGATGCTCTGCGACACGCCGGTCAGATGGGCGGGGATTGCGGTACGGCGTCAGCGACCAACCTGAGGCTGACCGTGGGTGGTCAGCTTTCAGCGGAAGGCGCGGTCAATAATGAAAAATGGGGTTGTGTTTTTCCGGGTGTGCCGTTATAATAACTAAGCGGTCCGGTTGAGGGAAGCACCCAGCATGAAAATGCGGCTTGGATTTCTCTAATCGGTCTGGGAAGACCAATTAAGGATGGGTGCCCGAGAGGCTAAAGGGGGCGGTCTGTAAAACCGCTGGCTAACGCCTACGTTGGTTCGAATCCAACCCCATCCACCACCGCGGGGTAGAGCAGTCTGGTAGCTCGTCGGGCTCATAACCCGGAGGTCGCAGGTTCAAATCCTGTCCCCGCAACCAATGCTCACGTAGCTCAGTAGGTAGAGCACGTCCTTGGTAAGGACGAGGTCACCGGTTCAAATCCGGTCGTGAGCTCCATTTTTGTATCACGACCCAGATGTTCCGAGGAGATATGCAAACACAGCGATTCCGATGGCCACTAAAATAAAACCCGTTAGCAAAGAGAACTTCATATCCTCAAGAGTTTCACCGCGCTGGATACGATAATAGTTGCGGTGATATTGCCACGTGGCCAGGCCCATGATAATAACACCCCCAGCAACTAAAGCCAAGCCCAACGCTCCATTTTGGACAGGACGGTGAGCGGTAATTTGCAAAAACAAGTCAAATTTCGATACCACAAAGCCGAATGCCATCAAAGATATTCCTGTGCGCAGCCACGACAAAAAGGTTCGTTCATTCGCCAAAATCTCTCGCGGATCCGGTTTATTCGCGATGACGTATTCTCCTCTCTGCACCATCCCGTGCCCTATCTCATCATGCGGGCGGCCGTGGCGGACCAGGTCCGCCTTCTGACGCGCTTGGGATTTCAGGAACAGCTCCAGCTCGTCTATACTGACCCGCCATTTTTCTCCGGAAAAATTCAGCGGGCTGATGCCGGGGAATTTATGGACCGCTGGGCTACACTCCCGTCGTATCTCGAATTTATCCGTGCCTATATCGTGTCCATTCTGCCTTTAATTTCTCCTTCCGGTTTTTTTGTGCTGCATTGCGATTATCATGCAAGCCACTATCTCAAGGTGCTGGGGGACAGCATCTTCGGGTATGAGAACTTCCGCAATGAGATCATCTGGCACTATACGGGACGCCGGCAGCCTGCGGACCTGCATATCAACAGAAAGCACGATGTGCTGCTGGTGTGGGCCCGGAGCAGTGCTTCCCGGATGCACGCGGTGTCAGAGCCATGGGACCGCGAGCACTACTTGCGGATGAAACGGCAACAGCTGCAGGTCGATGAAGATGGCCGCGAATGGGTGTGGGGGCATAAGGGGCGCGGGCAGTCGCATGCCTACCGGATTTATGTGGATGAGGCTGTGGCGCAAGGACGCGCCATCGACAGCGTCTGGGATATGCCGATTATCGGCATATCCGCCAAGGAGCGGACAGGATACCCGACACAGAAGCCGCGGGCTTTGCTCAACCGGGTGGTGGAACTTTTCACGGCGCCGGGGCAGTGGGTGGCCGATTTCATGGCCGGCTCGGGCACGGCAGGGGAGGCGGCATGGAGCCAGGGGCGTCCGGTATATTTGGGCGATCTCAATCCTGACGCGGTCGCGATAATCCGCCGCCGGATGGCGCGCATTTCCCAATAGGGACCAAAAGGCTAGCACCGCGCGTCACTGCGCGGTGTTTTTTTATGCCCCACAGAAAGTATAGAAGATGGCAAAAAAACACATACCACACCGGAGCGGTGCGAATCAAGGCTCGAACACTACAGTGACAGCAGAAAAAAGGCAGGAGATGTTATTGAGAGGGATGTTAAGAATGCGCGGCGCGCTGGCAGCGATTGGGTGGGCTTTGGCCGCTATGCTCTTGGCTACGAGCGGAGTGCAGGCGGCAGGATTCGGTGCCCACGCGGAATCCAAAATTATCGTGCGGGCCGACAGTGCCGCGGTGTTTGCCGTAGGCGGGGGCCGTGTTGTGGCCCTCAGCGGAGGGACCGCTGACGGGGTGCAAGTTCTCAACACCACCGTGGCGCACCGGGGACATCTGTTCCGGGTGGCGGTCAACCCGCAGACCGACCGAACCGTCTCTATTGTCAAGCTGCGGTAGGACGGCACGGATTTCTGATCGATAAGCGATAAAGGAAGGGATGAAAATGAGTCAGCCGCATGAACCCGCAGGGATTGTTGAACAGTCTTGGAGCCGCCGGCAGCTGCTCTGGGGCGGCGCCGGCCTGACGGCCGCGGCGCTGGTGGCCCTGTTCGAGAAGCCGGCCATTGTCGGCTTGGCCCGCGATGTCTTCGGGTCTCCAGTCAGCAGCGGGAAGATTAATCTCTATCAGTTTGACTACTATTTTGTGCCCAGCTACATGACATGGCGGGTGGGGGACAAGCTGGAGGTGACACTGCAGAACCAGAGCCATACGCACTGGCACGAGTGGACAATTGGGCGCCACCTGAACATGGATTTCTTTCAGGCATTTGGGGAATTGAGTGCCGATGCCTGGGCCATTGATTTCTGGAAGGACGTGGATGTGACCTTAAGCGACCCGTATAAAATCGACAATTTCGTGCCGAATACCGCCCATGTCACGTATGTGGGACCCAAAGGCCCCTACCAAATTCAGTCCGGCGGAGATTTCAGTCCCACCATCCAACCCAACGGCAGCATCAAACTCTCCTTCACTGTGCCCAATAAACCGGGAATCTGGTACTACGGCTGCTTTGTGCAGGAGTTCATTCACTATCGCGACGGCATGCAGGGCATAATCAATATCCTGCCGGCGTAAGGGCCGGTGCTGGCTGGCCCGCGAAGAGAAAGGAGGATTTGCATGGGAAACATAGTGATCTTCGGAGTTGTCTGGGCCGCGCTGACGACCCTGGCCGAATGGGTGTTCCGGGCCAACCGGGCCCATTCGTTTTACTACACGATTTCTAATCAGGGGAGCTTGGCCTTGAGCGCATTCAATTTCCTGTCCTCTTGGCTGATGCCCATTTTTATCTTCATTGCGCTGATCATGATCTTTTCGGTGGTCCGCTTCCGGGCTCCGAACAATGAGCCGAAGCCCAGCTTGGTGCAGGCGATGCGCAACCGCTGGTACATCTTCATCTGGGTCGGCGCCAGTTTTGTTTTGAATATCATGTTCTGGCTCCATCCCACATCGGTGGATCTCGAAGCGATGTTTACCAACTGGCGGCAGGAGAAGGCACAGCACCCGCTCATTGTAAACGTCACGGCCCGGCAGTGGGAATGGATGTTCAACTACCCTCAGTACGGCATCACCCAAGCGGTCAACGCGGCGGGACTGGATGAAATGGACCTGCCTGTCAACCGTCCCGTGGAGTTTTTTCTCCGCTCCTACGACCCTTTCCACACCTACGACGTCTATGCGGGAGTGATTCACAGCTTCTGGATTCCAGCGTTTGGGATCAAAGAGGATGTGATTCCTGGAGAAACCCGCACCGAGTTTCTGATTCCCAACCACGTCGCCAATTTCCACACCAATCCGCTGGTGCGGGTGCAGTGCGCCGAAGTCTGCGGACCCGGCCACCCGTATATGGAATCCCCGGTCTCGGTAGTCACAGCCCCGCAGTTTGCCCGGTGGATTGCGTATCAGAAAAAACTGCAGGCCGCAGCGGGCGGCGCGTAACCCGCTGCCCATGCAAGGTCTTAGGAGGTTGATTGATGGAACAGCAAATGACACAGGCGGAAGCGCGCAACAATCCGCAGACCAAAGTGATGCATATCGCGCCCATCTTTCGCGGGGTCATCTGGGCCACCATCGGCTTTGTTGTTCTCGACCTGCTCACGGTGGCGGTGGACCCCTTCCGCGGACACCCTCTGGTGACAGAGCCCTCCGAGGTGATGGGTTGGGCAGGGGCCCTGATCGGCTGGCTGATGGGCGTGGGAGGCTACGAAGAAATGATCCTCCCGCTATTCGGGTCGCCCAGCACCTGGGTCGAGCCCAAAGATTGGCGGAAATACTTCGGACTGAGCACGAACCACAAAGTGATCGGGATCCAGTACCTCTTCACGGCTAGTTCCATTTTCTTTGTGGCCGGGATGATTGCCATGGCCATGCGCTACGAGCTCATGCAGCCGTCGATGCATTTCTTTACCTACACGGGACAGTACCTGACAGCGGTAGGGATCCACGGATCTCTCATGATGTTCGGGGTCGGCACCGTCGTGCTGATATCGGGGTTGGGAAACTATTTTGTGCCCCTGATGATCGGGGCCAAGGAGACCGTCTTTTCCCGTCTGTCCGGACTAGGCCACTGGCTGTTGCCGGCGGGGGCCCTGACGCTTATCGCCAGCCCCTTGCTGGGCTATTGGGACACAGGGTGGCGCGGTTATGAGCCCTTGGCCAGCCAGGACCCCGGAGGGATCGTGTTTTACTATCTGGGTGTCTTTGCTATGACCCTGTCCACGATTTTGGCATCCCTCAATCTCGCGGCGACGATTATCTTTCACCGCGCCAAAGGGATGACATGGGCGCGTTTGCCGCTGTTCGTCTGGGGCATCCTGACCGTGTCCCTCTTGAACCTGATCTGGCAGCCGGAAATTGAAATGACCTTTGTGATGGGGTTGTTGGACAAGCTGATTCCCTTCCACTTCTTCGATGCCATGGGCAGCCCGCTGACCTATCTGAGCATGTTCTGGCTCTTTGGGCATCCTGAAGTGTATATCATCGTCCTGCCGGCGTTCGCGCTCTGGAATGAGATCATTCCGGTGATGGCTCAAAGAAATCTGTTTGCCCGGGACTGGGCCATTATCGGCCTGATTTTCGTCATGATGCTGAGTGGGCTGGTATGGGCGCATCACATCTTCACCAATATGCGCAACAGTGAGATGTTCCCCTTTTCGTTTTTCAGCGAGATGATTTCGATTCCTACGGGATTTTCGTTCATGGCTGCCATCGGCACACTCTGGCGGGCGCGGCTGCGCCTGACTACCCCGACCTTGCTGGTGCTGATGTCCTTGTTCAACTTCACCATCGGTGGACTGACTGGGGTCTACCTGGCTGACCCGCCCATCAATCTGCAAGTGCATGACACGTTTTTCATAATCGCGCATTTCCACTACACCATTATCGGCGGCATGGTGTTCACATGGATGGCTGCCATGTATTACTGGCTGCCGAAGATGTCCGGGCGCATGTTCAATGAGACTTGGGGAAAGTGGCTGGCGCTGTGGGTGTTCATCGGGTTTAACGGGACATTTGGCCAGATGTTTCTATTGGGACTGGACGGCATGAACCGGTGGGTGCCCGTGTACCCCCCGTACTTGAAGCCGCTGAACTACTCCGTGTCACTGTTCGCGTTCTTTCTGGGGGCAGGGTTCATTGCGACAGCTATCCACATTCTGTGGGCATGGACGAAAGGCCCGAAGTCTCCCGAGAATCCGTGGCATGCCCGGACTCTGGAATGGCTCACCACGTCGCCGCCGCCCGATGACAACTTTGACGGAGAGGTCGAGGTGGTCCGGGGATTCTACCGCTACGATCATGACGAACCTTCAGCCTATCTGGTCAAATCTCCCGATCCAATGGAGTAGTCACAGACAAAAAGGAGAAGACTAATGGCCGTAACCTATGCCAAGGACAGAGAAATCGCCGCCTACCGCTGGGGATTTCGGATCTTTCTGGTGAGCCAGTCGGTGCCGTTTATATTGCTCTTTGCCGACTGGTACATGTTTGACGGATATTACGTGAGCCGGGTTGTGGACAAGTGGCTCGGGTCGGCGGAAGCCTTACTGGCGCTCGTGTCGGGATATATGGCATGGCGGGCGCTGCAGGCCATCCGGCAGGGGCGCCTGACGGATATGGTGCAGGGGTTTCGGCGCGCTGCCGTGGCCGGGGCCGCTCAGCTTGTAGTGCTGGCGTACCAGTGGGGCACGCGCTTCATTCCTCCGGGCACGCGCTACGGCGAAGTGTACTACACTCTCACCGGGGTGTCCGGCTTCTATGAGCTGATTGGTGTCTTTGTGCTGCTGGCTATCAGCGTGCGCGCGGCGCGGGTGCAGTTTACCGCCAATTTCCACTGGGATGCCGAAGCCGCTGAATACTTCTGGATCTTTCAGATGGTAGCGGGACTGCTGTCGTATCTCTTTCTTTACTGGATCTAGCGCAGGCAGCCGGCCTCTTGAGGGAGGCCCCGGCAATGTACGGGAATTTCAGGACCGGCCCACGGTCTTTCAGGAGGGATGAGAATATGGGATTTTTTCCGCAATTGCCGGTGCGCATTCCTTTCAGCCCGGGGATGGCGCACTGGTGGGACCCGTTTTGGTGGATGTTTCAAATCGTTGTGATGACGGTGCTGCTGCTGGCGTTTCGCAAAGTGGCGCTGCGGGTGGACGAAGAATATGACGATCCCAAGCCTGAACCGCCCAAAGACCCGTCACGGCTGCGGCGGACCTAGTGCCGCGCGGCAGCCAAGCGGCGAACACCAGGCTGTGGCCTGTCCGGGCCGACAAAACAAGAATTCACGAGCCATCAGCAGTCCTCGTCGGGGTGCTGATGGCGACCAGTGTCAGCGCGCTGGTCGCCTCCAATCAGGGCGGGCCGGGGTGGGGGGTTCTGGGGGCCGCTAGTTTAGGGTGGGGATTGTCTTTGTGGAGCATGGCTCTGATATCCGGCCTACCCTCTTTCCTGCGGATGGTGTGGGCTCTCGGCCTTCAGTTTGCCGCCTGTCACTGGTTGGGCCAGGCCAGCCACAACACTGCCTATCTTAGCTTGGGCGCCTTTGATGCGGTGTGGCTGGTGACGGTGCTGCGCACGCTGACCAGGCGCCTCCCAGCTTCGGAGTGCATGGCCGTGGCCGCAGCGGTCAGTCCAGCCGTCGGGGCTAGCCTGAGCCCCCATGGCTTCGGGCTGCAAGAGGTTGCGGTCATGGTGTCTATTGCCTTGGCATGGTCCGTGGCGCATGCCAGCGCCGTGCATTTCCTGGTGCACACAGAGCATTCACAAGGAATTCAGACATCTTATCCTGATGCAGAGGAAAAGTTGAAGACCCGGGCTTTGCTGTGGGCGGAACTGGCAGCGCTGCTGGCTCTCGTGCCTTTCTATACGGATGGGCTGGCGCCGTCGTACTTGGCATGGACTTTTGGGCTCGGGATTTTGTACCTTGCCGCCACGGGACTGAGCTTGACGGCGCTGAGCCTGGGGGGGAGGCGCGCCCTGCGGTGGCAGAGGGCTGTCTCACTGGTCTACATGGGTGCGGTGTTTGTCTGTCTGGCGTGCTACCATCTGCATTGAGAGCTAGTCGGAAACCGCCTGCCAGGCTGGCCTGGCAGGCGGTTTCCTATCCAATTCCTACTTGCCTTTGGCAATGTGCCAGACGTATTGGGAGACGCTGCTGGCGTCTTTGGAGCTCAGGCTTCCCGGGTGGTCTGCCGGCATGTGCAGTGCAATAAAAGTCTTCAGCCGCGCCTCTGTGTCAAATCCGGAGGGCACATCGCTCGGGGCGGCCAGCCTGGGGGCGCCGCTGGTGCCCACGCCCTGGCTCCCATGACACGACGCGCAGTCCTTTTGAAAGACTACGGAGCCAGCCTTCAAGACCGGAGCCGGCGCCGGATTTCGGCTTTCCGCCGAGACTTTCTTGAACCGGCTGCGGTTGGTGGCGTGCTCAAGCGCGGGATTCTGGGTATTGTTGACGTCGCTGACCCCCTGCGGCTGCTGGCCTTCTTTCCCGCGCGGCAGAGTGTTGTTGGGTCCCCCGGCTCCATACAGGCCGCAGCCGGCTGCAATGACCGTGACTAAAAGAGCTGTGGCTCCCCAAAGCTTTTTACCTGCCAAAGTGAACGACCTCCTTAATCTGCCGTCTCCCCAGTGCATGGCTGGGAGACGGTGCCAAAATAAAAGCCGGATCCTGGCGACCGATCCTGTCTTGCCTATCGTGTCCGTAAAAATTTTACCTATACTCCTGAAATGGCCGGGATAAAGAACACGGTACCGACTCACACTAGCCAGGACGAAAGCATTGGGGGAGGGATACCTGTGAACTGGAAGGGCGCCATTTCGCGATTTGTCATGACATTGCTGCTGCTGGAAATTTTTCGCTATACCTTAAGCCTCTTCCCTGCCATCAGCCTTGCGGAGGCGTTGCTCATCGCGGCGCTTGTGGCAGGGATCGGATACTTGGCTGATGAAGTATTCGGGGGCTACATTTCACCGCCAGGGCGGGGATTTGTGGGATTCGTTGTGACCACTACTATTGTCAGCATTTACTTCACGCATTACGTCTATCCCATTGTGCATACGTTTGCCTATGTGTTTGACTCCATTGCCATTGGTGTGATTGTGGGAGCCACCGACGCGCTGTGGGGATGGGCATATCAGAAAGCGCACTGACCGCAGAGCCTGTCATAGAGGAAAGCCGTGCACCATAGTGCCGCCGAGCGTGCCGGCCCCCAGAATCGCCAAGGTGGCGGCGAGCCACAGGAGCAGAGAGGGCAGGGTATCGCGGTCAAAGTCAAAATAGAGGTAACAGGCCATGAGCCACCAACTGACGGCAAAAGCGATGTGTAGCCGCAGCACCGGGGGTGCCGCCGACCAGATTAGGGGGGACGCCGCCAAAAGCCCGGTGCCAATGGCCAAAAAGCCTGTGGCAATGCTGAGCAGCAGCCCTAGCTGGATTAAAGCGGCCGGAATGGTTTTGCTGAATATCCGGGCCGTAGCTGTCAGCAGGAAGAGGACAATGGGAAAGTGAATGATGGCGGGGTGCAGATGTTGAAGAACATGCACGGCGATTCTCCTTCGTTGATATCGTTACGGTCAATTTATGTGGAGGCTTCCCGGGGTAGACTGCGCTCCCGCGTCCAGTGAGGCAAAAATTCCTGAAATTCAAGGCAGCATGGCGCTCATTGGCCCGGAACACGCTTGACACCGGGAAAGGAGTACCCGATAATTAGTGAGAAAATTCACAAGGTTGACCCCACGATTGAATTTAGGGGTGAAGACTGCGGGGCAAGACCCCGGCGCCTGCGGCTAAATATCCCGGCGGTGGGCGGATGTGCATATTCGCAAGCAATGATAGCATTGGGAAAAGGAGGAGCGGGAGAGGCGCTATCCCTCCCCGGCATGGATGCCGGGCTGTCCCGCGAAACTGGATGAAACCGACTTTAATCGCTCCATCAATTTTATCTGCAGATTTTTCTCGGCTGGGATCTGAAGTGAATGACGTCCTGGCGGGAGGGGCTGACTGGATTCATATCGACGTCATGGACGGACAGTTCGTGCCTAACATTACGATGGGGCCCGTTATCGTCCAGTCCCTGCGCCCGCAAACATCTGCGCATCTCGACGTGCATCTGATGATCGTCCGCCCCGAACAATACATTCCGGATTTTCTCCAAGCTGGAGCGGACAGCATCTCGGTGCACTATGAATCCACACCGCACGTTCAGCGTGCGCTGGACATGATCCGCAGCGCGGGCAAGATGGCGGGGCTGGCGCTGACGCCTTCCACGCCCTTGAGCGCTGTTGATTGGGTGCTTAAAGACCTGGACTACGTGCTCATCATGACAGTGAACCCCGGGTTCGGCGGTCAGCGGTATATCCCGGCCATGTCGGATAAGGTGCAAGCACTGCGAATGAAATTGGACGCAGCAGGATATCCGGACATTGCGATTGAAGTGGACGGAGGCATCAACCCGGACACGGCTTTTGAGGTCACCCGGGCCGGAGCCGATATTTTAGTGGTGGGCAGCGCGATTTTCGGGAAAACTGACCGGCTGTCAGCCATCCAGACCATTCAACAGCGAGCGCGCGACGGCCTGCAGGCACGTGGGGCGCAGACTGGATTGCATACAGGAATCTGAGGGGAGGGAGCGTCTAGGGCGGTAAAAGCCTGAGGATGCGCAATCGTGATGGAATCTCATGCGGAAAACAAGGTAGAGACGGCAGCCCTAGACTTCGACACGGTTCTGGGGGAAACGAAAGTCCTGGATATTTTGGGCCAGCTTGACCAAGAATTGGTGGGACTGGTTCCGGTGAAGACCCGGATACGGGAGATTGCGGCCTTGCTGCTGGTGGACAAAATGCGCCGCCAACTGGAACTGTCATCGCAGACCCCGTCCTTGCACATGTCGTTTACCGGCAACCCCGGCACCGGCAAGACGACGGTGGCGATGCGGATGGCGGAAATTCTCCACCGGCTGGGCTATGTGCGCAAAGGCCACATGGTAGCGGTCACGCGCGATGATCTGGTGGGTCAGTATATCGGGCACACCGCGCCGAAAACCAAAGAGGTGCTGAAGCGGGCCATGGGCGGGGTGCTCTTTATTGACGAAGCCTATTATCTCTACCGGGAAGAAAATGAGCGCGACTATGGGCAGGAGACTATAGAGATCCTCCTGCAAATTATGGAAAATCAGCGCGATGATCTTGTCGTCATCCTTGCCGGATATAAAGACCGGATGGACCGGTTCTTCAAGTCTAACCCCGGCATGCGCTCGCGCATTGCCCATCATATCGACTTTCCTGACTACTCGGCGGATGAGTTGCTGCTGATAGCCGAGCTGATGCTCGAAGACCAGCACTACAGGCTGAGCCCGGATGCCCGCACGGCGTTTCGCGCCTATCTGGAAAAGCGCATGGCCATGCCCAACTTCGCGAATGCGCGCAGTATCCGCAATGCTCTGGACCGCGCGCGCCTGCGGCAGGCCAACCGCCTGTTTGCCAGGGGCGGCCGGGTCCAGAAGGAAGACCTGATCACGATCCAGCCCCAAGATATTCTGGCGAGCCGCGTATTCAGCCAGGGAGTCCCAGACCAGGATCCAGCTCTGGGTTAACGGGAAACTCTTGAGGCGGCGGTTTCCTAAGGGAGCCGGAGTGCTGGCATGCGCACTCCGGCTCCCTTGCCGCGTCTAAGCGGCTACCGGCCAATCCACCACAAGGTGGCTAATGCCAGCGCGTCTATGCTGAGCACGGCGAGCATGCCGGGCAGCTGGCCGAACATCCCACCTATGGCAAGCAGGGGAATGGAAATGCCCATCAAGGCGAATACGGCCAGCCACAGGGCGAGAGGGTGGGGTTTTCGGGCGATGCGGCGCGCTTGCCGCAGCCACCGGCGCATTTGCGCGGGAGAGAGGCGGGAAAAAGCAGACAGTCCCGCATCGGTGTCGGCTCTCTGGATGGCGGCTGTCACTTGCTCGATCCACTCGTCGTCATATTCCGGGCCAAGGTCCCGGGCGGAGTGGAGAAAGACCCGCAGGTCATCGGAACTTAGAGGCATGGTTTCACCAGTCCTTCTGCAGGCCTGAGAGTTTGCGCCTGAATCGCCAAAATGCTGCCTGTCACCTCATTGTATGCCACCATTCGAGGAATGTCATGAACGGGCCAGCATGTTGTGGTGAAATGTGTTTCTCGTGGAAAGACGGCTCTTTGCATCGGAAGTAAGGCGGTGTGCTGGGGCCCGCCCGTCACTTGTTTGGGATCCCCGCCTATTTTCCTATGAAGTCCGGCTATTGGTGATGTGGAGCGGGAAGGGCACATAAGCATGAGGAGATAGGGGGGATAATGAGATATGGATTCCGATGGCAGGCGGCTGGCGCGGCTTCCTCAAACATACCGGGACTACACGGTAGGCCTTGTGCGGTGGCAGGAGATTGGGCAACTGGCCAGACTCGAAAAAGTCGTGTTTCCCGAACCGATGAGCATCATGGAAGTCAGCCACAAAGTTTTGTCGGCACGCTCGGTGTTCATCGCGGTGAGGGACTCATCCCGCGTCGTCGCGTATTGCGCCTTTGAAGTCTTTGGGCGATACGCGCATATCGTTGATAATGTCACTCATCCCTCATATCAAGGTCAAGGATTGGGCCAATTTGTAGTAACGGCGGTGGAACCGTTGGCCCAGGCGCGCGGGGCTGTAGGGTTTCTCGGCGAAGTGCGGCGTTCCAACACTGTACAATTGCATGTTGTTGAGAAGATTGGCTGGCAGCGGGTCACCTTGATGCCCCACTTCTTCGGCAACGGTGAAGACGCATACCTTGTTTGGAAGAGCTTTCCCATGCCAGGCCCTGGCGACCCGTAACCTACGACTTCGCAGCCAACAGCCGCGCGGCTAAGGAGAGTCCCCTATCCATTCCAAAAGTGCCTAGCAGGAGCAGTGTGCCGCGCGGTGGCAGACGGTCCACTGCTGCCGCGATGGCTTCCGGCAGTTGGTGGTACAGTGTGCAAGCAAGGCCCAGCTGACGGGACCGGTTCATAAAGGCTGCGAGTTCTTCCGGGCGCGCCAGGTAGTCTGCCCCTAAATGCTCAACGTCGGAGTCGCTTGTTGTCACGATGACCGGCGCATAGTGCAACGACAGGTCTCACTCAGCTAAGACCTCGGCTCTGCCCCGCGGTTTCCGCGAATGGCCGTCACCACTACTAGCGGCTGGTCAATGGCTTCCATGGTGCGCATGACCGCGTCATAACTGCCCCGGTTCATGGCAACGTCACTGATTACGGTGTATTGTCCCATAACCAGTGTTTGCAGCCGGCGTTCGGCAGGACGGAATGACTCCAAAGCAACTTTCGATGCAAGGGGAGGGACGCCATAGCTCCAGGCAATGCCCATGGCGGCGAGCGCATTGGAAACATTGTGCAGCCCAGGCAAGGGCAAACGGACAGTGGCCACGGAGGTCCGCCCCATGAACACGCGAAACTGCGTAGATGTTGGACCGACTTGAAGAATCTCAGCCCTGAGTTGAGCTGCCGGAGAGAGCCCATATAATATCGCGTCAGCCGCGGAGTCTCGTGCAAATTCCCTGACTGCTGCATCGTCAGCGTTCAGCAGCACGATGCTGTGAGAAGAAAGAGACTGGACAAATGCTCTTTTTACCGCACGGTAGGCTCCAAAGTCACCGTGAAAGTCCAGGTGGTCGGGGGTCACGTTGGTCACCGCTGCCGCAGCAAACTCCAGGCCACCGATCCGGTTCAGGGCAATGGCATGCGAGGATACCTCCAAGATCGCATCCGTTGCCCCCCGCTCCGCTGCCGCCCGCAAAAATCTATGGATATGCGGCGCTTCGGGAGTGGTCATGGAAGGGCGGTGGGCCGGGCCTGCTCCTTCCACCGCGTTGGTGCTCCAAAAAGCGACCGTCTGCCCCTAAGTACGCAGCATGGCGGCCAGCATGTAGACCGTCGTAGTTTTGCCGTTAGTGCCCGTGATTCCTGCCAGCCGAAGTTGGCGCGCCGGATGTTGGTAGAGCCGGGCCGCGATCTCAGGCAGAACAGCACGGGGCTCGGCTACAGCCAGGCCGGCAAGGCGGGGGGGAGTGAGAAGGAATGTGACGGCATTTCAGGCATCAAAACAGCATGGGCGCCGTTGGCCGCGGCTTCCGCTACATAGTCGGCTCCACAGTGATGTTGGCCCGACAAATCTACAAAGAGGCTGCCAGGGACAGCCTGCCGTGAATCCCAACAGATATCCGTGATGGTGGCACTGGACCAAGGTCCAAAGCGTTGTCCTGGAATTCCTGCGGTCAACTCGGCCAACGTCGTCATGAAAAGATCGCCTCCTAAATAGCGGTGCGCGTGTAAGAGCACGCCTCAACCAGACAGTGGCATCATATCCTCGGAGGAATCACCCGGTGCTTGCCCTCACGGTCAGGGACTGGCTCCATATAATGGAATGGCGGGGCAGGCAGTGGCGCGGAAGGCGGACTATTCCAAAGCACCGTGGCGGGTGGTGCGCGAATACTCGTGTGCCGTGTCCCTGTGATGTGCGCGATCCGGATAAGGACTTTGGCCATAAAGTAGATCCCGCGACTGAGCAGGTTCTTCTATTATCTTCTGCTGCCGTTGACACGTCACAGCAAGTATGATAAAATCCTTCCGCATGAGTGGGAGGTAAACGACATGCGTACAATCATTACATTGGCGTGCTCAGATTGCAAACGACGCAATTACACGACGACCAAGAACAAGAAGAATGACCCCAATCGGCTGGAACGCCGGAAATACTGTCGGTGGTGCCGGACCCATACTGTTCATCGCGAAACGCGATAGGTTTCCGGACTCGCAGAAATGGGGAAAATGATGGAAGCAAAGGGCAAAACCACCGTATCGACTGCTGACCGGTCCCGCCGCTATCTCCGCGAGGTCCGGTTTGAATTGAAAAAAGTGGTGTGGCCCACGCCACGCCAGACTTTGTCGTATACAGGGTTCGTGGTGTCTTTTTCTTTACTTGTCGCGCTCATTATCATGGGGCTCGATGCCCTGTTCAATCTGGGGCTGAACCATTTCGTTCGCTAGTACAAGCGCCTTGGAGGCCTTACCCTGACGCCGGCTTGGCGCATTTTTTTGTGAGGGAAGGCGGCTAGTACAGTGGAGAAAAGCTGGTACGTGATACACACCTACTCGGGGTATGAGAACAAAGTGAAGGCAAACCTTGAGAAGCGTGTGGAATCTATGAACATGGGGGACAAAATCTTCCGGATTATGGTCCCCATGGAAGAAGAGCTTGAAGTGAAAGACGGCAAGAAGAAGCTCGTGAAGAAAAAGGTTTTTCCGGGCTATGTCATGGTGGAGATGATCATGACAGATGATTCTTGGTATGTCGTCCGCAATACGCCTGGGGTTACAGGATTTGTGGGCTCAGGGACTCGGCCGATTCCTTTGCTCGAGCATGAGATTCACATGATTCTGGGGAGCGACCTGTCGGGAGTGCCTGAATTGCCGAAGATCAACTTGGCGGTAGGCCAGGCGGTTACGGTGACCGAGGGCCCCTTCGAAGGATTTTCTGGGCGTATTGAAGAAGTCTTGGCCGACCGCGGCAAGGTGCGCGTGACGGTTTCGATGTTTGGACGGGAAACCCCGCTTGAGGTGGATTATGCCCAAGTGGCCGAAATTGAGTAAGAAATGAGGGGAAATCGTGCCAAAGAAAGTTAGTGCGGTGATCAAGCTGCAGATTCCAGCTGGCAAGGCGACGCCCGCACCGCCGGTAGGGCCTGCGCTGGGGCAGCATGGCGTGAATATCATGGCGTTCGTCAAAGATTACAATGAACGCACCCAAGCACAGGTGGGCCTGATTATTCCTGTGGAAATCACTGTCTATGAAGACCGGTCCTTTACCTTTGTGACCAAAACTCCGCCGGCAGCCATCTTGATTAAAAAGGCTCTGGGTCTGGAAAGCGGATCTGCCACGCCCAATACCCAAAAGGTGGGCACCCTGACGCGTGATCAGGTGCGGCAGATTGCGGAGACGAAAATGCCCGACTTGAACGCGACCACGATCGAAGCCGCAATGCGGATGATTGAGGGAACGGCGCGCAGCATGGGCGTGGAAGTTGCCGATTAAAGCTTCGTGGGAGGCTACCAAGCCGCTGTACCACAAGGAGGGTTTAGAGTGAGTCTAGGAAAACGATATGCAGAAGCAAACAGTCAGATTGAAAAAGGCCGTCTCTATGATGCCATTGCCGCCATACAGCTAGCCAAAGACACCGCGCATGCCAAATTCGACGAAACCGTTGAGGTGGCCATCCGTCTCGGAGTGGACCCGCGTCACTCGGACCAGGTTGTGCGGGGTGCTGTCGTGCTCCCTCAGGGCATTGGCAAAACTCAGCGTGTGGCAGTATTTGCCAAAGGCGAAAAGGCCAAGGAAGCTGAAGAGGCTGGCGCCGACGTGGTGGGCGCCGAGGATTTGGCGGAACGGGTGCAGGGAGGGTGGACGGACTTTGATGTGGCCGTCGCCACCCCGGATATTATGGCGCTTGTGGGGCGTTTGGGAAAGATTCTCGGCCCCAAGGGTCTGATGCCTAACCCCAAGACTGGGACGGTCACTTTTGATGTAGCGACCGCTGTCAAGGAGATCAAGGCCGGTAAAATCGAGTTCCGGACCGAGAAAGCGGGAATTGTCCATGCTCCTATCGGGAAAGCGAGCTTTGCTCCGGAGCAGCTCGAGGAAAACCTGGCGGTACTGGTCGACGCGCTGAACAAGGCCCGCCCGACTACGGCCAAAGGTGTCTACCTGAAGTCGATTACCATCTCCACGACGATGGGCCCGGGAATCCGCGTCAACCCGCAGTCCGCCCAGCGTGCCATTTAGCCAGGCGAGAACGTTCTGCTGCACCATCCAAGAAGCTCCGGCACATTGCCGGAGCTTCTTGGGCATTGTTGAGGCCGGTGGGATCTTTTGCTGGCCATTTATCTCCCCTCAGGCGTCCTTCGCCACCGTTCGGCGGTGCTCTATGCTATATTGCAAATAATAGGCGGCCAATGCTGCAACCTTTTCCTGTTTGCGGGACTGTGTTTGGCCGCAACCCGGAAACTTAAGGAGGAGTGCTCATGCGTGAGCTCGTTAAACTGGCGGCAGTGCTGGGATCCGTTCTGGCTATCGTGGGGGGAGGGCGCACCGAGCATTTTCACCACATCCTGCAAGGGCTTATCATGGTGTCTGCCGGGATCATCCTCCTGAGCGTGGCCACGGGGGCGACGACGATGCCTAGATCACCGGAGACCTGAAAGTCTTCCGCGAAAAATTGTTGATTTTTCACGGGCTTCGTGGTACCTTTATTGCCGAACCCAAGACAGTGGGTGCCGGTCTCGGCTCAATATCCCGCTTAGGTAGAATTTCGGAGATGTTTTTTTGCTGAGCATATCCTCTGCCGTTCTTGGGTGGAGGTATTTTTTTGTTTAAGGGGGGTGAATGTGTGCCAACACCACAAAAAGCGCAAGTCATTGAAGAGACCCGCCAAGAACTGCAAGCGGCGTCTGGCGCTGTGCTAGCCAATTACCGCGGCTTGACGGTGCAGCAGCTTGGCCAGTTGCGGGAGAATCTTCGCAAAGGCGGCGTCTCTTTCAAGGTTATCAAAAACACCTTGATCAAGCGGGCCGCCGACGAAGTCGGCATTGACGGACTGGAACCCTACCTTGAGGGTCCTACGGCCGTGGCATTTTCGCACGATGATCCGGTGATGGCGGCCAAGATGATGACTCAGGCCGTACGGGAATTCCGCAAAATGGAAATTAAAGCGGGAATCTTGGGAAAACAGGCTCTATCGGCGCAGAGTGTCCGCGAACTGGCGGACCTTCCCAGCCGCGAAGTCTTGCTAAGCAAGCTGGTAGGAACTCTGAACGCTCCCATCCAGCAGTTTGTCTGGGTGCTGAATGCACCGATGACAAATCTGGCGCGCGCCCTCGACCAGGTGCGCCAACAAAAAGAACAGGCCTGAGAAACATTCAGGATATCTAAGGAGGAAAATTAATGGCCAAGGTTGAAGAGATTATTGAAACCGTGAAAGAGATGAATGTGCTAGAATTATCGCAGTTAGTCAAGGCATTGGAAGAAGAGTTCGGTGTGACGGCGGCAGCTCCTGTCGCCATGGCAGCAGCTCCGGCGGCTGGCGGCGCGGCTCCAGTAGCAGAAGAGGTCGAGCAGACAGAGTTTGATGTGATCCTGACTGCCGCTGGCGACAAAAAGGTCCAGGTTATCAAAGCCGTTCGTGAATTGACTGGTCTTTCTCTGACAGAAGCGAAAGCTTTGGTCGACGGGGCTCCCAAGCCGGTGAAGGAGAAGATTTCGAAGGCGGATGCCGATGCAGCGAAGGCTAAATTGGAAGAAGCGGGAGCAACCGCTCAAGTCAAATAGTCGCGCAGTAAGTGTGCCATGTTTAGCCCTCCTCGGGGTCAGGAAATTTATTTCTTGACCTAGGGGTGGGCTTGTGATATTATTTTTAATTGCCATATTTTATAAGCCAATTCATACCAACAGTTGACACGTGTCGGCAACGAACCGCGCAACCATTGGGACCTAAATCAGAACAAGGAGCTGACTGTGAATGGCTTATCCTCTCCAAGCCGAGCACCCGCAGCGGGTGTCTTTTGCGCGCATCAACGAAGTTCTTGACATGCCCAATCTTATTGAGATTCAGCAGAATTCGTACCAGTGGTTTCTGCGCGAAGGATTGCGGGAGATGTTCCGCGACATCTCCCCTATTCAAGATTTTACTGGCAATCTGATTTTAGAGTTTGTGGATTACAATTTGAAGACCCCAAAATATTCGGTGGAAGAGTGTAAAGCCCGGGACGTGACCTTTGCAGCTCCTCTGCACGTGCGTGTGCGCCTGATTAACAAAGAGACCGGAGAGGTCAAGGAACAAGATGTTTTCATGGGGGATTTTCCGCTCATGACGGACAAAGGGACCTTTATCATCAATGGCGCCGAGCGGGTGATTGTCTCCCAATTAGTGCGCTCCCCTGGCGTTTACTTCGGCGAGCAGATTGACCCGTCGGGCAAGCGGCTGTATTTTGCGACCATGATTCCGAACCGGGGAGCCTGGCTGGAATTTGAATCCGATTCCAACGATGTTTTGTCGGTGCGGATAGACCGCACCCGGAAACTGCCCGCCACCATTCTGCTCAGGGCTCTCGGCTTTGGCACGGATGCGCAGATTATTGAGGCGGTCGGGGACGACGAGCGCATCCAGACCACTCTGTCCAAGGACGCGGCCAAGACCCAAGAGGAAGCGCTGATCGAGATCTACAAGCGCTTGCGCCCCGGTGAGCCCCCTACCGTAGAGAGTGCGCAGAGCCTGCTGCAGTCGCTGTTTTTTGATGCCAAGCGCTACGATCTGGCAAACGTGGGCCGCTACAAATTCAACAAGAAGCTCTCCCTGCGGCGCCGCATTGTGGGCACAACGGCGATGGAGACTATTGTCCACCCTGACACCGGGGAAATACTGGCCCGCGAAGGCGACCATATTGAGCGGGAGCAGGCCATTGCGTTGGACGCGGCCAAGGTCAAGACCATTCATGTCGGGCTCGCCAATGGCGAAGAAGTCATGGTGGTGTCCAACGGGCAGCCTGACGGCACTGTGAAAACGGTCACCCGTGAAGATATTGTAGCCTGTTTCAACTATTTGACGACCCTGTTTGAGGGGATCGGGACCACGGACGATATCGACCATTTGGGCAATCGCCGCCTGCGTTCGGTAGGGGAACTGCTGCAAAACCAGTTTCGGGTCGGTCTCAGCCGCATGGAGCGGGTGGTGCGTGAGCGGATGACAATTCAGGACATTGAGTCCATCACCCCCCAGGCTCTGATCAATATCCGCCCAGTCGTGGCTGCCGTGAAGGAGTTTTTCGGGTCTTCCCAGCTCTCGCAGTTTATGGACCAGACCAATCCTCTGGCGGAGCTCACCCACAAGAGGCGGCTTTCCGCTCTGGGGCCGGGCGGTCTCTCGCGTGAGCGGGCAGGATTTGAAGTGCGCGATGTCCACCATTCCCATTATGGGCGCATGTGCCCCATTGAGACCCCAGAAGGTCCCAACATCGGTCTGATCGGATCCTTGTCCACATTTGCCCGCATCAATGCCTATGGCTTTATCGAGACGCCCTACCGCAAGGTTGACAAAGACCATGGCCGGGTCACGGATGAGATTGTTTACCTGACGGCCGACGAAGAAGATGACACCGTTATTGCCCAGGCCAACGAGCCGTTAAGCGATGACGGCCATTTCGTGGCTCCACGGGTCACGGTGCGCTCGCGCCATGAGATTCTGGAAGAGACGCCGGAACGGGTCGACTACATGGATGTCTCGCCAAAGCAGGTGGTCTCGATTGCCACGGCGCTGATTCCCTTTCTGGAACATGACGATGCCAACAGGGCTTTGATGGGCGCCAACATGCAGCGGCAGGCGGTGCCTTTGCTGGTGCCCGACTCTCCGGTTGTGGGCACAGGCATGGAGGCCAAGGCGGCGCGGGACTCCGGCGTGGTCAGCATCAGTGAAAAGGACGGGGTGATCGACCGCATCCAGGCCGACCAGATTACCGTGAAAAATGATGACCACACCATGTCCACGTACAAACTGCTCAAGTTCACGCGGTCCAACCAGGGCACGTGCATCAATCAGAAGCCCATTGTGCGCAAGGGGCAGCGTGTAGAGGCAGGGGAGATCATTGCGGATGGTCCGTCGACCGACAAGGGCGAATTGGCCCTAGGCCGCAATGTGGTGGTGGCCTTCATGCCATGGGAAGGCTACAACTACGAAGATGCGATTCTTCTCAGTGAAAAACTGGTCAAGAATGACGTATTTACGTCGATTCACATTGAAGAATATGAATGTGATGCCCGTGATACGAAACTCGGACCAGAAGAAATCACGCGCGACATTCCCAACGTCGGAGAAGAAGTGCTCAAAGACCTTGACGATCGCGGCATTATCCGCATCGGCGCCGAGGTCCGGCCAGGCGATGTGCTCGTGGGCAAGGTCACCCCGAAAGGGGAGACAGAGCTCACCGCAGAGGAGCGCCTTCTGCGCGCTATTTTCGGCGAGAAGGCCCGTGAAGTCCGTGACACCTCGTTGCGTGTACCCCACGGCGAGTCAGGGATCATCGTGGATGTGAAGGTGTTTACCCGTGACCAGGGAGACGAACTGTCGCCTGGCGTGAATCAGCTGGTCCAGGTGTACATCGCGCAGAAACGGAAGATTTCGGAAGGCGACAAAATGGCTGGGCGGCATGGGAACAAAGGGGTCATTTCCCGCATTCTCCCTGAAGAGGATATGCCGTTCCTTCCAGACGGAACTCCCGTGGAAATTGTGCTGAATCCACTGGGCGTGCCAAGCCGGATGAATATCGGACAGGTTCTAGAGACCCACTTGGGCTGGGCGGCGCGGGCGCTGGGGATGAAGGTGGCGACCCCGGTCTTTGACGGGGCCCGTGAAGAAGACCTCACCCGCATGTTTCAGGACGCGCACCTGCCGGCCTCCGGGAAGACTCCCCTGTACGATGGGCGGACCGGGGAAGCCTTTGACAACGAGGTGACGGTGGGAGTGGTTTACATGCTCAAACTGGCCCACCTGGTGGACGACAAGATTCATGCCCGGTCCACGGGACCCTACTCGCTGGTGACGCAGCAGCCATTGGGGGGCAAAGCCCAGTTCGGCGGGCAGCGTTTTGGAGAAATGGAAGTGTGGGCGCTGGAGGCCTATGGGGCTGCTTACACCCTGCAGGAATTGCTGACAGTCAAATCCGACGACGTGGTTGGGCGGGTGAAGACCTACGAGGCTATTGTCAAAGGGGAGAACGTCCCCGAGCCTGGGGTGCCGGAGTCCTTCAAGGTCCTCATTAAAGAACTGCAGAGTCTTGGTCTGGATGTCAAAATCCTCAACGAGAATGACGAGGAAATCGAGATGCGGGAATTGGACGATGAACCGGCTAATGACCAGCGGACATTTGATCTCCTGCCGGAGGCCATTGAGGAGACGGAGGGCCAGGACTTGCACCGTCTCATGGAAGACACAGAGGGTGGCAGGCCCGAAGAGTTTGCTCCGGGACGCGGCATGAACTTCGACGAGCAGGCAGAAAACGCCTATGCGATTCTCCGCAAGGGGTCCGAGGACTCTGAGTTCGATGAACCGCCCGATGAAGGCAGCAGCGAAGACCCGGACGGAGATGGCAGCGGAGACGGCGAGGATTACTAGACCGGGAGGGATCCAACTCGATGTTAGATGTAAACCACTTTGACTCGATGCGCATTGCTCTGGCATCTCCTGAACAGATACGGGAATGGTCAAAAGGTGAAGTGAAAAAGCCGGAAACGATCAATTACCGGACACTGAAGCCTGAGCGTGAAGGACTGTTCTGCGAGAAGATTTTTGGACCGACCAAGGACTGGGAGTGCCATTGCGGAAAGTATAAGCGCGTTCGCTATAAAGGGGTGGTTTGCGACCGTTGCGGTGTGGAGGTCACGCGGTCTAAGGTGCGCCGGGAGCGCATGGGCCACATAGAACTGGCCGCTCCCGTGTCCCACATCTGGTACTTCAAAGGCATCCCGTCGCGCATGGGCCTGATTCTGGACATGTCGCCCCGGGCCTTGGAGAAAGTGCTGTACTTTGCCGCTTATGTGGTCATTGAGCCGGGAACGACCCCGCTGATGAAAAAGCAGCTCCTGGTCGAGTCGGAATACCGGGAGTACCGGGAGAAGTATGGTTCCCATTTCCGCGCCGGCATGGGAGCGGAAGCGGTCAAAGAGCTGTTGGCGGAACTTGACCTGGAGGGTCTCTCGCAGGAACTGCGCGGGGAGCTCAACAGTTCGTCGGGCCAGCGCCGTATCCGCGCCATCCGCCGTCTGGAAGTGGTGGAGGCATTCCGGCAGTCGGGCAACCGTCCCGACTGGATGATTCTTGATGTCATTCCGGTCATTCCCCCGGACCTGCGGCCCATGGTGCAACTTGACGGAGGGCGGTTTGCCACCTCCGATCTGAACGACCTGTACCGCCGGGTTATCAACCGCAACAACCGTCTCAAAAGGCTCTTGGACCTTGGCGCGCCGGACATTATTGTCCGAAACGAAAAGCGGATGCTGCAAGAGGCTGTTGATGCTCTGATTGACAACGGCCGCCGCGGCCGTCCGGTGACCGGTCCAGGCAACCGTCCCCTCAAGTCGCTGTCCGACATGCTGAAGGGCAAGCAGGGCCGGTTCCGCCAGAACCTTTTAGGGAAGCGGGTCGATTACTCGGGCCGTTCGGTGATTGTGGTGGGGCCGAAGCTGAAAATGCATCAGTGCGGTCTGCCTAAAGAGATGGCGCTTGAACTGTTCAAGCCGTTTGTGATGAAGAAGCTGGTGAACGAGGGCTATGCCCACAATATCAAATCCGCCAAGCGCATGGTGGAACGAGTCCGGCCCGAGGTCTGGGATGTGCTGGAAGACGTCATTAAAGAGCACCCCGTGCTCTTGAACCGGGCGCCAACTTTGCACCGCCTGGGAATTCAGGCCTTTGAGCCTGTGCTGGTGGAAGGCCGGGCGATTCAAATTCACCCGCTGGTCTGCACAGCCTACAACGCTGACTTTGATGGCGACCAAATGGCCGTGCATGTGCCGCTGTCGGCGGAGGCGCAGTCGGAAGCCCGCGTGCTGATGCTGTCGACGCAGAACATCCTCAACCCGAAAGACGGGCAGCCTGTGGTCACGCCGACCCAGGACATGGTGCTGGGCTCCTACTACCTGACGATGGATAAAGAAAACGTCAAAGGCGAGGGCATGATCCTCGCTGACCTGGCCGAGGGCGAGATGGCCTATTCGCAGGGAGTACTGGATTTGCATGCCCGCATTACCATGCGCTATGACGGAGTCAAGCAGGTATCGACCCTGGGCCGCTTCCTCTTTAACGACGCGCTTCCGCAGGGACTGCGCTTCATTGACCACACGGTGGGCCGGAAGGCACTGGCCACTATTGTGGCCAATCTGTTCCGCACCTACGGCAACGATATCACTGCGGAGACGCTGGACCGGATCAAAGCCTTGGGCTTCAATTTCGCCACCAAGGCCGGAGTGACGATTGCGGTGTCGGATATCGTCATTCCCGGCGCCAAAAAGCAGATCCTCGCGGACGCGGAGGAAGAGGTGCTGCAGGTTACCCGTCAGTACCGCCGAGGCCTGATCACGGGGGACGAGAGGTATGAACGCGTCATCGGCATCTGGACCCGGGCTAAGGAACGGGTGACTCAGGCGCTCATGGATACGCTGGACAAGAACAACTCGGTCTACATGATGGCGACGTCAGGGGCCCGTGGTAACGTGCAGCAAATCTCACAGCTGGCGGGAATGCGCGGGCTGATGGCCGACCCGTCAGGACGCATTATCGAACTGCCAATCCGGGCAAACTTCCGGGAAGGGCTGACCGTGCTCGAATATTTCACGTCGACTCACGGCGCCCGCAAGGGACTCGCCGACACCGCGCTCCGGACCGCAGACTCGGGCTATCTGACGCGCCGCCTGGTGGACGTGGCCCAAGATGTGATTGTGCGGGAAATGGACTGCGGCACGACTCAGGGCACCCTGGTCTCGGAGATCAAAGACGGCGGGCAAACTATCGAGGGGCTCTATGACCGCTTGGTCGGGCGTGTGGTTCCCGAAGATGTGCGCCATCCGGAAACGGGCGCGCTGATTATCCAGGCCAACGAGATTATTATGGAGGATATTGCCCAGGAGATTGTGGATGCCGGGATTAAGGAACTGAGAGTCCGGTCTGTGCAGACGTGCCAGTCCAGGTTTGGCGTGTGTGTGGCCTGTTACGGCCGCAACCTGGCGCGCGGGGGCATCGTGGAGGTTGGTGAGGCCGTTGGCATCATCGCCGCCCAGAGCATCGGCGAACCGGGAACGCAGCTCACTATGCGCACCTTTCACATGGGCGGCGTGGCCGGGGACGACATCACCCAAGGTCTGCCCCGTGTTGAGGAGCTGTTTGAGGCGCGCAAGCCCAAAGGCCAGGCCATTATTGCGGAGGCGTCCGGAACCGTGAAGATCGGTGAAAACAAGGGACGCCGTGAAATCACCGTCATTCACGATGAGCAGAGCGAGGCCCAGGCCTATATGGTCCCATTCGGCTCCCGCATCAAGGTGCATGACGGGGACCACATCGCAGAGGGTGGGGAGCTGACCGAAGGCTCGGTCAACCCGCACGACCTCTTGCGGGTGCTCGGGCTCCGCGGGGTTCAGAACTACCTGCTTCAAGAAGTTCAGCGCGTCTACCGGCTGCAGGGTGTCGATATTAATGACAAGCACATTGAGGTCATGGTCCGCCAGATGATGCGGAAAGTGAAAATCGAGGAAGCCGGAGATACCGGGCTCCTTCCCGGCGCTTTGGTAGACCGGTTCGACTTTGAGGACCAGAACGCGGATGTGCTCATGCGCGGGGGCACCCCGGCAGTGGCTAAGCCCGTGGTTCTGGGAATCACCAAAGCCTCTCTGGCGACCGATTCGTTCCTGTCAGCGGCGTCTTTCCAAGAAACCACCCGGGTTCTGACCGAGGCCTCGATCAAGGCCAAGAGGGACCCGCTGCTTGGCCTCAAGGAAAACGTGATCATCGGCAAGCTGATTCCAGCAGGCACAGGCATGTCGCGATATCGCAACGTGGTGATCGAAGGGGCGGACGACCCCGCGACGGCACCGTTCGAGAACGAACTGATCAAGTAGAAAGCCGCCAAAAGGGGGCGTGTCAATTGACACGCCCCCTTTCCGGTGATAAAATACCCTAGTGTGTCTAAGCCTGTAACCGCCGGGAGGCCAGACCAATGGATATCGACGCGCTGCGAGACAATCGGCGCCGGGTTGTCGGTATGCGGGAGACTTTGAAGAAAATTGCCCATGGGACGGCGCTGCATGTGTACATCGCAAAAGACGCCGAAGCCCGTGTCATTGAGGACATTGCGACTCAAAGCCAAAACCGCAGCATTCCGATTGACTACGTGGATACTATGGATGAGCTTGGCCGATTGTGCGGAATCGAAGTAGGTGCTGCTTGCGCAGCACTAGTGCCGGAACGAGCATGAATGCCAGACCGGTGAAAGGGGGTCAAGGTAGTGCCGACAATTAATCAGTTGATCCGCCATGGACGTAAGAAGACGACAAAGAAATCCACGGCCCCTGCGTTGCGCGGAAATCCGCAGAAACGCGGCGTCTGCATCAGCGTAAAGACCGTGACACCCAAAAAACCCAATTCTGCACTGCGCAAAGTGGCGCGTGTCCGTCTTACCAACGGGGAAGAAATCACTGCGTATATTCCAGGAATTGGCCATAATCTTCAAGAGCATTCCGTTGTGCTGGTGCGGGGAGGCCGTGTGCGAGACTTGCCAGGCGTCCGTTACCACATCGTCCGTGGCACGCTCGATGCGGGTGGCGTGCAGAAGCGCGCTCAGGGCCGGTCCAAATACGGTGCCAAAAAGAATCAGCCGGCAGGTAAGAAGTAGACAAGAGTGGCAGTAAGAGGGAGGTAACGCATTGCCTAGGCGTGGAGCAGCGGGAGTTCGCCAGATTACTCCCGACGCGGTCTATAATAGCCCGCTCGTCGCGGCCCTGACCAATAAGGTCATGCTCGACGGAAAAAAGAACCTTGCAGAACACATTGTGTACCGCGCGTTTGATATTGTGGCCGAAAAGAGCGGAAAAGATGCGATGGAAGTTTTTGACGCGGCGGTGAAGAACACCACACCCCTGCTGGAAGTAAGACCCCGGCGTGTGGGTGGGGCGACGTACCAGGTGCCGATCGAAGTGCGTCCGCAACGCCGTCAGTCGCTGGCCATCCGCTGGCTCGTGCAATATGCCCGCAATCGCCAAGAGCGCACTATGGATGAGCGCCTCGCCAATGAAATTCTGGACGCCTCGCAAAGTGCGGGGGGAGCCGTGAAAAAGCGAGACGAAATGCACCGCATGGCGGACGCCAACAAGGCTTTCGCCCATTATCGTTGGTAACCCATTTCTGTGGGTAGGACAGCACGAAGGTAAGAAGGGAGTTTCCCAGTTATGGCTCGAGCGTTTCCCTTGGAACGAACCCGGAATATCGGGATTATGGCCCACATTGACGCCGGCAAGACCACAACCACCGAGCGTATTCTGTTTTACACGGGCCGCACCCATAAGATCGGGGAAGTTCACGAAGGCACGGCAACAATGGACTGGATGGTCCAGGAGCAAGAGCGGGGCATCACCATCACGTCTGCTGCCACAACGGCCGCATGGCGCGAGCACCGTATCAATATTATCGACACGCCCGGCCACGTGGACTTCACAGTTGAAGTGGAGCGGTCCTTACGCGTTCTAGATGGCGCTATCGCCGTTTTTGACGCCAAAGGCGGGGTGGAGCCACAGTCGGAGACCGTGTGGCGCCAGGCAGACAAATACCGGGTGCCCCGCATCGCCTACGTCAACAAGATGGACATCATCGGCGCGGACTTCCAAAACACCATCAACCAGATTCGGGGCCGTCTCGGAGCCAATCCCGTGGCGGTGCAGTGGCCGTGGGGCGCGGAAGACCATTTTCGCGGGATTGTTGACCTCCTCAAGATGCAGGCTTATCTGTACGAAGATGAATTGGGCACCACCGGCGAATACATGGCGATTCCTGAGGAGCTCGAAGCCGACTGCATCGCGCATCGCCAGATCCTCCTGGAGGCGGCGGCGGACATGGATGACGCTCTCATGGAAAAGTACCTGGATGGCGAGGAGCTGTCCGAGGACGAAATCCGTGCGGCGCTGCGCAAGGGCACACTGGCCAACCAGCTGGTTCCCGTGCTCTGCGGCTCGTCCTACCGCAACAAGGGGGTTCAGCCTCTTCTTGATGCGGTGGTGGATTACCTGCCCTCGCCCCTCGATGTTGGCGCTGTGAAGGGCCACGACCCGGTCACCGGCGAGGAACTCACCCGTGATGTGTCAGATTCGGCAGCGTTTTCGGCGCTGGCGTTCAAAATTATGACGGATCCCTTTGTGGGCAAGTTGGCTTTCTTCCGGGTATACTCCGGGACCCTCTCGGCTGGATCCTACGTGTACAACGTAACCAAGGGCCGGCGCGAGCGCATCGGGCGAATTCTGCAGATGCACGCCAACCACCGTGAAGAGCTGGAGACTGTGTATGCCGGCGATATCGCCGCAGCGGTCGGCCTGAAAGACACCACCACCGGCGACACGCTGGCTGATGAGCAGAACCCAATTTTGCTGGAAACCATGGTCTTTCCGGAACCTGTGATTTCGGTGGCCATTGAGCCGAAGACCAAGGCGGACCAGGATAAAATGGGGACCGCGCTATCCAAATTGGCCGAGGAAGACCCGACGTTCCGGATGTTCACCGACCAGGAGACTGGCCAGACGATTATCGCCGGCATGGGAGAGCTTCATCTAGAAATCATTGTGGACCGCCTCCTGCGAGAATTTAAGGTGCAGGCGGATGTCGGCAAACCGCAGGTTGCATACCGTGAAACCCTGCGCAAAACGGTCGAGGCGGAAGGGAAATTCATCCGGCAAAGCGGAGGCCGCGGTCAATACGGCCACGTGTGGGTTCGGGTTGAACCCCTAGAACCAGGCCAAGGCATTGAATTCGTCAACAAGATCGTCGGTGGCGTCGTGCCCCGCGAGTACATTCCGGCCGTTGAAGCTGGGGTGCGGGAAGCGACGGGCTCGGGCGTGCTTGCAGGATACCCCGTTCTTGATGTTCGTGTTACACTATTTGACGGCTCTTACCACGAAGTGGACTCGAGTGAAATGGCATTTAAAATCGCGGGCTCTATGGGATTCAAAGCCGCGGCGCAAAAGGCCAATCCTGTCCTGCTCGAACCCATTATGGCGGTCGAGGTCGTTGTGCCGGATGAGTACATGGGCGACGTGATTGGAGACTTGAACTCGCGGCGCGGACGCATCGAAGGAATGGACCCGAGACCAGGCGGTGCCCAGGCTATCCGCGGGTTTGTGCCCTTAGCGGAAATGTTTGGCTACGCCACGGACGTGCGCTCGCGCACGCAGGGCCGCGGAACCTTCACGATGCAGTTTGCCCACTATGATGAGGCGCCCCGCCACGTCACTGAGCAGGTTATTAAAGCCAAGCATTAAGGTTCAGGCGGCACCACACTGTCAATGAGGAGGATTTACCAATGGCGAAGAAGAAATACGAGCGCACCAAACCCCACGTAAATGTCGGAACGATTGGCCATGTCGACCACGGCAAGACGACTTTGACGGCAGCAATTACCCGTGTCCTGTCCACCAAGGGTCAGGCCCAGTACACTGCGTACGACCAAATCGACGGCGCTCCTGAAGAGCGTGAGCGCGGCATTACCATTGCCACTGCGCACGTTGAGTATGAAACCGACAAGCGGCACTATGCGCACGTCGACTGCCCAGGCCACGCAGACTACGTCAAAAACATGATTACCGGCGCGGCGCAGATGGACGGAGCGATTCTGGTGGTATCCGCTGCGGACGGTCCGATGCCTCAGACCCGGGAGCATATCCTGCTCGCGCGTCAGGTCGGTGTGCCCAGCATCGTGGTGTTCCTTAACAAGTCCGACATGGTGGATGACCCCGAGCTCATGGAATTGGTTGAAATCGAAGTGCGGGAACTGCTGACCAGCTATGAATTCCCCGGCGACGATATTCCAGTGGTGGCGGGTTCTGCCTTGAGGGCGTTGGAATGCGGCTGCGGCAAGCGCGACTGCGAATGGTGTGGCAAGATTTGGGACCTGATGGATGCGGTCGATGACTACATTCCTACCCCTGAGCGCGACATCAACCGTCCATTCCTGATGCCGGTGGAGGACACGATGTCCATTACCGGACGGGGCACAGTTGTTACGGGCCGTGTCGAGCGCGGTACGGTGAAGGTCGGAGAAGAAGTTGAGATTGTCGGTCTCGTGGCTACGGCCAAGAAAACCGTGGTAACCGGCGTCGAGATGTTCCGCAAAACCCTAGACCAGGCGGTGGCCGGAGACAACATCGGATGTTTGCTGCGCGGTGTAGACAAAGAGGAAGTCGAGCGCGGCCAGGTGCTTGCAAAGCCCGGCAGCATTCACCCGCACACCAAGTACAAAGCTGAGGTGTATGTGCTCTCGAAAGAAGAAGGGGGCCGTCACACGCCTTTCTTCAACGGGTACCGCCCTCAGTTCTACTTCCGGACGACGGACGTCACAGGCGTGGTCCAACTGCCTGAAGGCGTGGAAATGGTGATGCCCGGTGACAACATTCAGATGGAAGTGGAACTCATCGCGCCAATCGCCATGGAAGACGGCTTGCGCTTCGCTATTCGCGAAGGCGGCCGGACAGTGGGCGCTGGTGTTGTAACCCAGATTTTATTATAAGCAAGGGGGACGGACAGTGGCCCAGCAAAAGATAAGGATCCGGCTCAAGGCCTTTGATTACGAGGTTTTGGACCAGTCGGCGGCAAAGATCGTGGATACGGCGCGGCGCAATGGCGCCGCCGTATCCGGTCCGGTGCCGTTGCCGACCGAGAAGAAAATTTACACCGTCTTGACCGCGCCCAACGGGGAGAAGGATATACGTGAGCAGTTTGAGCGCCGGATCCATAAGCGTCTGATAGACATCATGGATCCCAGCCAGAAAACGGTCAACGCGCTCATGCGTCTGGATCTTCCGGCCGGAGTCGACATCGAGATTAAGCTGTAGGCGGGAGGATATTATGAAGGGAATCATTGGCATAAAGCTCGGCATGACCCAAGTGTTTGATGACGAAGGTCTTGCGGTGCCTGTCACGGTAGTGCTGGCGGAACCCAACCGCGTGGTGCGCCGGCGCACAGTGGCTAAGGAAGGCTACGACGCCGTGCAACTGGGTGTCGGGGCGGTGCGGCCGCATAAAGTAGCGCAGCCGCAGCGCAAGGACTTTGAACAAATGGGTGTGGAACCCGTGCGCTACCTGCGGGAGTTCCGCATGCCCGGAGCCTTGGACTTGGAACCGGGAACGTTGCACAAAGTCGAAGAAGCCTTTGCGGCCGGAGACATTGTGGATGTGATCGGCACCAGCAAAGGCAAGGGCTTTGCGGGCGTCATCAAGCGCTGGGGATTTCACCGGGGCCCGACGACGCACGGTTCGAAGTACCACAGGCGCGTGGGGTCATTGGGAGCTAGGACTTCTGGCGGTGGCGGACGGGTGCACCCGGGCCGCAAGCTGCCCGGACGGATGGGCCACAAGCGGGTCACGACACTGCGGCTGCGGATCGAGCGGGTGGATGCGGACCGGAACCTGTTGCTGATTCACGGGGCGGTACCGGGACCCAAGGGGTCACTGGTAATGGTTCGTGACTCGGTGCGAAACCGGAAAGGGGCGGTGTAATCCATGCCAAAAGTCGACGTATATGACTTAAGCGGGCAGATTGTCGGCCAGCGCGAGCTGTTGGACACGGTCTTCGCTGTCCCTGTCAACCGGTCCCTGCTGCATCAGGCCGTGGTTGCGTTTCAGGCCAATCAGCGCTCAGGCACGGCCGACACCAAACGCCGGTCGGATGTGCGCGGCGGCGGACGCAAGCCGTGGCGGCAGAAGGGCACGGGACGTGCCCGGGCTGGCACCACGAGGTCGCCGTTGTGGCGTCATGGCGGTGTTACGTTTGGACCGCATCCCCGGGACTATACGCAGAAGTTCCCTCGCAAGATGCGGCGGGCAGCCATCCGGCAGGCCCTCAGCGCCAAGTTGGACGCAGCCGAATTGAAAGTCGTCACGAAGCTGACTTTCGGCGAGCGGCGGACCAAACAGGTCGCGGAGTTGCTGCGGACCTTGGACTTGGGAACCAACGTGCTATTCATCACGGCGCAGCCCGATGAGAACTTCAAGGCTTCGGCGCGGAACTTCAAGAATGTGCATACGGTTACCACGGACAGCCTGAATGTTTATAGCCTGCTCCGCTATCACCGGATCGTCTTCGACGAAGACGCCATTGCACGGGTGGAAGAGGTGTTCACAAAGTGAAGACAGCATATGACATCATCGTCCGCCCGCTGGTGACAGAAGCAGCGACGGACCGGATGGGTGAGAACAAGTACACCTTCATCGTGGCGACGTCTGCTAACAAAGTGGAAATCCGCTACGCTATCGAAGAGATTTTCAAAGTACACGTTACGAAAGTCAACACCTTGTGGCGGCCTAGCAAAGAGAAGCGGCGCGGCAACATCGTGGGGCGGACGGCCCGGCGCAAGAAGGCTATTGTCACGCTGGCTCCCGGGGACTCTATCGACATTTTCGAGGGCGTGTAACATTAAGGAGGCAGGATCGTGGCAGTTCGCAAGATGAAACCGACCTCTCCTGGTGTGCGGCACATGACTGTGTCTACCTTCGAGGAGATTACCAAAACAGTTCCCGAGAAGTCCCTTACAGAGGGTCGGTCACGCAAGGCGGGACGCAACAACTACGGCCGGATTACCACGCGGCACCGGGGCGGCGGCACCAAGCGCGTATACCGGAGGATCGACTTCAAGCGGACCAAGGAGAATATCCCCGCGGAAGTCATGTCCATCGAGTACGACCCGTTCCGCACCGCGCGGATTGCGCTGTTGAAGTACACGGACGAGACACTGGCCTATATCCTGGCCCCTGTCGGACTAAAGGTCGGGGATACCGTCGTGGCGGGGTCCGAGGCAGATATCAAGCCGGGCAATGCCCTGCAGCTGCAGGACATCCCCGTGGGCACTATCGTGCACAACGTCGAGCTCACCCCTGGCAAGGGCGCCCAGATGGCGCGGTCTGCTGGCACCTCGGCACAATTGGCGGCTAAAGAAGGCAAACATGCGCTTTTGCGGCTGCCCTCGGGAGAACTGCGCCGAGTGCCGGTCACCTGCCGGGCGACGATCGGGCAGGTCGGCAACGTGGAGCATGAGAACATCAGCATCGGCAAGGCTGGCCGGAACCGTTGGAAGGGCTGGAGGCCGACGGTGCGCGGAAGCGCAATGAACCCGGTGGACCACCCGCACGGCGGCGGCGAGGGCAAGGCGCCTGTCGGTCACAAACACCCGATGACGCCGTGGGGAAAAGTAGCCATGGGCAAGAAGACCCGCAAGCGGCATAAGGCATCAGACCGGTTGATCGTGCGCCGGCGGAATCTAGGGAGGTAGAGTATGAGTCGTTCGACAAAGAAGGGCCCGTACGTCGATGCCAAGCTCCTGAAGAAAATCGAAACCATGAACGCGAAGAATGATAAGCGGGTTTTGAAGACTTGGGCCCGCGCCTGCACCGTCATTCCGGATATGGTGGGACACACGATTGGCATTCACGACGGCCGGAGGCACGTGCCGATTTACATTACAGAAGAGATGGTTGGCCACAAGCTTGGCGAATTTGCTCCCACCCGCACCTTTAAGGGTCATGGCGACAAAGCTGAACGGTCCACAGCTCTGAAATAGGGAGATGGCTATAATGGCAGACGTAGCGGAAGCTCGCGCTTATGTGCGCCATGTCCGCATTTCACCGCGCAAGGTGCGCATCGTTGTGGATCTGATCCGCGGCAAAAATATCGGGGACGCTGAAGCGATTCTGCGGCACACGCCCAAAAGGGCGTCGTCCATTTTGGCGAAGCTTCTGAAGAGCGCTGTAGCGAACGCCCAGCACAACTTCGATATGGCTGCGGACGATCTATACGTGCATGCAGTGTGGGTGGACGGTGGACCAACGCTGAAACGCATTCATCCACGGAGTCGGGGGCAAGCATTTTCAATCCTGAAGCGCACGAGTCATATATCGGTTGTGCTGCGACCCAGGCATAACAGCTAGGAGGAGATCATGGGGCAAAAAGTACACCCGAAAGGTCTGCGGCTCGGAATTGTGAAAGACTGGGATTCGCGCTGGTTCGGGACCAAAAAGGACACCCCGCAATTGTTGGGTGAGGATCTGGCTATACGGCGCTACGTAAAGAAAAGGCATCACACGGCCGGAATTTCGCGGGTAGAGATTGAACGCGGAGCGGCGAACAAGTTGAAGGTGTCGGTGCACACGGGCAAGCCCGGTATGGTGATTGGCAAAGGCGGCGTGGGCGTGGAAGCGCTGCGCAAGGAGCTGGAGCGGATCAGCAGCAAGACCGTGAACCTAAACATCCTGGAAGTGAAGGCTCCTGATGCGGACGCCCAGCTCGTGGCCGAGAATGTAGCCAGTCAGCTGGAGCGGCGGATTGCGTTCAAGCGGGCGATGAAGCAGTCGCTGACGCGGTCGATGCGCCAGAGCGGTGTCAAGGGCATCAAGATTATGGTCAGCGGCCGTCTCGGCGGGACAGAAATTGCCCGGCGGGAATGGACATGGGAGGGCTCGATTCCTTTGCATACCCTGCGCGCTGATATTGATTACGGGTTTGCGGAGGCTCACACGACGTACGGCATCATCGGGGTCAAGGTCTGGATCTTCAAGGGCCAGGTTCTTCCCGCCGCCAAGAAACGTGTGGGTGCCGTACCAGAGGGGGTGCGTTAAATGTTGCAGCCTAAACGGACCAAGTACCGCAAGATGCACCGGGGTCGGATGAAAGGGCAGGCCCACCGCGGCACTAAGGTCGTGTTCGGGGAATACGGGTTGCAAGCGTTGGAGCCCGCGTGGATTACGGACCGGCAGATTGAAGCGGCGCGAGTCGCCTTGACACGGTACATCCGCCGCGGTGGCCAGGTATGGATTACCATATTTCCCGACAAGCCTGTCACCAAGAAACCTGCGGAAACCCGGCAGGGCAGTGGTAAGGGGAACGTGGAATTCTGGGTAGCCGTGGTCAAGCCCCAGCGCATCATGTTCGAACTGGCCGGGGTGCCGGAGGACGTGGCGCGTGAGGCAATGCGGCTGGCTGCCCATAAGCTGCCCATTAGAACGCGGTTTGTAAAACGCGAGGAGTCAGGGGAGAGTGCGCATGAAGCCTAAAGAAATACGGGACTTAAGCCAGGACGAGCTCACAGGAAAACTGCGGGCGCTGAAAGAGGAACTTTTCCGGCTTCGGTTCCAGCTCGCCACGGCGCAGTTGGACAACCCGATGCGTGTGCGCCAGGTCCGCAAGGACATCGCGCGGGTGCACACGATTATGCACGAGCGTGAGTTGACGCGGGACGCGGATTAGGAGGAGAGAATCTGATGGATCAGCCGACAGGCAAGCGGAAGGTGCGCGAGGGCACCGTGGTGAGCGACAAGATGAATAAAACCGTCGTCGTCACGGTCGAGTCTTTAGTGCGGCACCCTCTTTACGGCCGGACGATGCGCCGGACGAAGCGGTACAAGGCGCATGACGAAGAAAATGAGTGCCGGACGGGCGATAAGGTGCGGATCATGGAAACCCGCCCACTGTCCAAAGAAAAGCATTGGCGTGTTGTGGAGATTGTGCGGCACGCGGATGACCTGCAGTAGATTGTCAGACGGTTTCTAGGGGGAGGAGGAGAAAGAATGATACAGCCGCAAACCCGTCTGGGAGTTGCTGACAATACGGGTGCCAAAGAAATTATGTGCATTCGTGTGCTGGGAGGGTCGTTTCGCCGCTACGGAAACATCGGGGACATTATTGTGGCCGCTGTTAAGGAGGCCGCGCCGGGCGGGGTCGTGAAGAAGGGCGATGTCGTCAAAGCCGTGATTGTCCGTACCAAGACGGGCAAACGCCGCACGGACGGGTCGTACATCAAGTTCGACGAAAATGCCGCGGTGATTTTGCGCGGGGAAGAGAAGGAGCCCCGGGGCACGCGTATTTTTGGACCGGTGGCTCGGGAGCTGCGCGAGCATGACTTCATGAAGATTATTTCCCTAGCACCTGAGGTGCTCTAAGGCACGCAGCAAATTCAGGAAGGAGGGACTAGGGTGCACGTCAAAAAAGGTGATTTAGTCAAGGTGCTTGCAGGCAAGGACAAGGGGAAGCAAGGCAAGATCATCCGGTCAATCCCGAAGGAAGACCGGGTTGTGATTGAAAAGATCAATTTGATGAAGAAGCATCAAAAGCCAACGCAACAGTATCCGCAGGGCGGGATTATTTCGATGGAAGCGCCAGTGCATGTATCCAATGTAATGGTGATCTGTCCGTCGTGCAAGAAGCCCACCCGCGTCGGCCACAAGTTTTTGGACAACGGCAAGAAAGTGCGCGAGTGCAAGCACTGCGGGGCTGCTATAGAGTAGTGCCAGGAGATATGGAACAGGGGGTTGACCATGGCTGTGGAGTCAGAGCTGAAGGACCGGTACGAACAGGAAATTGTACCGCGTCTGATGGAGCGGTTTAAATACAGCAATCCGATGAATGTGCCGAAGGTCGTAAAGGTGGTCGTCAACATGGGTGTGGGCGATTCCATCGCCAACCCCAAGCTCATGGATGCTGCGGTGCATGACCTGGCAGCCATTACGGGGCAGAGGCCGCTCATTACCAAGGCGAAAAAGTCGATTGCGTCTTTCAAGCTGCGGGAAGGCATGCCGATTGGGTGCAAAGTCACGCTGCGCGGTCAGAGGATGTACGACTTTATTGAAAAGCTGTTTTTCATGGCGCTGCCGCGGGTGCGGGACTTCCGTGGGGTGTCCACCAAGGGATTTGACGGGCGGGGCAGTTACACCTTAGGGGTGCGTGAGCAGATTATTTTTCCGGAGGTCGAGTACGACAAAACGGAGAAAGTGCGCGGAATGGATGTTACGCTGGTGACCAGCGCTACGACCGATGAAGAGGCAAAAGAGCTGCTCGCGATGCTAGGGATGCCCTTCACGCCACAACGATAGGAGGGATGACATGGCAAAGAAATCATTAATTGCTAAGGCTAAGCGCACTGCAAAGTACAAGGTCCGCCAGTATCACCGCTGCCAAGTCTGCGGACGTCCGCATGGCTATATCGGAGATTTTGGACTCTGCCGCTTATGCTTCCGGCAAATGGCCCATCAAGGCGAAATACCCGGCGTGCGCAAGGCTAGCTGGTAAGGGAAAGGAGGGTCTAAGTGACTGATCCGATAGCAGATATGTTAACCCGGATTCGGAACGCGAACGTGGTCTACCGTGAGCACGTGGATGTGCCTGATTCCAAGATGAAACGAGCTCTGGCTCACATTCTGAAGCAAGAGGGATTTGTCCGGGACTATGAAATGGTTGAGGACGGCAAGCACGGAGTGATCCGGCTGCATCTTAAATATGGGCCCAACCGCGAGCGCGTGATTACCGGCCTGAAGAGGATAAGCCGGCCTGGACTGCGCGTCTATGCCGGGCATGACCAGCTTCCCCGCGTACTGGGCGGACTGGGCATTGCGGTGCTGTCGACTTCGCACGGCGTGATGACCGAGAAGCAGGCTCGCGAAGTCCGTGTGGGCGGCGAAGTGCTCTGCTTTGTATGGTGAGCAGACCAGCTGAAGGGGAGGATACCGAATGTCACGGATAGGTAAGAAGGTTATTGCGGTGCCTGCGGGCGTGACCGTTGTCATTGATGACATGACGGTCCGCGTGAATGGTCCCAAAGGCCAGCTTCAGAGGACTTTGCGGCCGGAAGTTGAGCTAGAGATGACGGGAAGTGAAATTCGGGTAACGCCCCGCGACGACAGTCCGATGGCGCACGCGCAATGGGGTTTGTCCCGGACACTTATAGCCAATATGGTCGAGGGCGTGTCCCAAGGCTTTCAGCGGCATCTGGAGATGGCGGGGGTAGGATACCGTGCATCCAAACAAGGACAGAACTTGGTGCTGGCGGTAGGGTTTTCGCACCCAGTCAACATTGAACCGCCAGCGGGGATCGAGTTTGACGTGCCGAACCCCACCAACATCTATGTCAAGGGATTTGACAAGGAAGCGGTGGGCGCTACAGCGGCCCGAATTCGCGGGGTGCGACCCCCTGAGCCGTATAAGGGAAAAGGCATCCACTATCAAGGTGAGAAGATTATCCGCAAGGTCGGGAAGACCGGAAAGAAATGAGGGAATAGGCGTGTATACACGATTCGACAGGAACGCGGCCCGCAAAAAGCGTCACTTCCGTATTCGGGGCAAGGTGGTAGGCACGCCGGAACGGCCGCGCCTTAATGTCTATCGCTCCAATCTCAACATTTACGCACAGGTTATTGATGACTCCAAGGGGCAGACCTTGGCGGCTGCGTCAACGTTGGAGAAGGTGTTTGGCACGATGGAAGGTCGGCTCACGGTCGCAAAGGCCCGTGAAGTGGGACGCCTGGTTGCAGAGCGAGCCCGGGCACAGGGCGTCAGCAAAGTGGTGTTTGACCGGGGTGGATACCGGTATCATGGACGGGTGCAGGCTTTGGCCGACGCGGCCAGAGCAGCCGGTCTTGAATTTTAAGGAACAGGGGGGACATTATGGCACGGCCAGGAGCCCAGAATCAGGATTCTAGAGCAGTCAGCGAGTTTAAGGAAAAGGTTGTCGCCATTAACCGTGTCGCCAAAGTGGTAAAGGGTGGACGGCGATTCAGTTTCAGCGCCCTAGTGGTGGTCGGCGATGAAAATGGGCGGGTTGGGGTAGGCCTCGGCAAGGCTACAGAAATCCCTGAAGCTATCCGCAAGGGTGTGGAGGATGCCAAGAAGTCTATGATTACCGTGCCGCGCCTTGGCGTGACGGTGCCGCATCAGGTTATCGGGATATTCGGGGCGGGTCGGGTCCTTATCAAGCCGGCGGCGCCCGGAACCGGAGTGATCGCTGGCGGTCCCGTGCGTGCCGTGCTGGAAGCCGCTGGGGTGAGGGATGTGCTTACCAAGTCCCTTGGCACTTCCAACCCGAACAATGTCGTGGCTGCGACGATGCAGGGATTAAGCCAACTGAAGAAGGCGGCGCGGGTTGCCAAGCTGCGCGGCAGGACTGTGCAAGAGGTGTTAGGAGGGGCGCATCGTGGCTAAACTGCGCATAACGCTGGTGAAAAGTGCCATCGGCTACGCCCAGGAGCAGAAGGACACAGCGAGCCGCCTCGGGCTTCGCAAGATGTGGCGGACCGTCGAATTCGAAGACAATGCCTCCATACGCGGGATGGTGCACAAAATTCGGCACCTGGTGAAAGTCGAAGAAGTTCCGGATGGGGAGGAGGGTACGAAATGAGGCTTCATGAACTACAGCCAATACCCGGCAGTCATCAAAAGAAGACGCGCCGCGGCAGAGGTTTGGGGTCCGGACTGGGTAAGACAGCGGGACGTGGCAGCAAAGGCCAGAAGGCTCGTTCCGGAGGAAGCATTCGCCCCGGATTTGAGGGAGGGCAGATGCCCTTGCAGCGGCGCTTACCTAAGCGGGGATTTAAAAATCCCTTTCGTGTCGAATATGAGATCGTGAACGTGGGCGACCTCGGCAGGTTCGACGCAGAGACTGTGGTGACAGTGGCCCTGCTTAAGCAGCAGCGTTTAGTGCGGCGCAATTTGCCCGTGAAGATTCTCGGTGAAGGAGAGTTAGACCGCGCCCTGACTGTGCAAGTGAATGCGTTTTCCAAGTCAGCCAAGGAAAAGATCGAGGCGGTTTCCGGACGAGCCGAGGTGATTTGAGATGGCTCAAAACATGATGAATGCGTTTCGGTCGTCGCAACTGAACAAGCGGATCTTGTTTACGCTATTGATGCTGGTGGTGTTTAGAGTGGGCGCCCATATTCCAATTCCGGGCGTCCACGCCTCTGTCATTCAGAGCCTCTTTACACACGGAGCAACCATCTTTGCGTTGTTAAACCTGTTCTCTGGCGGTGCCACGGCTACGCTGTCCATCTTTGCCCTGAGTATCATTCCATATATCAATGCCAGCATTATCATGCAGTTGATGACCGTAGTCATCCCCTCCGTGGAAGAATGGTCCAAGGAGGGCGAAGAAGGTCAGAAGAAGATGACGAAGGTCACGCGCTGGCTTTCGTTGGGACTGGGAAGTTTGCAGTCGCTGGGCATTGCCTATTATCTCTACGGATACTCTTCGCACGGAGAATTTGCGTACATCCATCATGATGTGGGTTCACTGTTGCTGACCGCGATGCTTTTGTTGACGGGCTCCACCATCTTAATGTGGGTTGGCGAGGAGATCACCGACAAAGGGGTGGGGAATGGCATTTCCCTTTTGGTGTTTTTCGGAATCATCTCGCGCCTCCCCTATGGGGTTGAGCAACTGTACAAATACATTCAAGCGGGCATTGTGAGCTGGCCTAAAATCATTATCTTTCTCATCATTGCGGTGGCGATTATTGCCGCCGTGGTATATGTGAACGAGGGTCAGAGGAAGATCCCGGTGCAGTATCCCAAACGGGTTGTGGGTCGGCGGATGTATCAGGGGCAGTCGACTCATCTGCCAATCCGGGTCAACCAGGCCGGAGTCATCCCCGTGATCTTCGCCATTTCCCTATTGATCTTGCCTTACACCGTGGGGCAGTTTTTTAAGGGCGGATGGGTCACAGCGCTGGAGCACAACTTCGGCTTCACGTCGCCAATCTATATAGCGGCCGAGTTTTTGCTGGTGGTGGTGTTTACGTTCTTCTATACGCAGGTGGTTTTCAAGGTGGACGATGTGGCTGATAACCTGAAGAAGGGCGGCGGCTACATTCCCGGTATCCGGCCCGGTCGCCCCACGGCTGAGTATCTGGCGAAAGTAAGCGGGCGCCTGACGCTCATCGGGGCGTTGTTTCTTGGCATCGTCGCTATATTGCCCAGTTTCGTGACCATGGGCATGGGGGTCAGCGGCATGTATTTTGGAGGAACGTCTCTCCTGATCATTGTCGGTGTGGCGCTCGATACGCTGAAACAGATGCAGGCGCAAATGTTGATGAAGCAGTATCAGGGGTTTATGAAATGAGGTGGTCCATATGCTGAACTTGGTGATGCTGGGGTCCCCCGGGGCCGGTAAAGGCACTCAGGCAGCCGTGTTGAGTGAGCGCTATGGCATCCCGCACATTTCCACCGGCGATATCTTTCGCCAGAATTTGGCGGATAATACGGCGCTGGGACAAAAGGCGCGGAACTTCATGAATGAGGGGCTGCTGGTTCCGGACAACGTGACGGAAGCGATGGTGGAGGACCGCCTCAATCAGGGGGATACCGCCCGGGGATTTATTTTGGACGGTTTCCCGCGCAACATTGCCCAGGGCTATGCGCTGACCCATATGCTGGAACAGCGGCACGCCGCCTTGCAGGCGGTCATTTATATCAACGTGGCCCACACTCTTCTGGTGAGGCGCCTGGTGGGGCGCCGGGTCTGTGTGGATTGCGGCGCTGGGTACCATGTCGAGTTTGACGCGCCGGTTACGGCCGATGTGTGCAGTGCATGCGGGGGCCGTCTCGTGCAGCGTGCCGATGACGAGCCTGACACCGTGGAGACCCGCTTGCGGGTATATCACGAGCAAACTGCTCCGCTGATTGAATTTTACCGGTCGCGGGGCCTGTTGCATGAAGTTGACGGGAACGGACCGGTGACGGACGTCACTGCTGCGATCGTCGGGATTGTGGAGGCTGTGGATGATTGAACTGAAGAGTCACCGTGACAAAGAAAAAATGCGCCGGGCGGGTCTTGTGGTTGCCGAGGTGTTGCAGATTCTTAAGGCGGCCGCGGTGGCGGGTGTGACCACAAGGGAAATGGATGCCATCGCTGATGAGGAGATTCGGGGTCGGGGCGGGGTGCCGATTTTTAAAGGGTACCACGGCTACCCCGCGAGTGTCTGCATCTCGGTTAACCACGAGGTGGTGCACGGCATTCCTGGCAGCCGTCGGCTGAAGGAGCACGACTTGGTCAGTCTCGACCTTGGCGCGGTCGTTGATACGTTTGTAGGGGATGCCGCACTGTCCACCTTCGTGGGGGAACCCCCAGATGAAACTGCGGCACTGCTCCTGAAGGTGACAGAGGAATCGCTGTACGAGGGCATCAAAGCGGCTCAGCCAGGGGGACACCTTGGTGATATCTCACATGCGGTCCAGGCTCATGTGGAGAAATACGGTTTTTCCGTGGTCCGTGATTATGTGGGGCACGGCATCGGGCATCAGATGCACGAGGATCCCCAGGTACCCAATTACGGACCGGCGGGGCGGGGGATTCTGCTCAAGCCCGGACTGGCGATCGCGATCGAGCCCATGGTCAACATTGGCCGCTACGATGTGGACGTCCTTGACGACGGATGGACCGTGGTGACACGGGACGGGTCTTTGTCAGCGCATTTTGAGCATACCATTTTCATCAATCCCGATGGCCCAGAAATTTTAACTCGAATTGAGACGTGAATTCCGGTATAATAGATCGGATGCTGTATTCATGTTTGTTTTCGGGGCGGTTGGGAAATATAGGAGAACGGGTGTGAAGCGCCAAGAAGTGATGAAGGGGGGAACTTGAGTGTCGAAAGAAGACGCGATAGAGGTCGAGGGGACGGTCATCGAACCATTGCCCAACGCAATGTTCCGTGTAGAGCTTTCCAACGGACACAAAGTGCTTGCGCACATTTCAGGGAAGATCCGCATGCACTTTATCAAGATCTTGCCGGGCGACAAGGTTACGGTGCAACTATCTCCCTATGACCTGACTCGCGGAAGAATCACCTATCGGTACAAGTGAGGCTATAAGGGAAGGAGTGTTCCAGATGAAGGTCAGAGCATCTGTCAAGCCTATCTGCGAAAAGTGTAAGGTTATCAAGCGGCATGGCCGGGTGTTGGTCATCTGCGAAAATCCTAAGCACAAACAAGCGCAGGGATAATAGGGCAAACCGTCACAAGGAGGAGTTTGAGGGTGGCACGAATTGCAGGAATAGATTTGCCCCGCGACAAGCGGGTGGAAGCCGCATTGCCATACATTTACGGGATTGGGTTGTCGGCATCCCGTAAGATTTTAACGAGGACCCAGGTCGACGGGGACACGCGTGTCCGGGACTTGACAGAGGATGAAGTCGCGCGGATCCGGCAAATCGTTGATACGGAGTACCGGGTAGAGGGTGACCTGCGGCGGGAAGTGCAGCTGAACATCAAGCGCCTCATCGACATTGGCACGTACCGGGGCCTGCGTCACCGCCGCGGATTGCCGGTGCGGGGGCAGCGGACCAAAACCAACGCCCGAACGCGCAAGGGGCCGCGGCGCACCGTGGGCGCCAAACGCAAGAAATAGGGAAACAGACAGTTTAGGAGGGAATCCAAGGAAATATGCCTAGCCGACGCACACAGAAGACAAGGCGCCGTGATCGGCGTCACGTGGACAGGGGCACCGCGCACATCCGCTCCACGTTCAACAATACGATCGTGACCATTACGGACACACAAGGGAACGCGCTGTCATGGGCCTCATCAGGTCAGGCCGGGTTTAAGGGTTCTCGGAAGAGCACTCCTTTTGCCGCGCAGATGGCGGCCGAGACGGCTGCGAAAGCGGCCATGGAGTATGGACTAAAGGAAGTGGAAGTGCTTGTCAAAGGACCCGGTTCGGGACGAGAGGCGGCCATCCGGTCGTTACAGGCGGCGGGACTTGAAGTCAGCATGATCAAGGACGTCACGCCCATTCCTCACAATGGTTGCCGTCCTCCCAAGAGGCGGAGAGTCTAAACAAATAGAAAGGAAGGAGGCGCACGAATGGCACGTTATACAGGACCTGCTTGCCGGTTGTGCCGGCGTGAAGGTGTCAAATTGTATTTAAAGGGAGATAAGTGCTTTACTGACAAGTGTCCAGTCTCGAGGCGGGCTTACCCCCCGGGGCAGCATGGGCAGGGGCGCCGTAAACTTTCTGAATACGGGGTGCAGCTGCGGGAAAAGCAAAAGGCCCGCAGAACCTACGGAATCATGGAGGGCCAGTTCTCACGGTACTTCGAGAAGGCTTCGGCGAAAACAGGTGTCACCGGTGAGCTTTTGCTTCAGTTATTAGAGCGTCGCCTGGACAATGTGGTGTACCGGATGGGCTTTGCCTCATCGCGGGCCGAGGCACGGCAACTGGTGCGCCACAATCACTTCGCGGTCAATGGCCGCCGAGTGAATATCCCTTCTTTTTCGGTCAAACCCGGTGACGTCGTCGAAGTGCGGGAAGTCAGCCGGCAAAAGCCGCGATTCAAGGCTCTTCTGGAGAGTCCGGTGCGCACCATCCCCGCATGGCTCGACGTACAGCGCGACGAGTTTAAAGGGAGCATGGTGAGGATGCCGAACCGTGACGAGATTGACACGCCCGTTCAGGAACAGCTGATTATCGAGTACTACTCGCGGTAAGCATTAGGGATCTGAAAGGGGGGGCGCCTGCATTTGCAGGCAGATCGTATATGACCGAGGTTGAAAAGCCAGAAATTCGGCGGGTTGACGATGGCGCCGACGCAAATTACGGTGAATTTGCAGTGGAACCGCTAAACCGGGGCTATGGCATTACGCTCGGAAACTCGCTGCGGCGGATACTCCTGTCGTCCTTGCCGGGGACTGCTGTCACATCAGTGCGGATTGATGGGGTGTTGCATGAGTTTTCCGTGGTGCCGGGAGTGCTTGAGGATACAGCGGATATCATCCTCAATCTCAAACGGCTGGCCCTACGGCTGTGGTCTGACGAGCCTCACAGTTTGCGCATTGACAAAGAGGGGCCCTGTGAGGTGGTCGCAGGCGATATTATCGGCGACGCCGATGTGGATATTTTAGACCCGGAGCAGCATATTGCCTTCGTCGATGAGGGCAGTGCGCTGCGCATGGAGCTGAATATCGAGCGGGGCCGCGGGTACGTGTCAGCCGACAAAAACAAACGTGCGGACCAAGCCATCGGGGTCATCCCTGTGGACTCCATTTTCAGCCCAGTCACTAAGGTCAACTGGCGGGTGGAGGACACGCGGGTAGGCCATATTACCGACTATGACCGCCTTCTGGTCGAGGTGTGGACGGATGGGTCGCTGAGCCCCGAAGAAGCGATCTCACGGGGGGCCAAAATCCTTTCAGATCACCTGAAGCTGTTTATGGAGCTGACAGATTCCGGGTCCGGCATCGAAATCGGGGCCCAAAGAGATGAAGATTCCCGTGACAGACTGCTGGAAATGCCTATTGAAGAACTAGACTTGTCTGTTCGGTCCTTCAACTGCCTCAAGCGGGCAGGGATCAATACCGTAGGGGAACTGACAAACAAGACGGATGACGATATGATGAAGGTCAGAAATCTTGGTAAAAAGTCCCTGGAGGAAGTCAAGGAAAAATTAGTGGCTTTAGGGGTTGGCCTCAAGCCGACTGAAGAGTAGCCATTTTGGAGGGAACGATTTATGCCAGGCATGCACCGCAAGTTGGGGCGCATAGGGGGACATCGACGGGCCATGCTCCGAAATCTGGTCACGTCGACCTTGCGTGAGGAACGAATTGAAACGACAGTGACGCGGGCTAAAGAGGTAAACCGCGTGGTCGAGCACATGATTACCTTGGCCAAGCGCGGGGATCTAGCGGCGCGGCGCCAGGCGCTGGCTTATGTGTTGGATGAGGACGTTGTCACCAAGCTTTTCACCAGCATCGGGCCGCGCTACACAGAACGGGCCGGAGGGTATACCCGGATTATGCGAACAGGCTTTCGCCGCGGAGATGCCGCGCCGATGGCCATTCTCGAACTGGTGTAATGACGGCGGTCATCTTTGAGGGCGTAGGCACGGACTACGGCAAGGACTCACATTATGCACTTGGCTCCCTGGATTTTACCATTCAGGGAGGCGAGTGTATTTTTGTCTCGGGACCGAATGGTGGGGGCAAAACTACCCTAGCGAGGCTTTTAGCGGGAACGGTCAAGGCTGTCCAGGGGAAGATTATGTTGGCAGATGGGCCGGAACGTGGGGAATGGCCGCCGACCCTTGTCGGGTGGGTGCAGCAGGAGCCTGAACACCAGGTTATTGCTGAGCGGGTGGGGGAAGATGTGGGGATCTCGCCCAGCTGGTACGCGGGTTCATACCAGGAATACCAGAATGCCAAGGATGGCGCTCTGGCGGCGCTGGGCCTGACGGCAATGTCCCAGCGCGTGGTTCAGAGCCTATCCGGAGGAGAGTTGCACCGCACCGCGATGGCAGCCATTGTGGCGCAGAGGCCCGAGGTGTGGGTCATGGATGAGCCCGAGGCCATGATGGACCGGGCGGGTCAAGTAGCCCTCTGGGAACTCGTGGGTCAACTGAAACAGAAACAGGCAACCGTGGTGATGATCAGTCATGACGCGAGGTGGCTGGCGGTGGCGGACCGCTTTTTATGGATTGCGGGCGGGCACGCACTGTGGCTGGGCCATGAAGACATGGCCGCGCGTCTCGCTGACCCGTGGCACGAATTCTGGGAGATCATGGAGTCCCAAGTGGCTGGAGCCGGGGGCAGGGACAAGAGCCCGGGAGAGGTGGCGCGGATGCTGTGGCCATGACCGTGCAGGGGGTGACGCTGCCCTATTCCGGTCTGTTCATCGAGCACTGGCAGGCGCCTGCAGCAGGCGTGTACGCGGTGATGGGCCCGAATGGCGCGGGAAAGAGCCAGTGGCTGTCTCTTCTGGCCGGGCAGCTGAAGGTGCGGGGGGGAACAGTGAAGCGTGGCAGGCACCGGATTGGATTGGTGATGCAGCACCCCGAGCACCAGATCGCAGAAGACCTGGTCAGCACCGAAGTGCTCTGGCCTTATGGGGCAACCCGCCGCACTGCGCCCGAGTTTTTGGCATCGGTGGCGCAGGTAAAGGACCGGTGGGCCTTGGATGGCTTCTGGGACGATTCCCCTTGGACACTGAGCACAGGGCAGAAACGCCGCCTGGTCTTTGCCGTGTATGACCTTCTGAACCCTGACGTGCTCCTGCTGGATGAACCGAGCGAGTCCCTGGACGGCGAGTGGAAGGACCGGACCCGGAGATGGGTGGCTGAACGGGCGCGGGACCATTTGGTTCTGATAGCCAGCCATGACTGGCCGTGGGTGCTGTCATTTGTGGACCAGGGCTACTGGTGCGAGGGCACACTCGACAACAAGCCCAAGGATCTGGGAGAATTGTGGTATGAACGCCAGGTGCCGCCGAGCGGGCGCCTTGAAGAATTGTGGCGGGAGCTGTTGGACCGCAGCGCGCCGGTGGGGCTGCGGGAGTGGATAGATCCCCAGATTGCGGCGGGTCAGGCGGTGAAGCTATGGCACTGGAAGCACGGCGCACACTGAACGCCCTAGTGGTGGTGCAAGCGTTGGCTATCGGGATTGCCGTGATTTATATGTCGGCCGACATATGGGCCATGGGACTGTGGCTCGTCCTTCTGGTGGTGGCCCAGTGGCGGTTGCGCCAGCCCATGACCGCCCGGCAGGGCTTGGCCCTGCTTTCGGGGGCAGCGCTGTGGGGGATTCTGGCCTATGTCAACCGGCCATTGGAGCCCATGCGAACGCGCGAGGCACTGGCGGCATGGACGTTTATCCGATTTTTTGCGGTGTTGTGGTTCAGTGTGCTGATATTGCGCGCCACGTCTTTATGGGCGTTGGTGAGTCATCTGGAATGGGCGCTGAAGCGCGTGATAGGGCCGAGAGCGGCTGCGGGGGAACTGGCGTTGATGGCGCTCGTGGCCATGCGCTTTATTCCCGTGCTTGGGGCATCGGCCCGCCACTTGCGGGCCGATGCCCGCATGCGCCGGCAACTGGCCGGAAACCCAGCGCGCTGGAACGATGCTCTGCGATTCGTGATGCCACTGGTGATGGCTAGCATCCTGCGCAGCGAGAACGTTGCGGAGGCCTTGTGGACCCGTGGCTGGCGCGCCGGGGTGACGCCGTGGCCAAAACCGTGGACCGCCCGCGACTGGGCCGCGACCGGGGCCTTGTGGCTGTTTCTCATCATCGCTTGGAAAGAGAAGATTTGATATGCTGTTAAAGATGATTGTCAGCTACGACGGTACTGATTTTTCCGGATTCCAAAGGCAGCCGGGACAGCGCACGGTACAAGGCGTACTGGAAGAATCATTTCAAGGTCTTTTGGGTTCTGGCGCAATCGTAGGCGGCAGCCGGACGGACTCCGGAGTCCATGCCCGGGGCCAGGTGGTGACGTGGTCTGGCCCCGTGCCTGTGCCGCTGGACCGGGTGGCGGCGGTGTTAAACCGCCGGCTGCCGCGAGACATCCGGGTAGGCGGGGCAAAGTGGGTGGCTGACAGCTTTCACCCGGTTCGCGCTGCGCGTGCCAAGTACTACAGCTACACGGTGGCGAGGGGCCCTGAGCCCTTGTGGCCGGGACTGGCGAGGTATGCTTATACCGTTCGCCAGCCTTTGTCCTGGACGCATCTCAACCGGGCCGCCCAACTCCTGCTCGGTGCCCACGACTTTTGGGCATTCCGGGCCGAAGGGTCCACCGCCAAGACCACAGAACGCCGCATTCTGGTGAGCCGCTGGTCCATGCTCGAGCAAGGTGCGGTCTGGCGGTATGACGTGGGCGCAACAGGATTTCTTTATCACATGGTGCGCATTGCCGTGGCAGCGATGCTGCTCGCAGCCGAGACCCAGAACCTGGACCCGGTGAGGCGGGCACTGGAGAATCCCCGGGAGAAGAAGGTGGGAGTGCTGGCGCCCGCCAGGGGCCTCACACTGGAGCACATTGAATATGACCGGCCCTGAAGGGGCGCACAATCCTTCTGGCTCCATGGAGAAAACGGGCCGACCCGGCGCATCGGGGGAGTGTGCAAGACGCGGTGACTTCTGAAACAGTGAGCAGAGGGCATGAGGTATAGGAAGGCGGTGGAGCGTGTTTAAGCAGATCATATTGGGGGTCGGGAATAACAGTTTGGTGTCGCGCACCGTACAGCAATACGGCATGCAGATGGGAGCCGCGCGATTTGTGGCGGGCTCTACCCTCGGTCAAGCGATAGCGGCGGTGAAAGAACTCAATGAGCGGGGCATCGCCGCGACACTGGATCATCTAGGAGAGTCCGTCACCCGCATTGAAGAGGCCCAGGCGGCGCGGAACAGTTACCTGGCGATGCTGGATGCCATCGCCAAGGAACAGGTTCGCTCCCACGTGTCTCTCAAACTCACGATGATGGGGCTGGCAATTTCGGAAGAGGCTTGCCTCGGAAACTTGCTGGAAATTTTAGACCGGGCACATCAGTACGGAAATTTTGTGCGCATCGACATGGAAGACTCGCATTTTACCGCCGCGACCCTGAACATGTTTCAAAAAGCTTGGGATAAGTATCCGGAAAATGTCGGCGTCGTGCTCCAGGCTTACTTATACCGAACTATGGAGGACTTGAATAGCCTCTCTCAGCCTCCAAAGAATTTCCGCATTGTCAAAGGCGCCTATCAAGAACCGGCCAGCCTCGCCTATCCATCCAAGCCGGATGTGGATGACAACTACGTGGCCCTGGTGCAGGCCAGTTTGCAGCATGGCAATTTTACCGCCGTGGCGAGCCACGATGAAGTGGTCCTCGGCAAAGTGGTGCGCTTCCTGGAATCCCAACATATTCCGCAGTCGCAAGTGGAATTTCAAATGCTCTATGGGGTAAAGCTATCGGTGTTGGAAGACCTGGCGCGACGGGGCTTTGCCGCCAGGGTCTATGTGCCGTGGGGACGGGACTGGTATGCGTACTATCTGCGCCGCATTGCAGAACGTCCAGCCAATCTGCTGTTCTTTGCCCGCTCGCTGGCCAAGCGTTAAGACTTGGGGCACGCAAAAGCCGCCTAAGGGCGGCTTTTGGTGTCTGTGGAGACTTGACACTCAAGATTGTTAGTACTAAGATTACGTCTTGTTGATAGTTAACAATACGAATAATCAAGAAGGTGAAGTGTTTGGCCGACCGAGATCAATACATCGAGAATTTGGACCGGATTTTTTCTCGAATTGGCCGCCGGTTGCGCCATGCTGCGGCAGAAGACACGCTGACGCTGGGACAGTATTCTTTGCTGAAGTTGCTTTTCGACCACCACTCCATGGCCGTGGGCGAGATTGCTGAACAGCTCGGTGTCTCTTTAGCGGGGGCGAGCGGCATGATTGACCGTCTGGTTCACGCGGACCTGATCATTCGCACGCGTTCAGAATCGGATCGCCGGGTGGTCACGGTGACTTTGACCGAGGCGGGATGGCGTAAAATTGAGAGCCATTATACCCAGCGCAAAGATTTCTTGCGGCATCTGTTTGTGAATATGTCTGAGGAGGATCTGAGGACCTTGCTATCTTTGATTGAGCGCATGGAGGAAACCGCAGGCCAGGCAGAGGGCAAGCCTCAGCCATAAAGGGCAGCGCAACGCTCTTTTTGCTGGCGGCAATTATTGCAATGCAGGGAGACAACGTCGTATGGGTCTTTTGATTTCTGGAATCGTCGAGTCGTTGGTGGCTATTATCCTGGGGATATTTCTCCTGGTGGCGGAACCCTCTCTCAGTGCCGTCTGGGGATTTGGACTAATCGGGGTGGGCGTGGTGACGGGAGTGCTGACCCTGTCATTTGGCCGTCTGGGACGATCGAAACCCGAAACGGCTGCCCAGCCGGATGATGTTGCGGAAGCTCCTGAGGAGGAACCGGAGGCCGATGGGGAAAGGGGACCGCAGCGATCCCTGCCGGAATACCGTCCGCAGGAAAATACCGGGCTGATGCCTGTGCCCCATCACCTCCCGCAGCGGATTGACGTGCTCAGGGAAGAGGTGTCACGGGCACGCTGGCGGTACAAAGCCAAGGAGATTCAGTCCCGGGCAGCGGAAATGGCTGAATTGGTGCTGCAGGGCAGTGAGGACGCAGGCACCGTGGACGAGAGGCCCCGGCAGCTGCGACGCTTGCTGGAACTATTCATCTTGTCCCAGGGCTATGAAGCTTGGGCCAATGGGGCGGAACCGGCGTTCCATGTGGAGCGTTACCGCCGCGTGCTGACGGAGACGGACATTCATGAAAGGTTGGCGGATCTGACCGCCGAATCCGACATGCTGTGGCAGGAAATCAGCCGGGGCGTTCCGCCCAAGGCGCCAGAAGATGATGCCTACCGGCAGACGATTGATATCCGCATTCGCTTGGAGCGGATTACGGCGGCCGAAGAACGGCTGGAAGAAATAGAAATCCTCCGCCTGGGCTACCAGAGTCTGGTGGAATCGGAAAGAGAAGAAGGTGAGTGAATGCCCCGATGGATATTAGGGGTGGTCGCGTTGATTGGCGTTCTGGTGATGGGCGGCATTGCGGGTTATGACGCCTACTACCAGGCCAACTACGTCAATACGGCGTACGCCTATGTCACGGCCCCCTACGACTGGGTCAGCATCTCGTCGCCAGCGACGGTGACGGGTCTGATGGTGCACACCGGCGACCGCGTCAAGGCGGGAGCCGCCCTGATGCGCGTGAAGACGTGGCAAGGCCAGCAGAAAACCATTATGGCGCCGGCCAGCGGGACAGTGGGCTCCATTGGCGTGGCGCCCGGTGCCAGCATCGAGCCGAAAGAAGATTTGATGGCGCTGGTGCAAGCGGGTCGGTCCACGGTGGTGGCGGATTTTCCCGAATCCCAGGCGCACCGCATTGCGCGGGGACAGACCGTGACCGTGACCCTGAGCGCGTATCCCGGGACGACTTTTACGGGCACGGTGTCCCATATCGGGGCGGTGACCCTGAGCGTCCTGTCACCCTTGCTGAAAGTGGGGAGCTTCGCCAAAGAACGCCAGTGGGTACCGGTCACGGTACAGGTCGACACCGGTTCGAACACATTTATTCCGGGGGAAAATGCCTCGGTGCGTGTTGACGTCTAGTTTGCGGGAATGAGGAGGAACAAGATGGCGACAGAACAACCAACAACATCCCGGCACTGGGGAGTCGCCCTATCCGTGTTGATTCTGGGAGGCTTCATGGCGATTTTGGACACCTCCATTGTCAACATTGCCATTCCCAAATTGGAGAGCGTCTTTTCAGTCGATACCGCCGAAGTGCAGTGGGTGGTCACGATCTACATGCTGACCCTGGGGGTCGTCGTGCCTCTGGCGGGCTATCTGGGTGAGCGGTTCGGCTACCGGCGGATCTACGTGGTGTCGCTGACAGTCTTCACGATAGGGTCGGCGCTGTCAGGGCTGTCGTGGAGTCTAGAGGTACTGACAATTTTTCGTGTGTTTCAGGCTTTGGGCGGTGGCCTTATTATGCCGATTACCATGGCTATGGTGTACCGGATTGTTCCTCGCGACCGGATAGGAACCGCCATGGGATTTTGGGGACTCGGGATCATTGTGGCGCCAGCCATTGGCCCGACCCTTGGGGGCTGGCTGGTCGAGTATGTGAACTGGCGGCTCATCTTTTACATCAACGTGCCGATTGGAATCGTCGGCGTTCTGCTGGCCCTAGGCTATGTCCCCAAATTTCCGAGCCGCCGTCTGGGCTCTTTCGACTTCGTGGGGTTTTTGCTTTCGGCGGCGGGATTGTTCGGGCTGCTGCTGGCACTCTCCGAGGGCCAGACCTGGGGATGGGGATCCGAGCCCATCGTGCTGCTCCTTGTGGGATCGGTGCTGCTGCTGACCCTGTTCAGTCTGTGGGAGCTCAGCATTCCTCACCCGCTCCTGGATTTAAGAGTATTTAGCCGGGGCTCGTTCACCATGGCGAATATTTTGGTCGTCGTGATTACCGTGTCCATGTATTCCGGACTGTTTTATGTGCCGCTTTTCTTGCAAACGGTCGTGGGTTACGGGGCGTTGCAGACGGGGCTGATGATGATGCCGGCCGCCTTGGCGTCGGCGATTATGATGCCCATCTCGGGCCGGCTGTACGACAAGATCGGCGCGCGGCCCGTGGTGGTGGTGGGCCTCGTGATCTTGGCCTACACGACATTTCTGCTGCACCGGCTGTCCACCACCACCCCCGTCGGCGACGTGGTGTTCTGGCTGACTCTGCGGGGCTTTGGGATGGGCATGGCGATGATGCCGGCCACCACGGCAGGCATGTCGTCCCTCCCCACGGAAATGGTGGGCTCTGGCTCGTCCATCAACAATGTGATGCAGCGGGTGGCGGGATCCTTTGGCTTGGCGTTCATGACCGCCGTGCTGGAATCGCAGTCCAGTCTGCATGCGGCCAATATTGCCGCATCCTATACTCCCACCTCGCGGCCGTCCGTGCAGTTTATCCAGCAGATGACCGGGTACTTTGCCCACCATGGATTAGCGGCGGGCCAGTCCCTGTCCGTAACGACAACGACCTTGTATGACCTGATCCAACAGCAGGCGTTCGTGATGGGGATTGACGATGTCTTTGTGCTGGGAGCGGCGATCACCTTATTTGGGGCGTTTCTGGGTCTGTTCCTCAAAACCTATCACCACAAGAAAGGCGCGCCTCAGATGATGGCTGATTAGTCCGGACTCGGCCGCGGTGTTCCGTGCCGTAAACTTTATCCCCCCTGGGGGCATATGTGAGGAGAGATTAATCCGTGAAGCAAAGTCGAGTCATTCTCATTAACGTGTTGATCATTGTGGCTTTAATATTGATAGGGGGGATTGTCGCCTATTACTGGACCCAGAGCTACGACTACGTGTCGACGCAGGACGCGGCGATTTCTGCCCCTACCATTCCTATTGCCGCGCAAAGCAACGGAACGGTGCAAGACTTGTCAGTGGCCGTCGGCCAGCGGGTCAGCCAGGGCCAGACGATTGCGCAAGAGACGGTGGCGGCAGCACCGGTCACCACCGCCAAGGGGAGCAAGACCACAGCGGCTGCGGGCACGACCCTCATCAACATCACAGCGCCAGTCGCCGGCTACGTGGCTAACGTCTCTGTGGCAAACGGGCAGGCCGTGGCTGCGGGAACGCCGCTCTTCACATTGGTCCAGCTCTCGAAGGTCAATGTGATCGCGAACATTCCGGAAACAAAAATTCGGAACGTATCCGTGGGGCAGAGCGCGACGATCTACGTGGATGCGCACCCAGGAGTGTCGTTTACCGGCACCGTCGAAGCGATGCAGCCTACCACGCAGTCATTCTTTTCGCTGATTCCCACCGCGGCCACGTCGGGAACCTATACCAAAGTCACGCAGCGGGTGCCGGTGGAACTGTCCATTGACGCGGCGGGCTATTCCCTGCTGCCCGGCGAAGATGCAGAAGTGCGGATTACCATTCATTAACGGGGAAACCTCTAGCCACCGTGCCGCCGGAACCCTATGATGAAAGCGAGGAGGCGGGCTATGCGCATTCTGATCACAGGGGGGACCGGTTATCTCGGGCAGGCCGTGGAGCAGGCTTTGCACCGCCATCATCACGACGTTGTCGTGCTCGCCCGGCGCTGCCCAGCGGCGCGGGTGGAGGGGTGCGTGGCCGGGGATATCAGTACGGCGGACCTCTCCCGCCTGTTCCAGGGATTCGACGGTGTGGTGCATCTTGTTGGCATCATCCAGGAACACCGCTCGCAGGGGATTACGTTTGATAAGATTCACCGCCAGGCAACGAAACGCGTGGTGGACGCCATCGCGGGGGCCGGGGTGCCGCGGCTTGTGCATATGTCTGCGCTGGGCACGCGCGAAGGCGCCGCCAGCCAGTACCACCTGACCAAATGGCAGGCTGAGCAGTATGTTCGGGCCTCCTCGTCACAGTGGACTATTCTGCGGCCTTCCCTGCTGTTTGGGGGAGGGTCTCCTTTTTTTGCGACCCTTGAGAGTCAGGTCCGGTGGCCACTCGTGCCCGTTCCCGGGTCGGGAAAAACCCTGTTCCAGCCAGTGGCCAGAGACGATGTGGCGGAGCTTGTCGCCCAATTGGTTGAGGGATCCCAGGCAGTCGGGCAGACATGGGAGGTGGGGGGGCCCGACCGCTATAGCCTGAATGCGCTGTACCGCCGTGTGGCACTGGCGGTGGGGCGTGACAATCTATCTTTGGCGCACATTCCCCTCGGTGCCCTGATGCTGGCCGCACGACTTGGACAGAATGTGCCTGGGTTCCCCGTCAGCGTGGACCAACTCCTGATGCTCAATGAGCCGAATATCACCAGCGATGAGAGGTGGCGGCAACTGGTCCCGGAGGCGCGCAAGATGGGGACGGATCTTTAAAACCGGGGCGCATGCCCATCATTTCTCAAAGGAACTCTCTTTGGTGATCGAGCAGGTGGTCGATTTTGGTATGGCCGTAGTAGTCGAGCCACGAAGGAAAAGGGGCATGGCAGTCGGGGCACGTGCGAAACGCCCGGGCCGGAAACAGCTTGTGCGCCTGAGCCTCGTCATCGGGAGTGGCCAGAGCCCCGTTGATGCCAATGGTGAGCAGGGCCAAAGCCCGCTGGTAGAGGAGCGGTCCGTAGCCCCTGTGGTCAGTGACAAACAGCTCCCAGTAAACCACCGCGCCGTCTGACACCCGGTAGAATGGATAAAGGGTCGGAACGCGGGGGACCGTCCAACTCACGTCAAGATGGTGATGGACCATCTCCGCCAAGCTGGGGCTGCTCAAAGAGGCCTCGACAAGAGTATTGACGAGTTTGCGCAGTGAATAGGTTGCCAACATTTTTCTCATGGCCGTTCCTCTCTTTCTTTGGGAGTGCGGCGTTGCCGCAACAAGGACAGGGCAATTCGCCGGGGAGCGCATTTTCCACCAATATACGAAACGATGGGCTGCCTGATGATCACCCCCCTCTTTTTACCAATGAGCAAGATGCCACCGATTAGAAGCCGTGAAGGCCGGTTCCCACCCATTGCTGCGGAGAACCCCGTCGCACTGTCTTGCGGGCGCGCCATATAATAGTGGCAGAACAGCATGGAGAAGGCAGTACATTGCAATGGGGGGGAGCGCTGATGACATCCCGGCAAGCTTTAGTGAAGAGCGCCCAGCGCTGGGAGACCGCTTCGGCGATCTGGATGGTGCTGGAGGCGGCAGGCGCTCTCACCGCGGGTTGGCGGTCCCATTCGGTGGCGCTGGGAGGATTTGGGGCTGACAGCTTGATTGAGCTGCTGTCAGCCGGGGTTCTTCTTTGGCGTCTGCACCGGGAACTGGTTGCGCCCGACTCTGAAGACGCTGGGCGAGTTGAGCGCCAGGCGGCGCGGGTTTCTCTTTTTCTGCTGACTATTCTGGCCGCCGTTCTGGTGATATCCGCCGCCGCAGCCTTTTGGCGTCATATCCCGGAGAGTCCCTCCCCGCTCGGTCTGATGATCACCGCCGTGTCGAGCGTGCTCATGATCGTGTTTGCCCGCGCGAAGCGGCGCTTGGGCATTGCGCTGGGGAGCCAGGCACTGCAGGCGGACGCGGTGGAAGGCTGGGTCTGCGCCTACATGGCCTGGGCTGCATTGGGCGGTACGGCTGCGGTCATGCTGTTTCACTGGGGTTGGGCAGATTCCTTGGCCGCGCTGCTCATTGCCTATTGGGTAGGCAAAGAAGTGTGGGAGATCCGCGAAGAGCTTGAAGAAAAAAAGCCAGAGTGAGCCGTCCGGGCCGCCTGCTGGTGTCAGGAAGTGGGCCCGGACACTCCGGTCCCCCGTGTGGCGATATCTTGGATTCTGGCCAGACTTTGCTTCCAGTTGACTTCAATGCACCGGACTGCTTCAGCCGCGTCGCGGCGGCGCAGGGCTTCTAGAATCGCATCATGTTCGGCTAAAGACTCACGCGATGACCACATCTCGTGGTAATAGGCGATTTCCACGCGGGACAGAGACGTCTTGAGTTGCCTCAAGGTCGCGCTAAGTTCAGGATTGCCCGCCTTATCAATGAACACGCGGTGAAAGAGGTCATCCGCTGAAGCGGCCAGGACGGCGTCGCGATCTTGAATAGCCTGGCTCAGCTGCTGATTGTATTGCTCCATTTGGGAGAAATCTTGGGAACTCCAGTCATCCAGAGAATTGACTGTGATGGAATAACTTTCCAACGTCCATATGATCGGGTAGCGGCGCATGACGCCTTCGATGTCGAGGGGAGCCACCTGGGTCCAGCGATTGGCTTTTGTGACGACCAGGCCTTCGGTTTCCAGGCGGAGCAGGGATTCCCGCACGGGAGTGCGGCTGACGCCGAACTCCTGGGCCAGTTCCTGATCGCGCAGAAATGTGCCCGGAGCCAAGTGGCCTTCAATGATCCACTGGCGCAGGCGCTGGTATACGGAATCATTGACAAAACGGCGCCCAATAGGGCCGTCGTGGCGTGCGGTCATTGCTCGGAGCCTCCCCGGTAGTTCAATGTGTTATACCGTATATCACCTGTCCCGTGCCAGTCAAGACGGGCACAACCCGGTAATGGGCAGGGCCTGAACTGGGAGGGGGCCGGAGGGAGTTTCATGTCCTGCCTAACTGAAATTCCCCCGCATCCCCAATTTCCGGTCTTGCTGTTTAGGGCAGATCTTCCGCAATCTCGCCATAGGTGTCTGTGCGCCTGTCCCGGTAAAACTGCCAGTGCTCGCGCGCCTGCCGTATTTGCGACAGGTCCAGATCTGCTGTCACCAATGCATCGTGATTGCGCGGACCCTGCGCTACCGTCCGGCCCTCAGGGTCGCAGAAATAGCTCTCGCCGAAAAATTCGCCAATATTCCAGGGAGATTCCTCCCCGACGCGATTCAAAGCGCCCACAAAATAGCCATTAGCGATGGCGTGCGCCGCTTGTTCGATATGCCAGAGATGGTCGGCATGGCCAGCGGTAGTGGCGGAAGGGTTAAAGACGATCTCGGCGCCGTGCAATCCCAAAATGCGGGCGCCTTCCGGAAAGTGGCGGTCATAGCAGATATAGACACCGATTTTTCCCCACTGCGTGTCAAAAACCGGGTAGCCTAAATTGCCGGGCCGAAAGTAGAATTTTTCCCAAAATCCGTAGGCCCCTGGAGCGCTGCCGTGAACCTGAGGAATGTGGATCTTTCGGAACTTGCCCAGGTAGGTGCCGTCGGCGTCGATAACGGCTGCGGTATTGTAATAGACCCCGGCCATGGCTTCCTCATACAGGGGAACGATCAGCACCATGCGGTAGTTTTTGGCCAGAGTCTTCATCAAAGTCACGGTGGGGCCATCTGGCACGGCTTCAGCCGCTTGGTACCACCGCCTGTCCTGTTCGGCCGCAAAGTAAGGGGCAAAGAACAGCTCCTGCAGGCATAAGACATTGACAGACTGAGCGGCGGCTTTCTTTATCCACTCTACGTGTTTTTCAATGGCAGCCTCCTTATGGACTGCGATATCCAGCTCTCCAGGCAATTCGTGATGCAACTGCAAGAGCCCTGCGCGCACTATCATCTGTTGCACTCCTCCATTGATTTCGTATAGTATGTAGTATATTATACGATCAATCTCACTTAATCAAGGTCGAGGCAAAGGAGTCGGGTGCATATGGCCAACACGGTGGAATGGATAGAGAACGTCCAGGCAGACTATCAGGATGTGCCGCTACTGGCGCATCTCACCCCTGCCATTGCGGAAGAAATCTTGGCTTACCACCGCACGTGGCCGGAATACCGGGAAACGCCGATGCATAGCCTGCCGCATCTGGCGGCTTATGCGGGGGTACGCAGCATTTATGTCAAAGACGAAGCCAAGCGGTTTGGGATTCACTCATTTAAGATACTGGGTGGCACTTGGGCCGTTGCCCGCGCCTTGGCTGAACGCTGGCGTTTAGAAAGCCCTGTGAGCGCAAGCTCCCTAAAAGCCGCTGCGTCGTGGGCGCCTTGCGTGACCCTGGCGGCGGCCAGTGACGGAAATCACGGCATGGGAGTGGCGTGGACAGCCCGGGAACTCGGTCAGCGGGCGGTGATCTTTTTGCCTGCTGGCACCCGTTCGTCCCGTGTCGAGCGAATTGCTGCGCTGGGTGCCGAAGTGCATGTGACCGACATGAACTATGACGACACCGTGCAGCATGTGGCCCAGCAAGCCGCTGAGCACGGCTGGCTGCTGATCCAAGACACCTCGTGGCCAGGCTATGAGCAGATACCCCGGTGGGTGACTCAAGGATACCTGAGCATGGCTCTGGAAGCTTTCCAGCAGTTGGGTGCCCAGGGGATGGAACCTCCCACGCACGTGATTTTGCAGGCAGGAGTGGGTTCCCTGGCCGCTGCCGTCACGGGGTTTTACGCGAATCGCTATGGGGCTGCCAACTGCCCCACCATTCTCATCGCCGAGCCAACCCTGGCGCCGGCGCTGTTGGAGTCGGCCCGCAGGTCAGATGGCCAGCTGGCAAAAATCGGGGGCCCGATGGAAACAGTGATGGCCGGGCTGGCCTGTGGGGAGCCTAATCCCTTGGCGTGGCCGCTGCTGCGATCATGGGCCGGTTTCTTTGTGGCGTGCTCCGATTCTGTTGCCGCGCGCGGGACCCGCATTCTCTCCAATCCCCTTGGGGAGGATCCCAGAATTTTGGCCGGAGAGTCTGGAAGCATGCCGCTGGGCCTCTTGGTGTCGCTCATGGATGACCCGCGCTTCCATAAAGCCCGCGAGGCTTTTCGCCTGACATCCCAGTCGCGAATTCTCCTCTTCAATACCGAAGGCATCCCGGATCCCGGGCTGTTCTTGGATATTGTCTGGAACGGGGACTATTGCGCTGAACCAAAATAGCCGGGCCGCAGAAGTGCCAGAGTCTAAGATTAGGCTGCGGGCGCGACTGATGAACTGGCACTTGGCCCCGTACGGCCGGATGGAGCCAAGAGGCTGACGGGATGTTCGGGGCCGGAATCGGGCCAGGGAATTCCAGCCACCGCGGAGTGTCTGCGACAGGTGATCTGTCCTTGACATTAGACCAGCGAGCCCGTAAAATACTAATGTTCGGTTGTCGGCAGTGTCGCCGGCACACAGAGGTAGGAGGTAAATTTCATGTCCACTTATATGGCCCGGTCTCAAGACGTTGATCGCAACTGGTATGTGATTGACGCCGCCGGATTGCCGCTGGGTCGTGTTGCTACTGTTGCAGCAACATTGCTTCGCGGAAAGCATAAACCCACATATACCCCTCATGTTGATACAGGTGATTATGTGATCATTGTCAACGCTTCAACAGTACTATTGACTGGCCGCAAGCTGGATCAAAAAATTTATTTTCATCATTCCGGGTACTTGGGCGGATTGAAGCGGACTGTCTACCGCCAGTTAATGCAAAAGAAACCCGCTTTCGTTATGGAAAAAGCCGTGCGCGGAATGCTTCCGCATAACCGTCTCGGTCGGGCGATGTACAAGAAGCTCAAAGTGTACGCACAGGGAGAACATCCTCACAGCGCACAGCAGCCGCAAGTATGGGAGGTTAAAATTTAATGGCAGTTGCGCAATTCTGGGGAACAGGACGCCGCAAGAATGCCGTTGCGCGTGTTCGCTTGGTGCCAGGCACCGGCAGGGTTTTAATTAATGGGCGGGCGATGGAGGACTATTTTCCGCTTTTGACATTGCAAAAAGGGATAATGGCTCCTCTTAATTCGGTAGAGCTGGTAGGGCGGTTTGATGTCCTCGTGCGGGTTGAGGGTGGCGGGGTGTCGGGACAGGCTGGCGCGGTGCGTCACGGGATTGCGCGCGCTCTTCTGTTGGTCGATACGAATTTACGTGTATCTTTGAAGCAGCGGGGATTCTTAACACGGGACCCGCGTATGAAGGAACGGCGGAAATATGGATTGAAGAAGGCACGGAAAGCTCCGCAATTCTCAAAACGCTAAAAAAGCCCTTTTGGGGGCTTTTTTTATTGCCGGTGAGTGGACGCGCATCATCGAAAAAGCCCGGGGCGCAGATGCATGCCTCGGGCTTTTTGGGAAGCCGGAAAGTCAGCTGATGCCGACGCCAACCAGTTCGGGCGCCGAAATGACAGGAAGGCGGGGAGTGAATTTCCGCGGTTCCGACGCGTCATTGCCGGCATCGCTCAAATGTGCCCATAAATGCGTGAGCGCATGGGCATCGCCTAATTGGCTCTGCACAATATAATATTCACATTGCAGGTCGCGCTGCCCGCTGGACGGGGCTATGGCCAAGGCGCGGCTTAAATAATCTTTAGCCAGTGCGAAATCCTCTACCGCCACTGCCCGGCGGGCGAGAACCCTCAAAGCAAAGATTTTTGTGTCCTGCCAGGGCCAACTGTCCGGGGCGTTCAGCACGCGCGTGGCATAGCGGTCCAGAACAATTTCAGAGTCAGCGGTGCGCAGCAGCCCTTCCAAAATCACCGCCTGCCCTTCTTGAAAATGCACGCGGTCGAATACCGCCAGCGAGGACTCCAGCAACTCCCTGGCTTTCTCGCCACGCCCCAAGTCCGTCAGCACCTGCGCGATGTCCGCTTGAAGCGCTGCGCGCTCTTCATTGCCGCGTATCTCCGGCAAAAGGGTCAGGGCTTCCTCAATAGCACCAGCAGCTTCCGGCTGGTGCCCCAGACGCCATTCGGCCGCGGCAATCCGGGTTAGCAGTTCTGCGCGCCGGGGAGGGCTGATGAGTTTCTGCGGCTCGTCTAAGGCTGTGCGGTACAGTTCCAGGGATGAGACCCACTGTCTTTGGCTGTAACAGAAGTCGCCGTAATGCTGGGCGGCCTCGGCGCGAATATTCGGCCCCTCGCGCGTCGTCAGCCGCTCCGCATATTCTAGAGCCTGCTGAAATGAATTCATGGCTTTGTGAAAAGAGCCGTGGCGCGCCGCGGCCATCCCCAAAGTGTTGGCGATTTCAATGGCTTGCACAGGATGGTCATCCGGGTGGATGAGCAGGAGACTCTCTTCGAGGTGAGCCAGTGCGGCATCGAGATTGCCCTGCGACATTTCCAGCCTGCCCATCGTCGCTTTAATGCGGGCGAGAATGTCCTCGCGCCCCGTCCGTTCCGCCAAGGTCAAGGCCTCTTGCAGTCCGAGCATGCCGTCTTCAAGACGTCCGCTGTTCCATAATGCCTGGGCGGCTTTCAGCAGCACTTCGATGGTGCGCATATCGTCACCGTTCTCCAAAAAGAATCCCAAGGGTTTGCCCAGGCGACCGGCCATGATATCCAAGGCTTTGTGGGATGGATGGATACGGCCCAACTCAACTTGACTTACATAACTTTTGGTCAACTCGTCGCCTGCGAGCTGCTCTTGAGTTAACCCCAGCTTCTTTCTCAGGTCACGGATCTTTGTACCCACCATAATTCATCCCTCCTAGATGATAATGTACCACAAGTAAAACAAATAAACATCAGCGTGAGGGCCAAGATCTACTAAAAACTTCTGTGATGTCAAATAAGTGAAGTGATTGGGTGCGGTTTTATATCGAAGTTACTTAACTAAACTGCGTACCGAGCAGGGTGATTGCTGTAGGCGGATAGAACTAGGCAATAGATACCTGACAAAATTTCTCGTGTATATTCCGCGGCCATTCATAGTCTCCGACCATCTCGCTCACACTACCCGCAGGGCGCCGAATATCAATAGCCAGAAAAAGAGGATAAGGATCCAACAGGAACAGGGGGAAAGATGTGAACAAGGAAGGCGGGGCCGTACGCAGGGTCGGACGGTGGATTATGGCGTGGATAGCGGCAGCCGTCATGGGTGTGTTGCTCGCAGGCGCAGGGACCGTGCCGGCAGCGCCAATAGGAATCGAGGGGGCCCTGCTGCGGGGCCGGACGATTGTGATTGACCCCGGCCATGGGGGATACGACCCTGGGGCCAAGGGACGGATTGCGCGCGAAGACCAGGTCAATTTAGCGGTGTCGTTAGCGCTCCGGCAGTGGTTTGAGGCGGCGGGAGCCAGGGTGGTCCTGACATGGGATGAACCGGGAAAGATTCCTCCGAACAGAAAGTACCGTGTGCAGCAGCGGGTCGCGTGGATCAACCAGACGGAAGGCAACGTGCTGATCGACATTCACTGCAATTCGGCGGGGCCCCGCTGGCGGGGCCCCCAGACTTTTTACTGGGATGGCAAAGGCTCATATCATCTAGCCCATGACGTGCAAGAAGAGTTGCAGTATTTTACCAATACCCGGCGCCGGGTGACCCGCATTGACCAGTATGTGCTGCGCCATGCCCAGATGCCCGCCATCAATGTCGAGGTGGGATTTATCACCAACCGCAAGGAAGAGCGTCTGCTCGTGAACCCTGCCTACCAAAGGAAGCTGGCGTGGTATATATTTTTGGGAACGGAGCGGTGGTTTCTTAAAGGCCGCTGGCCTGAAAAACTTTTGCAGGCACCCCCTCCGACCCACTTATTGGTCCGGGATTGAGCCCGCCTCCGGTATAATAGAAAGATATGACAGCAGCAGAGAGGAGCCCTTATGGAATCGAAGACCGTACGCATTATCGGGGTGCCATTGGATTACGGGGCTGACCGGCGCGGGGTGGACATGGGGCCTAGCGCCATACGCTATGCCGGACTGCACGAAAAACTGCGGCAGGCCGGCCATCAGGTGGTGGATTTAGGGAATTTGCCCGTGCCCGTGCCAGAGAGCCGGGAAATGGCGCACGGCGGCAACTTGAAGTATCTGGACGAAATTGTCAAGGTCAGCCGCGTTTTAGCCCGGGCGGTGGAAAAGGCTTTGGAGGAAAATTGTTATCCACTGGTGCTCGGGGGGGATCACAGCATTGCCATCGGCACTATCGGCGGGCTGGTGCGCCGCTATGAAAACCTTGGCGTCTTGTGGTTTGACGCCCATGGCGACTATAACACGGACCAGACATCGCCTTCCGGCAATATTCACGGCATGCCGGTGGCCACTGCGGTGGGACTGGGACATGAGGCGCTTCGGGCCCCATTTCACGGAAGGTTTGTCGATCCCGCCAAAGTGGTCTATGTAGGAGTCAGGACGCTGGATGCGGATGAGGCGGAGGCCCTGCGGCATTCCGGGACCACCGTGTTTTCCATGCACGAAATTGACCGCTACGGCATGCGCGACGTGATGGCTAAGGCCATCGATCTTGTCACGGACGGCACCGATGGCGTCCACTTGAGTTTTGATATCGATGCGGTAGACCCTCTGTACGCACCGGGGTCTGGCACCCCATTTTCGGGGGGACTGACAGAGCGGGAAGCACATCTCGCACTGGAGCTTCTGGCGGAGAGCAATATTCTCTCCTCGATGGAAATGGTCGAGGTAAACCCGATACTCGACGAACATAACCGGACTGGGCAGCTGGCTGCGAATCTCATTGCATCAGCCTTGGGACACCGGATTATTTAACTGAGGAGGATTGATCATACATGGCGTGGGATACCGATATCATTACATACCGCCGCGATTTGCATAAAATTCCTGAACTGGGTTTTCAGGAGCGGCAAACCCATGACTATCTGGTGAGAGCACTGAAGCAAATGGGTCTGGATCCGGTCGAAGTGGCGGGGACCGGAGTCATGGCGGATATCCGGGGCACGCGGCCGGGCAAGACGATTGCAGTCAGGGCGGACATTGACGGGCTGCCGCTTGACGAGGAGACGGGACTGGAATTCAGTTCGGAACATCCGGGTGTCATGCATGCCTGCGGGCATGACGGGCACATGGCCATCGCACTGGGACTGGCGCAGAGGCTGTCTGCCAGCCGCGACTTCCCCGGGACCGTGCGGGTATTCTTCCAGCCAGCAGAAGAGAAGCCGCCGGGTGGGGCACCGGCTATGATTGCGGCGGGCTGCCTCGACGGGGTGGATGAAGTGTTGGGACTGCACGTGTGGGCCAATGACCCAGTGGGAACTGTCGGCATCCGCACGGGCGCTCTGATGGCTAATGCCGATGAGTTTACGATCCGGGTGACCGGGAAGGGCGGCCACGGCTCAGAGCCGGCAGACACTAAGGACGCCGTCCTGATCGCATCCCAAATCGTGGTGAATCTGCAGACGATCGTGTCCCGGCGCCTTAATGCGTTCGATCCGGCCGTCGTGTCGTGCGGGACCATCCGTTCGGGGGTGACCTTCAATATCATCGCGGAAACGGCGGAGATCACGGGTACAGTGCGGACATTGTCGGCGGCGGTCCAGCAGAAGATTGTTCGGGAAATTGGACACATTGCAGAGACCACGGCGGCGATGTATGACGCGCGCGCCGTGCTCGAATACGTCTACGGCTATCCTGCGGTGATCAATCACGCAGCGAGTGTCGCGCGTCTTGAGCAGGCCCTTCAAGGCGTGGTGGAGATAGTGCACCCCGACCCGGCTATGGGCGGGGAAGACTTTGCCTACTACCTGCAGGAACGGCCTGGCGCGTTTTTCTTCCTGGGATGCCAGCCGGACGACGCCGAGACCTTCCCGCACCATTCCCCCCACTTCCTCCTGAACGAGAAGGCGCTGCCGCTTGGGGTGGAAGTGCTATACCGCGGGGTGATGAGCTTTCTCACGGCCTGACGGGCATCATTGGACTCCGCTGTCTTGTGCCCTTAGGGGTGGGGACAGCGGATTTTTTTCACGTGAAGGGGGCGAAGAATTTTCTCGAGTATTGAATAATTATCCCTGTCGATGTATAGTAATGCGGTAGGGGGCGGTAACAGTGGTAGAGCGGGTATCGGCAAAAGAGATGCGGGTGCAGGGACGTTCGGTGATTTCTCTTAAAGAATGGACGCCGACGGAAATCAAACAGGTGTTGATGACGGCGCAGTGGATGAAGGCGAATCCAAAAATTGCTGAGATCCAGTACGCATTGCGAGGGAAGTCCGTGGCGATGATCTTTGAGTTGCCTTCCACCCGGACTCGGGTATCATTCCAAGTCGCCATCCAGTCGCTGGGCGCAGCGCCCGTGATTTTGGATTGGGAGAACAGCCAACTGGGCCGTGGCGAACCAATTGAGGATACTGCGCGCGTGCTTTCCCGCTACGTCGATGCGATGGTGGTGCGGGCGAAGAGCCACGAGATGGTGCAGGTGTTGCAGAAGTGGGCCACCGTGCCGGTGTTCAATGCGTTGACGGATGCCGCCCACCCTTTTCAGGTGCTGGCGGATGCGCTGACCATTTGGGAGCACACGGGCTATTTGGCTGGCGCCAAACTGGCCTACGTGGGAGATGGAAACAATATGGCCAATTCCTACCTCGTGATTGGGGCGAAACTGGGAATGCATGTCAGTGTGGCCTGTCCTGCCGGATGGATGCCGCCGGCGGACGTCGTGGCCTATGCCCAGCAGGAGGCTGCCATGACGGGCGGGTCGATTCACGTGACCACGGATCCGGAACAAGCCGTATTTGGCAGCGACGCCGTGGCGACGGATGTGTTTGTGTCGATGGGCGATGCGGAGAGCGGCGAGAAGCGGAAGGCTCTGGCGCCATATCAGGTGAATGCCCGCCTGCTCGCAATGGCCAAGTCTAGTGCGGTATTCCTGCACTGTCTGCCGGCACACCGGGGTGAAGAGGTGACAGCAGACGTACTGGAAGGGCCGCAGTCCGTCGTTTTCGATGAGGCGGAAAATCGCCTTCACGTGCAAAAAAGCGTGCTCTACCATACTCTGGCCGAATTTTAGCGGAGACCGGCGCGATAAGAGGCCCACACTTGTGGGCCTATTTTTTTGTCCCGCTGGAACCCGACGATCATGATGAAAAAAACAGGAGAAATTTCTGACCTTGGCAGGGTTATCGCGCAATACAGGGGGAGTGCCGTGATAGACTATTCTCAAGGACTTGAGAACGGGGGGGATGCACATGGTACATCTATCATCCGTCTACCGGAAGCTGGAAGAGGGATCGAAACGGCTGACTCCCCAGCGGGAGCTTGTGATCCGCATATTTTCAGAACACCCCGGGGAACACCTTTCCGCGGAGGAAGTGCACCAGCTCGTCAAGAAGAAATTCCAGGATATCGGACTGGCCACCGTATACCGGTCACTGGAACTGTTGACGCAGCTGGAAATCCTGACCCGCATCAATTTTGACGACGGACGGTCCCGGTATGAGTTCAATCAGGAGGAAACGCACCGCCACCACCATCTGGTGTGTGTGCGCTGCGGACGCGTGGAGGAATACGGTGAAGACTTGCTGGACACCCTTGAAACACGGATCCTGAACGAGCGCGGCTTTGCGGTTTTGGATCATGAACTCAAATTTTACGGGGTATGCCGCGCGTGCGCTCTAAAAAAGAAAAACTGAGAGAGAGGAGGAGATCTGGTGACGAGACTGTTTTGCTATAAGCGGTGAAGCACGTGTGCCAAAGCGCGAGCGTGGCTCAGCGCACACCAGGTGGAGGCGGCGGAGCGGGACCTCATCTTAGAGCCGCTCAGTGCAGACGAGGTTAGCGCGCTGGCGGCTGAAGCCGGGGGAGTTGGTGCGCTGCTTTCCAAAAAAAGTCCGGCCTATAAAATACATCAACCGCTCGTCCAGACGGAACAGGACTGGATCCGCGCGATGGCGCAGGAGCCCCGCCTGATCCGCCGCCCCGTGTGGCAGATTGGCCGCCGGTGGCTCATCGGATTTCAGCCCGATGCGTGGCAGGCAGCCTTGGACGAGGAGACAGCGGACCGCTGAGGGAGGCGGATTTCCGTCAAATTCCCCTGTAGGATCCCCAGTAGGCGTCCTCCGGGTAGCCGCGCTGTTCCCAATAGCCCAGAATATCCCGGTCCGACCATGATATCCGGACGAGCCATTTCAGCGATTTGTAGCCATACATCCGGGGCACCAGCAGGCGCAGAGGGTAGCCTTGGGACTGGGCCAAGGGGCGGGAATCGAGCTCATAGGCGAGCAGCGGCCGGTAGGCGGCGATTTGCCGGGCGCTTAAGGATTCCGTATAGACACCGTCTCCGGAATAAAAGAGGATCCATGGAGTGCGGCGGGGATCCCATCCTTGCGATAATAGAAACCGCGAGAGGTCAATCCCCGTCACTTCGACGCCGTCTACGGCCCACCCTGTCACGCACTGAAAGTCGATGTGGCGCTGTTCCGGCCCGAATCGGCGCAACTGCGGCAGGGTGTACTGGGCAGATCCTGCCCCACCCCTGTCCAGGGTCAGGCGCCATGTATCGACAGAGAGGTCTGGATAGCCACCGACCACGGTATAGGGGACAAAACCGGGCAGAGCTCCCGAATTGCGGCCTCTGTGAAACACTCTGCCGCTCACCATCGTCAACACACTGGGGACGGCCAGCAGGAAGGGCGCTGTGGCCGCCGTGGCCGCCAGCCACCTGAGTGCGCGCCGGCGGGACACATCTACTTTGGGGGAGGCGGGTTTCCCTGCCGCTCTTGGCCGGTGCGCCACCAAATGGTAGGCTACCCACAGCACAAAGCCTGCGGCGCTGGCGGCGTGGACGACAGTCGCAATCGCCCGCGTTGAGGATGGGCCGACCAGCAGTCCGACGCCGCTGGCCAATAGCAGGACCAAGAAAAACAGAGCCCACCGCCCCAAGGCAGGGGCCCTTTGGGAGTTTGGCGAATGGGCAGGCCGCGGGTAAAAGCGCGCAGACCAGCCCGCCAAAGCCGCGCCGTAGAGCACCCCTCCCCATTCGTGCACAGCCTGTACCGCCGGCATGAACGGCCCCAGAGCGCTGCGCCAACTGGCCAGGTACAAGCTGAATCCTGTGGCTGCCAATAACCCGACAATGATTGCGTGCCGCCAGTGGCGCTGGGAAAAGGACAATGCACCTGACCTCCTTGTTACACGATCCTGGATTCATCGAGCAGGCTGCCCCGAAACTTTTCCAGCGGCGCGGCCGGAAGATCTTGTCAAGCCCAGTGGTCGGGGCTGATAAAGTGGTCAAACACGAGACGGGTGAGACGGGGCAAGATTCGCTGAGCTTCGTTGTCGATGTGAAACCGCAAATCTTGGCAGCCGGCGCTCAGCAGGGCCACCGTGTAGTCGCCCCAGGGAGACTGGACAATGCCGACGTCGTTGCGAATTCCTTCCAGCGACCCGCTCTTGCTTCCAATTTGCACAGGGGCTGGCTGTCCAGCCTCTTCGTCCAGCAGGGCATAGGGCAGATCCCGGGTCATGAGAGTATTGTACTGCTGGCGGGTCAGGATATCCCACATGACGTCACAGGCCCAGGGACTGACCAGCGTGCGGTCGTGCAGGCGCTTTAGCAGTGCGGACAGTTCATCGGCGCGCGCCAGTCCAATGGGGCCGGGCGCCGTGAAGTCAATGCGCTTGAAAATCTGAATGTGCGGGAAAGACCATGCCTGCATGGCAGCATTGACCGTCTCGAGTCCCACCAGGCGCAGCACCATGTTGGTGGCGGTGTTGTCGCTTACGGTAATCATGAGCATCAATGCGTCGTGGAGGGAGAGGGACAGCCCCGGGGTCAGATTTTGCACAACCCCTGATCCTTCCACAAGATCCGCTTCCTGCAACACGAGGTCCATGGCCAGGTCAAGATGGCGCTCCTCAATCTGCTGCATGACGGCGGCAAGTACCGGCAGTTTGATAACGGAGGCAGTTTCCATGAGCAGGGAGGGCTGAAACCGGATGACCTCGTGTGTCTCCATGTGTTCTGCGTATAGGCTGATGCGGCCGGAAAAATTTTGGGCCACCTGTGCGATGGCGCGGTCGAGATCACTGGAGGGCATTGTCTACATCCTTTCGGGGAACCCAATTGAGGCGCTCGTGACCGAGCCCGGGAATTTTTCTTCCCTCTACAACCGAGCCGGCTGCCAGGGGCTCGCTGCCCCGGGGAATCACGGCCAGGACATCACAGGCGTCATATGTGGTGATGCGGTCTGATGCCTGGGGGATATTGGTGTCAAAATAGGTGCCCTGATCCTCCTGCACAACGCGCGCCCGCAAGAAGCGAGTTTCGCGGGTTTTTTTAGGGAAGGGCTGCAGCAGGCGGCCTTGAATGTGTTCTACCGGAAGGTGCCCGTGCAGCAGGGAGGCCAGGAAAGGCAGCCCGATGTTGTACCAGGACATCAGGGCGGCTCCGGGATTGCCAGACAAGGCCAGTATGGTGGTGCCATGGTGGCGGGCTGCGGCGATGGATTTGCCGGGATGCATGTCAACGTGCCAAAACAACACCTCCGTGTGGCTGTGCAAAAACTGCACCATGCGGTCTTTGTCCCCTACGGACACTCCGCCCGTGGTCAGGACCACGTCATACCCGGAAAGGTCGGGGGCAAACAGGTCAGCTACGGCAGATGGATCGTCCGCCAAGGTTGGCCAAAGACTGACATGCGCTCCCATTTCGTGCAGCAGGGCGCTGAAGAGCGATACGTTGACATTGTAAATCTGCCCGGGTCCCAAAGCATCTCCCGGGGCCTTGAGTTCATCGCCGGAACTGACCAGCAGCACGCGCGGCTTGCGGAAGACACTGACCTCGCGGTAGCCGGCAAGGGCCATCAGGCCGACTTGCAGCGGACCTATGCGCTGCCCGGGGTGCAGCAGGGCAGTGCCCGCCATAAACTCAGACCCCAGAGCCGTGACATTGCGGCCGGCCTTGACAGCGTGGGGTAGGCAGATGAGGTCTCCCAGGGGTTCGGCGGCTTCTTGCTCGGCGACCGCATCCAGACCCCGGGGCACAGGAGCGCCCGTCATGATCCGCACTGCCTCGCCCGCTTTGATGGTGCCGGTAAACACTTCGCCAGCGTTGACCCGCCCCGCCACCCGGAAGGAGCCGGGCGTCTGCGACGACACCACGGCGTAACCGTCCATGGCGGAGCGGGCAAAGGGCGGGGCAGGCTGAACGGCTGTGACCTCCATGCTGAGGGTCCTCCCCAGGCTGTGTGCAACCGGCACGGTTTCAGTGTCCGTGACAGGGGGCGTGTGCTGCCGGAGCGCGGCCAGGGCGCCCGCAACAGTGATATACTCCATCGATCTTTCCATCCTTTCGGGTCCGCTCGCTATTCTGAGGCGGTTGGCGTAGTGGCTGCCGGGATCTGCGCAGCGGAAAAAGTCAAGGACGCCTGGTGCTGCTCTATCCAGCAGGCTGCCTGACGGGCAGTCTCCACACTGAGAGGAAGCGCGGCCTCAAACCAGAGGATCCCGGAAATGGGGGGGGGCGAGGGGCCGATAACTGCTCTCACACTGGGCAAGATGGAGACGAGGGGGCCAAGGTCCAGCACAATTTTCGGCGTGGGGGAATGTTTGGCCCCTTCCCAAATGATCCAGGGATACCACGACAGAGCCTGGACCCAGTCGATGGGGAGGGGGTGCTGGCCGCGCCAAGTGGCCTGGCCTGGCTGCATTAGCAAAGTTTCCGCTCCAGCTGCCGCGAACCGTTCTGAATCGGACCCCGTCCGGTCTGGGGCGCCTCCATGGTGGGAGAATTTCACCACGAGGACGGGACCCGGGAGGCATGCGCACAAGGCTTCAACCAGGCGCGTCTTGCCTGTATCGGAAAAACCAGAGACCTGCATAATCGGCATCTACCGGCCCCCTCCCTGGGATGGTGAATCTCCGCCGCCACTTTCCCACAGCGACCACTCCTCCAGCGTATTGATGTTGGCAATCCATTTCTGTTGGGGGACAGGGATCCACCGGACAGGGTGTCCTGCCAGGAACGACCGGACACGGTGGCCTCCTCCCCGGCGGAACCGCTCGAGATCGGAGAGCAGACGGGGAGACCAATATCCGGCCAAAGGCTGCGCATCTTCGTGCCAGACAGGCAATACGCACAAAGTGCCAGCGCTGAGGTGGGGAGCCAAATACGAAAACAGTGCAGGGCCGGCGCCGACCAGGTCAGAGGCGAGAACGGCCAGGTAATCGGCAGATGTGGCATTCAGGCCCCGCTCAATCCCCGCTAGCGGACCCTCTTGGGGACGCAGGTCCACCAGGTCGTCTGGGGAGGGATTTCCATAGCCGCAAGGTCTGGAGATCCACACTGTGGCACACCCCGCCGCGAGCAGCGTGCGCCTGGCATGCTCAACCCATGTGCCGCCGGCCGGATGGGGCAGCAATCCCTTATCCTGCCCCATCCGGCGGGAAGCCCCCCCGGCCAGCACCAGACCGTCTAGGCGGATTGTCATCGGTCTTGGCTCCTTTCCGTATATTATAACTCGCATTTCGGTGCGCCAAGCAAAGCTGACCATTGCGGTGCGCTGCAACTCCGTTCTCCGCACGGATTAGCCCTCCACGGAGAATCGGGTTTTGAATGCGCGTCGCGACCGCCAGACCAAAAACTGCTCAATAATAGGTTAAAATTTGATGGCTCCTAACGCAATCAGAATTGCTCGCGGTTCTCGGCAGCAGCATAGTACGCTCTCTTACCTGCTCAATACTTGTAACCAACAACAAATTCTCACGTTATTTCTAATATATCAAGATGTTCGTGACGGCGGACGTGCTCTTTTCGATGCACGGTGTGAAGGATGGAGGTTGTAACTGAGCGCCTGGGCTCGGATTAAACGGATCATGACGAAGACGTTGGCATCGCACCATCAGTATTTGAGTGCCTGGTTAGGGTATCGCAAGCGTTATTCTTCGAATGACCAACATCTCATTCCCCCGTCGCCACCACGTGGCGAAAGGAGCGACGGGGCATCTTGACGAGGGCCGGGTAACACCCGGGCCGAGGGCACCACCAGACGGACACCAGGACGGTCAGCCGTTCTCTTCTCCGTCTGGGCTCCTCGGCGGTGAGCTTTCTAACCAGGAGCAGTCATGACAGGAGTATTTTGTCCCAAATATCGGCGACCAGTGCTGATCAACGGAGTCGATACGCGACTGAAAGAACTACTCCACACCAAAGCGCATGAACTCCAGACCGCCATCATGGACATGGACGTCATGCCCGATCATGTGCATCTCCTCATTCAATGCGACCCGCAATTCGGGATTCATCGGGTGGTCAAACAACTGAAAGGCTATACGTCCCATGTTCTTCGTCAAGAGTTCCCATCACTGAAACGCCGATTGCCATCGCTTTGGACGAATTCGTATTTTGTGGCCACCGTCGGTGCGGTGCAACTCGATGTAGTCCAGCGCTATATCGAGGATCAGAAAGGACAATAAGCATGCGCCAGTCGTGTAAATATCGTCTGTACCCCAATAAGGCACAGCAACAGATAATCGAGGATCCGTTGGAACACTGCCGGTTGTTGTATAACCGGCTGCTCGCTGGAAGCCTACGAGAAGTCCGGCAAAACCCTGTCCTACGTGGTGCAAGCCCACAGCTTGCCGGCGCGGAAGCAGGCGATTCCTGCACTCACGTCCGTGCACTCGCACGTGCTGCAGGATGTGGCCAAGCGGCTCGACAAAGCTTTTCACGCGTTCTTTCGCCGCGTCAACAACGGGGAGAAACCTGGCTATCCCCGCTTTAAGTCCTTCGGTCGCTATCATTCCTTCACCTATCCGCAAGGGGGATACGCCATCGAACAGGGTCGGGTGCATCTCTCCAAGATTGGCACCGTGAAGATCAAGTTCCACCGCCCTATCGAAGGGACCATCAAAACCTGCACCGTCGTTGTTAAAAATGGTCGGTACTATGCCGTGTTTTCCTGCGAGGTGGAGGCCGTACCATTGCCCTCGTCCCAGGCCATGATGGGTGGCGATCTCGGGATTAAACATCTGCTGGTCACGTCGGACGGGGAATGCTTTGGCCATCCGCAGTCGTTACGGAAGGCGGAGCGCCAGCTGAAACGATTGCAACGCGCCGTGTCTCGGAAGAAG
>DAHWJO010000200.1:0-883 GCA_027344105.1 Sulfobacillus sp.
GGCCACATCACTGACCTAAGGAGATAGGAGATGGAGGCATGAGCGTGTTACCGCATGACCGCCTGCTGTCCCGCCTCGAGCGGCTGAGGCAGATCGGGAGGGATCCGCAAGGCGGCATCACGCGCCCGTTCGGCAGCGCTGCGGAGCTGGAAGCCCGGGCGTGGTTTGGGGAGGAAGTGCGGCAGGCCGGCCTCACCCTGCATGGGGATGCGGCCGGCAACCTCTGGGCGCGGTATCCCGGCCGGACCGCCGGCGTGCTGGCGTGCGGGTCCCATCTGGATACCGTGCCCCACGGGGGCGCGTATGACGGCGCCCTGGGGGTGCTGATGGCGCTGGAAGCGGTGCAGACGCTGAAAGAGTCGGGATACCGGCCGGAACATACCCTCGCGGTGCTGGTGCTGACCGGCGAGGAGCCCAATGCGTTCCGGCTGTCCACCTTGGGCAGCCGGTTGCTGACCGGGGTGCTCCGCCTGGACGATCTCGCCACCGCCACCGATGGGCAGGGCCGGCTGGTGGCGGACGCGCTGCGCGAGGCCGGCGCGAATGCCGACCCGGAGGATTTGCTGGAGGCCTCGGGCCTGTGCGGGTTCCTGGAACCCCACATCGAGCAGGGGCCCCGCCTGCAGGATCAGGGCGACCCGTTGGGCGTGGTGTCGCGGATTACCGGCATTGTGCGCCACGCCATCGTCCTGGAGGGGGAGCAAAATCATGCGGGCACCACGCCTTGGACTGTCCGGCGCGATAGTGTCCAGGCCTTCGCGGGAGCCATGGCACTGTTCCAGGAGTGGCTCGGGTCCTATCCTGAACAGCTGACGGGCACGGTGGGATTCGTGGACGTCTATCCGAATGCGGTGAATATCGTGCCGTCCCGTGTGGAATTCAT
>DAHWJO010000200.1:893-2844 GCA_027344105.1 Sulfobacillus sp.
CAGCTGACGGGCACGGTGGGATTCGTGGACGTCTATCCGAATGCGGTGAATATCGTGCCGTCCCGTGTGGAATTCATTGTCGAGTGGCGGTCGCCGGACTGGGCGCTGCTGGAGTCGGTGGCCGAGGGCTACTGGGAAGCGGTTCAGGCCTTCTGCCGCGCCGGGGGGATAGGGGCCGGCCGTCAGGTGGTGTTGCACCAAGCGCCCAGCCGGATGGATCCGGGAGTGCAGGCGCTCCTCAGCCAGACGATGGCGCAACAGGGGCTGCCCGCTCCCGTGCTGGCGAGCTGGGCGGGGCACGATGCCGCTCATCTGGCCCGCCGCGTGCCGGCGGGCATGCTCTTTATCCGCAGCAACGGCAAGAGCCACTGTCCCGACGAAGCGTGCGCCCCGGCAGACATCCTGACCGGGGTGCGCGTCCTGACGGAGTTTCTCCGGCAGTGGGATGCGGCCCCCGTCCGGGAGGTGGGGCCGTGAGAGACGCGCTTACCGCCTACCAGCCGGAATGGCTCTGGTACCGCGGCCAATTTGTCCACGGCTTCGCGGTGGTGGTGAGTCCCAGGACCGGCAAGATCCTGGGCATTGGGCCCCAGGCCGAGATGGCGCGGCGCTATCCGCAGGCGGCCCGCCAGGTGTGGGACCAGGTCGCGATGGTGCCGGGGACGGTCAATACCCACACCCACTCCTTTCAGCATTTGCTGCGGGGGCTGGCGGTGGATGAACCCTTTTTGGTGTGGCGGGACCAGGCCCTGTACCGCATCACACCGTATCTGGACCCTGAAGCGATCTACCTGGGGGCGAGACTGGCATTCAGCGAGATGCTCTTGCAGGGGGTCACGACCGTCGCAGATTTTTTCTATGTGCATAACCACGGGATGGAAAACGACCAGGCGGTGATTCAGGCCGCCCGCGACGTGGGCATCCGCTTGGTGCTGGCCCGCACCTTTTATGACTGGGACGGGGCGCCGGACGCGTACCGGGAGACCCCGGCGGACGCGGTGGCCCGCACCCGGGCGCTGGCCGCGCAGTACCAGGGCGACCCCATGGTCGCCGTCCACCCCGCTCCCCACAGTGTGCATGGCGCCTCCGATTCCATGATTCAAGCGGGGGTCGGGCTCGCCCGGGAACTCGGCACTCCCTGGCATATCCACGTCGCTGAAGAGCCGTTTGAAGTCGAGGAGTGCCTGGCCCGCACGGGCCTGTCTCCGGTCGCCCACCTGCAGCAGCTCGGCGCGGTGGACTCGGGCTTGATCGCCATTCACCTGACCTGGGTGGATGCCGCCGATATCGCCCGGTTGGGAGCGGCCGGCGCTCACTTGGCCTACTGCCCGTCGAGCAATATGTTTCTGGCCGACGGAGTCACCCCGTTGGGGAATCTGCAGGCGGCGGGGGTGACCGCGGGACTCGGCACCGACGGCGGCTGCAGCAACAACCGGGCCAGCATCTTTGAAGAAATGCGCATGGCAGCCCTGCTGCAAAAGGTGCAGACGCTCGATGCCACGGCGCCCACGGTGCGCAGAGTGTGGGACATGGGCACCGAGGAGGGAGCCCGCCTCCTGGACGTGCAGGCAGGCCGTCTGGAGACCGGAAATTTCGCGGACTTTTCCGGGTTGGACTTGACGCACCTGTCTCTGTTGCCGTGGTCGCCCCGCACGCTGTTGGCCAATATCGTGTATGCGATGAGCCCCGGTGCGGTACGCCATGTGGTGGTAGGAGGCCGGCCGGTGGTCGCAGACGGGCGGCTCTTGAGCGGGGATGCGCACGCCCTGTTCTTGCAGGTACAGGATTTGAGCCGGCGCTGGAACAGCATGTGAAACCTATTGGGCACAACAACAGCAAACAGGGGGGATTGTGATGATCGATTTTACCCAGCACACCGGCATCCAGGCGCCTACCGGTCCGGAACTGCACTGTCAGGGATGGGGCCAGGAAGGCGCCTTGCGCATGCTGA
>DAHWJO010000200.1:2941-5466 GCA_027344105.1 Sulfobacillus sp.
GCACACCGGCATCCAGGCGCCTACCGGTCCGGAACTGCACTGTCAGGGATGGGGCCAGGAAGGCGCCTTGCGCATGCTGATGAATAATCTGGACGCGCGCGTCGGGGAGAACCCGGCGGAGCGCATTGTCTATGGAGGACGGGGGCGGGCCGCCCGGTCCTGGCCCGCGTATGACAAGATTGTGGACAGTCTGCTGACTCTGGGCAATGATGAGACGCTGCTGATTCAATCGGGAAAACCGGTCGGGATTTTCACCACCCAGCCGGGCGCTCCCCGCGTGCTCATTGCCAACGCCAATCTCGTCGGCAAGTGGGCCACATTGGAGGAATTTGACCGTCTGGAACAGATGGGGTTAACCATGTTCGGCCAGATGACGGCGGGTTCTTGGATTTACATCGGCAGTCAAGGGGTGATTCAGGGGACCTTTGAGACGCTGGCCGCCCTGGCCGCCAAGCACTTTGACGGCACTTTGCGCCACCGCCTCTATGTGTCCGCGGGGTTAGGCGGCATGGGTGCCGCGCAGCCCCTGTCCGTGAAGATGCTGGACGGGGTGGCGCTGCTGGCGGAAGTGGATGCCGGCCGCATTCAGAAGCGGCTGGATTCCGGGTATCTGGACCAGGCGGTGGAGAGCATTCCCGACGCGGTGACTTTGGCCTGGCAAGCGAAAGCCGAGGGCCGCTCGGTGTCCATTGGGGTGCACTGCCACGCCAACGAGCTGCTGGAATATCTGCTGGCCGAAAAGATCGTCCCCGACGTCTTGTCCGATCAGACGGCCGCGCATGACCCGCTAATCGGCTATATTCCTGACGGGCTGAGTGTGGAGCAGGCGGCGTCCTTGCGCAATCAAGATCCGGCCGAGTACCTGAAGCGGGCCCGGCAGTCGATAGCGCGCCACGTGCGCCAGATGCTGGCGCTGCAGCGGGCCGGAGCCAGCACCTTTGATTACGGCAACAATATCCGCCGCGAGGCGTTTGACGAGGGGGTGACGGACGCTTTCGACATTTTGGGCTATGTGCCCGCCTATATCCGCGACCTGTTCGCGGAAGGCAAAGGACCCTTCCGCTGGGCGGTGCTGTCGGGAAAGCCGGAAGAGCTGTATCAACTGGACGGGTTGGCGCTGCAGATGTTTGGCGACAACCCTCTGCTCCGGCGCTGGTTCACCCTGGCCCAAAAATACATTCAGTTTCAGGGCCTGCCAGCCCGGATCGCCTATATGGGACTCGGGGAGCGGGATGCCTTCGCCGTGCGGGTCAATGAGTGGGTCGCCGAGGGGAAACTGTCGGCGCCTGTGGTGTTTGGGCGCGACCACCACGACACCGGGTCGGTCGCCTCGCCGTACCGGGAGACGGAGAAGATGCAAGACGGCTCGGATGCGATTGCGGACTGGCCCATTCTGAACGCCTTGCTGAATACGGCGTCGGGCGCGCACTGGGTATCCTTTCACCATGGCGGGGGCACGGGGATCGGCTATTCCTTGCACGCGGGAGCGGTGGTGGTGGCCGACGGCAGTGACGACAGCGCGGGCCGTCTGTCCCGGGTGTTCTTCAATGACCCCGGCATTGGCGTGATCCGCCATGCGGATGCCGGCTACCCCCTGGCTGCCCAGACGATGCAGGCGCATGCGTCCCGGATGCGGGCCCCGTTCGTCGGGCCGGCGTCGAACATTCCCCCGAACACGCGCTGAGGGTCTGAAGTCCGGCGGGATGCGGGCCCGGAGAAGTCGGGGTAGGGTCGCACAAACCCGGACAGCTCTTGATCCCCCGAGCACGGGAGGCATCACAGCGAGAAAGAGGGTGGCGATCTTGAGGCAGATCATTGGGCATGGACAGGTCTTTCCCGTAACAACAGCCCGGGCGCCCCGGCGCGGCCGGGCCCTGGGCATGGTGCCGGTGATTGCCGACGGGGCCATTGCGGTCGAGGACGGCCGGATCCGGGATGTGGGGCCCACGGTGGAGATCCTGAAAAGATATCCGGATTGGGATGAACTAGTGGACGCCGGAGGCCGTGCCGTGGTGCCGGGTTTTATCGACTGTCACACGCACCTCCCTTTTGCGGCCTGGCGGGCGGACGAATACCGCTCGCGACTGGCAGGGCAGCGGTATGAGGACATTGCCCAGACACAAGGAGGCATCGCCCGGTCCCGTGACCAACTGCGCCAGATGCCGGATGAACAGGTGCTGCGCTTTGCCCGGACTCTGGCTGAAGAGATGCGGGTCACGGGCACCACGACGCTAGAAATGAAGAGCGGGTATGGGTTGACGGTGGAGGCGGAGCTGCGCCAGCTCCGCCTCATTGCCCAGCTGCGGCCGCAACTGGCCCAGCATCTGGTGGCGACCGGGCTGTTCTTGCATGCCGCTCCCCCTGACGGCCCGCGGTCGGAATGGATCCGCGCCGTCACCGAGGAGCTGCTGCCTCGCGCCTGCGCGGAAGGGCTGGTCGCGGGGGTAGACGCCTTTGTGGAGAGGACGGCATTTACTGTCGAGGAGGTCAGGCCGCTGATCGCGGAGGCGGTGCGCCGCCACTTG
>DAHWJO010000201.1:0-5395 GCA_027344105.1 Sulfobacillus sp.
CAATCCGTGGGTCTAAATAATGTCTGTTACCGTAACGATGGGCTGTTCAAAGATTTTTGGTCTCGATTGAATACTTCTCTATTTTTAGAACCTGCTCCCATTGATTCAAGAATGCCTGCACACATTCAGGATCAAAATGTTTACCGGATTGTTCCTGAAAGAGGGATAGAATGGCATCGTTGCCCCAGGAATTTTTATAGGGACGTTTCGAACTGAGAGAATCAAACACGTCGGCAACGGCAACTATACGCCCAGCAAGCGGAATATCGTCCCCGATCAATTGGTTTGGGTAGCCGCTACCATCATATTTTTCATGATGGGCTATCGCAATGGTTGCGCCGAGTTGCATGACAGGATGCTTACTAGAAGAGAGTATTCTTGCGCCAATCGAAGTATGCGTTTTTATGATTTCAAATTCGGATTTAGTTAGCTTCCCTGGTTTCAGTAACACAGCATCGGGAATGCCGATTTTACCGATGTCATGGAGCGTGGCTGCCTGTTCTATAGCCTGGCATTCTTCCTTCGGTAATTGCATCGATTCTGCGATAAGTCTTGCATATTGGCTCACCTTAATGCTGTGTAGTTCTGTTGTTGTATCCTTATACAAAATACAACGACCTAAAATGTCTATGACATCCTTATCGTCGACTGGGATAATATTTTTTGTACCGTTTGAATTTAACAAGATAAATATTTTTTTTGTAAGATTTATGGTCACTAAAGACAGAATGCACCATTCTGTCTTGTGGGCAGGGCTGGCCAGATTCGCAATTCCTTGATTGATCTGGACCTGACTGCGGCCTGGCCCGGGTACTTATGAGACAAAAAGCAGGGGCCGCTCATTTTTTGATACCCCGACGCTTCACCCGGTCGGTGAAGTTTGACCATTGCTCCACCCGGAAGGCCCGCACGTCTCTGACAGACAGTGGAAACCAAGGCAAATCCGTTAGGGCGTCCATGGCATCCATGAGATTGGCCATATCCTCATCTTCACAAACATAAATACTGCCCTGCACCCATCGGAATCCAAACCCCGCTAAGGTTGCGCCAATGTCCGCATAGGCAGCGGCAACACTCTTTGGATGATGTTTTGTGACTTCCTTAACAGTCAGGTCAAAGGCGATGGCGAACACTAGCGGGCCTCTGGATCGTCTAGGGCGTCCTTCAGGGGGTATTCCAACCGCTCCCCTGTTTGTGGCACCTCAATCTCGACGGTCCAGCCCTTCGCGGTGGCATGGCCTTCCTTGAGTATCTGGTAGGGAATGCCAAACGGCCCAAACTGGCGGAATGTTCCGATCAGTTCGGGATGCGGAAAGTCTGCGATGTGTGGCTGCATGGATTGCCCTCCTGTTTGGTTTTCATATTACATTTTATAACGGTAGCGTCACAGTTTTCTGCTGTCACCACGGCCACCACTTTTTTCTTTTGGCAGAGGGGGGCTGTTGCTCTGATGGTTGATGGATCAGTGCTTGTATTTGCTGCTGAGATCGCTCAAGCCGTTCCTGTAACCACTTCTCCCTATCGTCCGCCTTTCGCAATAATTCGTCCTGACGCCTGATGACCTCCTGTAACGCGGCGATTTTTTCTTCTAGCAGGTCGTGTTCAGTGTTCAAAGTAGGCGTGTTGAAGTGTTCATTCTGCGTATTATGAACACTCGTACCGTGAACGCTTCCAAATACCCTTAACATCTCCGCCATATCAACGGCAGGTTTTCCATCAGATCCAGAAACAAAGCTTAATGCACCTGATTTATTGTGTTTGTATAGAGTCGTTCGGCTTTTTCCAAAGAGCTTTGCCGCCTCAGTAATAGTTAATATGGCCACTGCACACCTCAAAATGTGAACGTGTTGTGTTGTTCATCGTGAACGGTTTAGCGTTCACCGTGAAGTACAGCCATAGTCGTGGTAAAAAATCACTCGATCAACAGAAGCTGGTCGTCTCCATCCTCAAGATTCGTGGTTTTGCCTGACGCCTTGGCATCGATGAACGGCAGGTCTGGTTCCATTCCGTCCAAGATTGTTTGAGATGGCGGCGGCTCTCCTGGACCTGCTGGTAACTGCTGTTCACCTGGATAGAGTGTCGGGATTCGCCGCAGCTCGTCATGCCCAAGCAGAGCTTCGTCTTGGTCGTCAAAATCAGCAACCACAGTAGCGGAAAAAACCGACATGCGGAGTTGGTCGCGAGGTTGGCCCCACGCAACACGATCATTGACTACATAGGCAGCTTCCTTACCGCGCCCGAGCCGAACAACAGAGATCCATTTTTCTGCTACGAGGTCACGAACGGCCCGCTGGACGGTGTCGACGCTACACCCCATGAGCTTAGCCAAAAGGGTTTGCGGAATGACGACGGCGTTCTGGTGCCCCATCTGTGCTACGAGGTGATGCGCGAGGGCGGCAGCACGAGGTTTCCGCATCACTAACCGTGCCCATGCTTCATGAGTTTTGCGTTCCGTTTGTACCCATTGGCCAGGCTTATGTTTTGCTGGAATACCTATTTCGTCCATGAGTAACTCCATGCGGTAGGGTGGCCGCAATTCTGCCATGTTTTAACGCAGATTTGCCATAAATTCCTGCTTAATTATTAAGCAGGATTGCGCAATTATCAAGCAGACCTACCGCATAGCTGGTGCGGCTACCCTACCGCATAGCTGGTGCGGCTACCCCCCCTAAAACACATTAAAAAATCAGCTAGTTAAAAAATGGCCCTTTCTATGTTCTATTGGGCCTTTCGTGCCGGTCGTTCTGACCAAGGAGTGGGCACTTGCTCCGACTGCGTCGGACCGCCCACAAACATCACCGGCGGGGACCAGCTGGTCCCCCTGTCCTCGCCTACGGCTTGCCGGATCGACCCCCTTCATGGACTGCGTCCCCCACTGCCGATGGCAGTGGCCCCCCTGCTGGTTTACCAGTGGATTGAGGCTTTTTTGAAAAAGAGCTTTAGCTCAGGCCCGTTAGGGCAAAGTGAGAGCGGGCGATTTGGGCGATTTGCTTGCAAATCGTCTGAATCGTTCGCAACCGCCCAGAGGGCGGAATGCCTGCTACGGAGTGATACGCGAGGACCGTCACAGTCGAAAGCGATTTGTGCCCGGCACGCCGTAGGCGTGGCAAGCGGGCACTCCTTGTCTGGAATTCGGGCACTTTTATTTCGAGAGAACAGTGCATATTTCGCGTAGGACGTGTTTTCTGGTTTTGGTGGTGGTTCAACCCTGTCAAATGCCCTTGCGTCGGTTCTAGGGCAAATATGGGGCTTTTACGGAGTGGTTTTGCAAGATGCTTCTACCCTACGTGATGACGGAGAAACTCTTGACGACTTTGTTACGCAGTAACGCCGTGGTATACTTACGTTACTGCGTAACCTATTCAGGAGAAAACCCCATGCCCAAAACCACTGCCGAACGCCAAGCGGCCTATCGTGCCAAGCGACCTCTTGCCGGTGTCGATAACAACGGAGAACGTCGCATCAACACCTGGGTGAATACGGGGACGTATCTGGCCCTGAAGAGGCTGGCCAGGCATAACGGAGTAACCAGGCGGGAGATGTTGGAGCGGATTGTGCTGGCCGAGGATGCGCGCGTGACGGCGGACATGGATGAGGCAGAGCGGGAAGTCTACCTGTAAAAGTTACGCAGTAACGGGGTTTCAAAAGGGCCTGGCCCTTTGCCGGATAAGCCATAACATTAAAACGAAGTGTAATGTTATGGCTTAGTAGGTTATGTTTGTTTGAGGATACCCTGATATAATCGGTCAGCCATCCTCCGTAGGAGGTCCCCATGAGCCTGACAGTCAGCATCCGTATCCGACGATTAACGGCATCCAAAGTCATCGGGCAAAACCGCCATGACTTGCGACAGGCGATCCCCGGATACGTGAACCAAGAGTGCACGGCAGACAATGACCTTATCATCGCGCCGGCCAATCCGACCACACTGCGCCAGACCTGCTTAGAACGACGGGCACAGCGGGATTGCCAGCGCACCCTGAAAAGCGATGCAGCCATTGCCATGGGGGGCATCATCACCTTTGGCACGGAAGCTCAGGCGGTGATTCAGGCCTTGTCTAAAGCAGAGCAGCGGGCCATGTACCGGTCCATTGGTGAACGGCTGGCGGAGCGGCTTAACACGACCCTGACGGGGTTGGTGGTACACAATGACGAAGCGGCACCACATGCCCATTTCCAGATGCCGGGGTATGACCGTGACGGCGTACCGCTGTCCAAGACGGTAACCCGGGAGGTCACCAGCGCGTTACAGGACATTGCGGGCCAAGTCCTGGCCGCGCAGGGGCTGAGCATCACGCGCGGGAAAGCGAAGCAGGAACGGGTGAAAGACGATGAGGATTGGTCAAAAATCATCCATCGTTCGGTGCAACAGCTCCATGAGGATCTGCCTACTGAGATAGCCGCTGCAGAACAGCGCCGGACGGAAGCGGAACGGGAAGCCGGGGAAGCCGAAAAGAAACGGGAGAAGAACGCCGGTCTGGCCGCCAAGGCTAAGGAAGACCTGGAAGCCGGCCGGGGCGACGTGGAAAAGGTCCAGAAACGGCTAAAAGCCTATGAACGCCGCCAGGCGGAGGCAGAAAAGCAGATAAAGGCGCTGGAACAGGAACGGGCTGACCTGGAGGTGGCCATCTCCCGGAAACAGAAAACGGTGGAACGTATCCAGGCACAAATGCCCCAGCTGGTCTCGGCCAAAAAGCTGTTATCGAAAAACCTGACGGTCGCTCCGGAGGACCTGGCGGATTATCACCAGGAAGTAGCGGAATACATTCGGGATGCGATAGTGGCCAATGTAGAAAGCGCGGTTCAGGCGGAAAAAGCCCGTATCGAGCAGCGGGAACAGGCGGTCCGCGCCAAAGAAAGCCAGCTGAATGGACAAGAGGCAGAACTGCAAGCCTGGCATGAAACCCTGAATGGCAGGGAAAACAGAATCAAGGACTATGATTCGGTCCGGTCGGAAAATGAGCGGATAAAACAGCGTCTGGAGATGGTCGGTTTGCGCGTGGGCAAGATCATGGGCATAGAAAACGCGAGCATGAATCGCGCAAAGATACTGCGTGCGGTGGAATCGTCCGCATCCCTCCCGGATTTCCAGCGATTATTGAAAGAACAGAAGCTTTCCGTTGGGGACACACGCGGGCACGGGCTGGGTGATTAGTGGTGTTACTGCGTAACTATTTATTATTGTGATCGGTCACAAATAAGGCGATTTTCGGGGTGAACTTGGGCATATTTTGGGCAAAGTGCCGATATTCACGGCACGTCATGGGCTGCAACGGCTGATTTTACTGGTGATCGCTGGATGCAGACGCGCTGATTAACAATCCGTGGGTCTAAATAATGTCTGTTACCGTAACGATGGGCTGTTCAAAGATTTTTGGTCTCGATTGAATACTTC
>DAHWJO010000202.1:0-5316 GCA_027344105.1 Sulfobacillus sp.
CATAGGCCGGGCCCTGGACACGGATATCATTGACCACCTGCGCCAGCCATGGAGTCTGCAGCGTAAAATTCAGAAATCCCGGGCCAGCGGCTTCCGCTGCGGCCACCATCGGCACGTGACTGCCTAAAAATTCGGCCAGCTCCCGCGCCAGAGCCTGCGGCGCAGTCTTCAGAGACTTGGCCGCACGCAGGCACACGCTCGACGTGAGGTCCCCGTGACCACCCTCGGTGGGAATATCCACGGAGGTGTCAACCGCGAGCCCGCCATGGCCCTTGTCCTCCAACCACTGCGCGATGCCGTCTCGTATCGCGCTGCGCGCATCATCCAATCGGGCCAACCCAAATCCCCCCTGCCATCTCAGCCTATCGCCACTAGGGCTTCCCGGACCAGCTTGGCCGCGAGCACGGCGGACCGCTGGGACAAGTCATGGGCAGGCATGGTCTCCACCAGGTCCATGCTGACCACATTCAGCCCCTTGAGCAGGGCAACCGCTTCCAAAGCCTCACGCGAGGAAATTCCCCCGGGTTCAGGCGTTCCCGTGCCGGGCATAAACGCCGGATCAATCACATCTATATCCATCGTGACATACACCGGCTTCCCCTGCAACTCTTCCAGCACCTGTTTCAGCGGCCGCACCACCTCATGGGGGTAAAAATGGCCAAACTCCCGGGCAAAGCGCACTTCCTCCCGGGTAGCAGAGCGGATCCCAAACTGGTACAAGTGCCCGGGCTGAATCCACTCGCAGACCCGGCGAAGGACCGTGGCATGAGACAGAGATTCCCCCATGTAGTCGTCACGCAAATCCGCGTGGGCGTCGAAATGGACCACCACCAGGTCCGGATAGCGCTTCACAACGGCCTGAATCAGAGGCAATGTGACCAGATGCTCCCCGCCTAGGGCAAAAAACTTCTTGTCGGCTCCCAGCACGGTTTCCGCCGCCTGGTTGATTCGCAGGAGGCTTTCCGCCACATTGCCGAAAGGCAGCTCCACTTCACCCGCGTCGTGGGCCGCAAGCTCTTCCAAGTCCCGGTCCTGGGCCATGGAGTATGTCTCGATGGCATAGGACGCTTCCCGCACCCTAGCGGGGCCAAAGCGCGACCCCGGCTGGAAAGATACGGTGAAATCCATGGGAATCCCAAAATAGACCCAAGCTGCGCGAGTGAAATCTGCATCCATCCCTAAAAATCGGTCGGTTCGGAAAAATGGTGTGGTCACCGGATCAACTCCTCCACAAAGCGGGGGAGCACAAAGCAGCTGTGCTGGATCTCCGGAGTCCAGTAACGGGTGGGAAATGACACCGCCCGCGGTTCCGCCAGGGTCTCTTTGGAACCCAGAGTGAAGCTCCACAGCCCCGAAGGGTACGTCGGCACCGAGGCCAGATACAGCCGCGCCACTGGAAATGACTGGGACACACCGGCCATCACGCGCTGGATGATGTCCGGCTCCAGAAATGGCGACTCCGATTGGGCCACCATCATCCCGTCCTCACTGAGCGCTTCGTAGATGCTGCGGTAAAATTCCGGCATAAACAGCCCTTCCGCCGGCCCCACCGGATCCGTAGAGTCGATAATGATCAGGTCGAAATCGCGCACCTCTTTAACCCAGCGGATGCCGTCAGTCAGGTGCACATGCGCCCGCCCGTCGTCCAGCGCCTCGGAAATCTCCGGCAGAAACCGTTTGCTGGCCTCGACCACCCTTTCATCGATCTCGATCAAGTGCGCCTCCTCCACGCTCGGATGCTTCAGAATCTCACGGATGGCGCCCCCGTCCCCCCCGCCAATCACAGCCACTTTGCGAGGATGGGGGTGGAGGGTCAGGGGGACATGGGTGATCATCTCATGATAGACGAATTCATCGCGAATCGTCGTCTGAACCGCGCCGTCCAGCACCAGCATCCGCCCGTAGGACAGCGTCTCCAGCACCGCCAGCTCTTGATACGGGGTCTTTTCCTGCCACAGGACACTCTTCACTTTCAGCCCGAGGCTCACCTCTGGGGTCTGCAATTCACTAAACCAGGTATTCATCGCTGTTGGTCCCTGCCTTTCCCATTCCTGCCGCGTGTTGTCCCCGACCTAATACCACAGAGCGACCGCCGCAAACGCGCACCCAATCGACTCCACGCGGTGTTCCGCGGACTGGACCAAAATGTTTTTCAACTCACGCTGCCGCTGGCGAAATGCCGCTCTCGCCATCTCCGCCACTGACTCTTCCGCCTGCGCCCGCCCGCAGCGGCCGGAAAATTCCATAATCACACCATATTCCCCGTCCTCGCCAATTCCCACGGCAACGGCCGCTGCCAAAAGCTCGCCAGCTAAATCCGATGTAATAGTGCCGTAGGCGGTAGGCAAAAGCTGTCCCGGCACGATTTCCAGACGGGGCATCAACACTGCCCCGGGCGGGAGAATAGAGCTGACACGCAGCAGGTTGACATTGCCAATGCCTGCCGCCAGCAGCGCATTGTCAAACGCGTTGAGGCGGCTGGGGCCTTCTGCCGACCCAGCGACCAGGGTAAATTTCTTAGGGGTTTCGAGCACCGATGCGCCTCCTTATACGGACAAATTTCCTTGCAAATTATAACAAAAGTCCCCAGGAATACAATCTTTATTCGCACAAACATCGCCATCATCCGACACGGGCATTGTCACCATTGCCCGCTCTCTTAATACCCGCCCCGCTCCCAGGCCTGGCAGATTCCGGAATGGCTTCCACCCGATGGTGCGGTAGGCTTGGCGGTATTGGGTCATACTACGGCGAAAAGAGTCCTTTGGGAAGGAGCATTCCACACGATGGACAGCCGCCGCCAGCGTGCAAAGAACACCCGCCGGAACCAGACTTCCTGGCTCCGGCGCCTTACAGACCATATCGGCAGCACCGCCGCCGCCATCAGCCTGCCGGCGGTGGTCGTCGGCGCCACGGCGCTGCTGCTGCCGGCCGCCTGGCTGGCCCTGCCCGTCCCCCAGTTGCCTGCCGACACCACGATCTATGACCAGAGCGGACATTTGGTCAGTGTGCTCACGGGAACCCAAAACCGGATGCCCGTAAGCTACGCCGAGGTCCCCCCCTCAATGCAAAATGCCCTGGTGGCCATTGAGGACGACACCTATTGGATTGAACCCGGAATCGATCCCCTGGGGATTACGCGGGCCGCTCTCGTCGACGTCACCAGCGGCAAGATTTTGCAGGGGGGAAGCACAATCACCCAGCAACTGGCCAAAAATCTGTACTTGAGCGACCGCCGGACTTTTTCAAGAAAGTTCAAAGAGCTCCTGATTACCCTGAAACTGTCCACGATGTTTGACAAGCGCCAGATCTTATCCATGTACCTCAACGATGTGTATTTCGGGGAAGGGGCTTATGGGGTGCAGGCGGCGGCCGAAACCTATTTCGGCCACCCTGCCCATAGTCTGACACTGTCCGAATCGGCGCTGCTGGCCGGAGTTGTCAATGCCCCGACCTATGATGACCCCTACATCCACCCCCAGATCGCGCTGGCCCGGCGCAATGTCGTGCTCGCGCGCATGGAAAGTCTGAATTATATCACCCGGGGCCAAGAGCTTGACGCGCAAAGCGCCCCGCTCAATCTGGCCAACAACCCGCCCCTGGGCGACCGTGCGCCCTACTTCACCAAATTCATTGCTGACGAGTTGGCCGGTCTGGACCCGGCGATCGGCAAAAATCTCTATGATGGCGGCTACACCGTCACCACCACCATGAACTGGACCATGCAAAAAGCCGCCGAGAACGCTGTAGCCTGGTATCTCCCCAGCACAACCGACGTGCATGGAGTGCCCGAGCCGGAAACGGGTCTCGTGGCCATCAACCCTGTGAATGGCTATATTGAGGCCCTGGTCGGGGGGGATGACTATGCCAAGACCCAGTTGGACCGGGCTACAAAGGCTTCACGCCAGCCAGGCTCCACCATGAAATACTACTTGTACACCACCGTCATTCATGCCGGCTATCCGACATCCAGTGTCAAGGACTCGGCCCCCGCGCGGTTCCCTGCCGGGAATGGAAAATGGTATGTGCCGCACAACTACGGCCATGTCTATAATGGCCCCCTCACCATCAGGCGAGCCATTGCCGAATCTGACAACATCATTGCGGTCAAGTGGATGGACACGGTGGGGCCCCCGGCTATGATTCACATGGCCCATCAGATGGGCATCACCAGTCCTTTGGCGGATAATCTGACCACTGCCCTGGGCTCGTCCGATGTCACCCCCTACCAAATGGCGCGGGGGGTGTCGACTCTAGCCAACGGCGGCTACCGGGTCAGGCCATTCGGCGTGCTCAAGGTGGTCGACCAGAACGGGCGCACGGTGTTTCAAGATCACCCCCACAAGACACAGGTGCTGAGCCCGCAGGTCGCCTACGTGGTGACCAACCTGTTCACCGCGCCATTGTTGAACCCAGTGGGTACCGCTCACGACCTCGAGTCCGTGATCAACCGCCCGGCTGCTGCAAAAACCGGCACCTCCTCCGCACAGCGTGACGCCTGGCTGGTCGGATTCACTCCCCAGCTGGCGGCGGCGGTGTGGGTCGGCAATGACAATGACAGCCCGCTGGGTCTCACCGGCGACCGGGGAGCAGGGCCCATTTGGGCCCACTTTATGAAAATGGCGCTGGCCGGCCAGCCCAAACGCAATTTCCGGCAGCCACCCGGTCTGGTCTGGACATCCGTCTGCTCCAAGACGGGTCTGCTGGCCAACGGGTGCTGCTCGGCGTACCGCGAGGTCTTCATCAAAGGGCATGCCCCCACCAAAGTCAGTCCCGGCTGCGGTTCGGGGTCATCGGGGTCATCGGGGTCATCGGGATCGGCGTCCGGTCCCGCCGCTCCCTCTGCCGAAAGCCTGCTTAAAGCGATTTTGAAATCTCTAAGCCCGTGACGGTGTCACAACTCCGCGGAGTGTTTGCACCACCTGCCCCCCGACCTCCAAAGATCCCCGCGTCTGCGCGTTAAGACGCACGTGAACCTCAGACGGGCGCAAGTGGTCTTCTCCCTGAGATATGATAAACCGCCGTGGCTGCGTCTCGCCCGTGCAGCCCAGCAGGTAGCTGCCAAGCGCCAGGGCCGATGACCCAGCCGCCAGGGTGTATTGTGGCCCGGATAGCGTGTTGCTGAAGTACCGGGCCGCATAGCGTCCCGCTCCGGTGAGGGCCAGCACATAAACCCCCTGCACCCCGCATTCTTGTTCCAGCGCTGCCAGGTGGGCCAAGCTGAAGTTCAGATCGGCCAAAGCCTGCGCATTCTCGACGAACAGCAGCATCTGCTCTGGGCTGGTCCGGGCTACAGCCGGAGGCATCATGGGACTG
>DAHWJO010000203.1:0-5287 GCA_027344105.1 Sulfobacillus sp.
GGGAGGGTCAGGTTCCAATACCTGCTGCCATCTCTGCTGCCAGTGGACACGCTCGGCGCAAGTCTCCCAATAATTGTTCAAGTCTCGGGCCCGGTACAGTTCCTCATGAATGCGCGGACTGATAATATCCATCAACCAACCTCTTTTCGGTGGCATGTTTGCAACAGATTCAGAATACACCAGGCATTCAATAAATACGAGCGTTATCCTGTGAACGGCCAGCAATGTGCGCTGTCAGACCTTCGGCTGGGGATGACTGCCACCGGCAATTCCTCCATGACCCCGCCAAACTATTCTTCGAGAACACAAAATATTAAATACAGGTAACTTAAATAGGGCGGACTAGCCCGTTAAGAGGTTAGGAAAAAGACTGCCAAGGGGCTTAGCATGCCTTATTCGCTATTGAATCATATCCGCCCCGTAATCATCCACGCATTCCTTATCCGCCTCTTTCAGTCCAGCGCCGTGGTCCTGTTCATTATTCTCGCGTGGGCGAAGAGCCAGCCGGAAAAACCGAGCGCCGCCAAAAAAGGCTCAGCGCCGTAGCCTCAGGACTACAAGATGCTGTGGTGAGGCCCCGGGCTGCTGCAGCCCAGCCACCCATGGCCGCGAGCATGTTTGCGGACATGGACGCCGCGTCCAACCTTGCCAGCCAGCCCCACTGGCTGGTTGGTTTCGGCTCGGGGCCCACCTGGCTTAGCGGCATTCCGGGTGCGGTGTTGTTCTATATCTTAGGCGCAGTTTGGCTTCTTTTGCCGGACCGGTATTTTATGGGAGGGGCGTCGGGACAGGTCTCCCGCTGGACCCGCTATGTTATCAACCGGCAAGCCCTCGTCAACAACGGCGCGACGATTGTGCCCCATCCTCAACTGGTGGGCCATTTTCTCCAGCCTTGCGCGGCGCGGACACCCTGCATCCTTCTCAGGGAGTCAGCCAGGGGGTGCTGCAGCACTTCAGTTTTGTGGCTGCGAAGCCCGGAAAATACGCCTTGATCAGCGCCATGCCGGATGGGCAGGCGGATTCGGGAAGGTGGGATTACGTCCCTAACAGCTACCCGGATTACAAGCCCGCTGACCCCCTCGAAGTTTTAATGCCCCTGCTTGATGGCAATCCGCATCAGGATGTTGGCGGCGAGGTCCATCCGGTCGGCCGCGTTGCTCAGATGGCGGTAAATCTCGCGCATCTTGATTAGGGTGTGGATATCGTCTTCGCTGCCTAAATCCGCAATGGCGTGGCGGTAAATTCCCTCCATCTTGTTCTCGCAGCTTTTGGCATGAACCGCATGGTCTCCCGCGCTGTGCAGAGAAGCCGGCAAGAGCTCGACTGCCTGTGCCAGCGCTTGTGTGCCTTCTGCCATCACAGGAATCATTTCCTGAAGCGGTGGTGAAATGGGCACCCGGTACAGCACCAACTCCTTAATGGTGTTTTCAGCGTAGTCCACGATATCATCCAAAGCCTGAGACAGGTCGTTGATGTCTTCCCGGTCAAATGGCGTGACAAAAGTGCGGTACAGCTGCTCGACAATGGTAATCCGCGCCTTGTCTCCCGCATGCTCTAAATCTGAAGCCTCCTCAGCAATTTGGGCGCGCCTCGTTTCGTCAGTGCTGTCCACATATTCCTGCAGAAGGCCAATCATCTGCACCGCACAGCGCGCCTGACCCGCCAGCAGCCGGTCAAACGTCTGGACCTGCCGGGACATCAGAAAGATGTCTTTCCAGCTCATACCTCTGAAACCTCCTCCATTTTACCTGACCAACGCCAACCCTAACATCATGAAACCCCCAAGAACGATGGCGACGGGCAGCGTCAGGGCCCACACGCCGAGAATTTTCCGCACAACCACCCAGCGCACGGCACCGGGCCGCAAGGCCGTGCCCGTGCCGAACAGAGCGCCATCAGTGGTCTGGGTGGTGCTGACCGGGAATCCTGCGATGGCGGCGGCGCTGACAGTGATCGCCGCCGCCCACTGCGTGCTGACCGCATTCATAGGGTTGATGCGGATCACATGGTTGCCCACAGTGCGGGCAATGCGGATCCCGCCGAACAGGAGGCCGAGGGCCCAGAACAGCAGAGGCAGGAAGATGGCAATATCGGGCACGCGATATTGGGTTTGATGGTGAATCGTCATAAAGAAAATCGTCATCAGCCCAATGGCCTTTTCCTGGTCATTGGCACCGTACGCAAGGCCCTGCCAAAAGGCCGTGACATACTGCCCTTTTTCGATGCGGCTGATCTGCTCGACGCTGAGACGGCGGAGCACCCACCAGACCCCGCGAGTGATGAGCCATGCGGCTATGAATCCCAATCCCACGGACCCGAGCAGTCCCACAATCAGTTTGATGACTCCCACAACGTGGATATCCGCCGCGTGGCCGCTCACCAAAGCGGCTCCAACCATGCCACCGCCCAGGGCGACCGTGGTGCTGGTGGGCATTTTCATCTTCCAGGTAATCATGAGGGTGACAAGAGCGGCCGCCAGCGCTCCCACAAGCACGCCCGACCCAGCCTGGCGGAAATCGACCACCTCGACGGCGATCGTATGAGAGACGGCGGTGCCGAAGACCAAGGGTCCCAATCCTATGCTGACCAAGATCAGCGGCAGCACCAAGGCTGGCCGAATGGTGCGGCTGGCCAGAAACGTGGCGATCAGATTCCCTCCGTCGTTGATTCCGGAAATCACCGTAAACCCAGCAATGAGGGTGAAGATGACCCCATCAATCCACATATCCTCACCGCCCTTCTCTTAACACGACCATAATATTTCCATAACATAATCTTAATAATATCACGAAACCTGCCCGGATGTGCCAGACAATTGGGACAGCGTGTCTGCGGCTGTTAACGCAACGTTCATGCAACCTTCATGCCGTGATCTCAAAGACTTCGCCGACGTCTGCTACGATTCAAGACACTAGGGCTGACGCCGGAATCTTGAGCGCCCAGCCCAAAAGAGGAGGCAGCAGCGGATGGCCCCAGAATCCTCCCGCAACACGGACCGCGCTGCTGCGCTGGATAGTGCGCCTGGTGTGGACGGCGCTGGTGTAGTTGTCCACTTGGAAAGATTTGCCCGGGGGCAAGATTTAGCAGCCGTTCTCGGCCCACTATTTCCGGCTCCGCAGCCGGTACGTCTCGCGAGCCAATATCTTGCGCTGCGACTGTGGACTGTCGAACCTGAAGACGGGCAGACATTCCGTTCCTATTCGTGCCTCGCCATAGATCTTCCCAGCCGCCAATGCCGTCATAATGGCCAGACGCTGGCGGTCCCGTTGCACATCCTGCGCTTGCTGAGCCTGTTCGAAAGACAGCCGGACCAGGCTTGGACCCTGGCCCAGTGCAATCAAGCCGCCGCCCGCAAGGACTGGCCGCAGTGGTCGCGCGACACGTTCCGGGTCGCGGCCCACTTTACCCGCAAGCTTCTCCCCGGACATTTGGTGGCAGTCAGGAGTATCGGCTATTTTTTTCATCCCTGCGGACAGCAACCTGTGATCCCCGGGCCGCCGCGTGGGAATTAATCCATGACCACAAGAGTTGACCGACAAAGAGCTGGAAGGTGACAGTGGTGGAAATGTTGCGCACAGCGGGAATCGTGGCCAATAATCCGTCCCGCTGGCAGTCATGGATGCCGTACCCCCTGCGGTTTAGATATCTCCACACGGAGAGTCAAATTTTTGATGCGATACGGGAAAACTCTGTCGATGTGCTCGCGCTGGAACTCACATGGTTTGAGGATCTCACTTGGCTTCCGGCTATTTTAGAGCAGGCCTCATCCGCACAGATCTCCGTGGTGTTCCTTCTAGGGAGCGCGCCATGGGTGGTCCGTGTCACGTCTCGGCCCGAGACTGCGGGTCTTGCCCGGCCATGGTCTGGGAACTGTACAACTGTGGACATCGACCGCCGCCAAGTGTTCCATTCCGCGACCCCGCTCACAGTCCCGTGGCGTGTCACCCAATTGTTGTTTTTAATGACGAGCGAGCCCGGGCTGATGTGGGATTCGCGGCAAGCCACCCGATTGGCTGCTCAACGGCACTGGGCTCCGTGGAGTGAAAATCTCCTCAAAGTGCATGTCCACCTTATTCGCCAGGTCCTAGATCCCCGGCATTTGATTACGGTGGCGGCACAAGGCTACCGGTTTATGCCGTGCGGGAGTGTCAAGAGTTTTTTGTAAACCGATTGAGGTTTGCTTTGCCGCGAACACGAAGTGGAAAACGAGGCGGAGTAAGATGGGGTAATTTTTTCTGCAACGGATCCAATATAAATCGTCTGGTGCCGGGACCGCCAAAGCCTGAGCTTCTGAGGGCGATCGCAGAGCTCAACCCGACAGGGTGAGGTGGCGGCGGGGGAGTTCATTTTCCGGCACAACAAAGCACACCCGGAGTCTCGGGAAGGCTCCGGGTGTGCTTTACCTCTGCTATTTGCGGATAGGGCAGGTGCGAATGCCCACCAGACGGTAAAGCCCGCAGACACCAGTCAGCCCCGTGACAATGGCCACCACCGCAAGAATGCCGAAAATCCACTCGCCAGCGACCCCACCAGTTTTAGCAATCGCCAAAATTCCCAATACAACACCTAAAATTACGCGGATAATGCGGTCTGTGCGTCCTTCGTTGACCATGATTGCTGCCCCCTCAAATGTTAGTAGTTTAAATAATTACTACGCTTACAATCCCAAGGTATAGCGCCCGTTCTCAATTGTCAAGATCTATTTTCCGGCGTAGCGCGGTCCAGTCGAAAAGCCGGCGCCTCAGAGTTCCACGGAGTCAAAGAAGGTTGCGGTGGCGCGTGGGCAAGCCTTTACCGTCAGGTGCGAGGAATCCTCAATGGGCGCTGGTTTCCCATCTCACCCGCGATTGGCGGCAGCATCACATTTTCCAGGCGCAAAAGGGCACACTAAATGGGCCATTTGGTCGTAGATTTCACCCGACTCCCGCCGATAATAGGGTCAGTCTTTTGAATGTTGGTTAGCTGGCTGCGAGCGGCCTTCCTGAGGCTGGCGCCTCTTTGACGCGGTCTGAAATCAGGGAAAGCGCCACATGCGGTAGGTACGGACAGCACCAGAGAGAGGCAGGCGGACGAGGTGGACCGGATAGCCATAGCTGTTGATGGGTCCCCGGCGAGCATGGGGGCAGTACGCTGGGCAGCCGCCAATTGCGGCGAAACCAGTGTGCTCGCGTTCGTAGATATCAAACCCTTGGCAGAAGTTTATGACGAGCAGGACCGGGAAAACGGGGCGTATTGGGGGGCGCGTTCGGCGCTTTTGGCCGGCAGTGCCAGCTCCAGTTCATGGCAC
>DAHWJO010000204.1:0-5197 GCA_027344105.1 Sulfobacillus sp.
GCAGGGGCCTCTTCCCGCATTCTGCGGGAAGAGGCAAAGCCAGCGACCATCGGGGTATCAGAGCCCCAAGCGCGCAGACTTGAACCATGTTCTGCTTACCCGGCCCATGAATCGTTTCAGAGATTCATCCACCCGGAGACCCCATTAAAGCCACTTGCCACAGAAAATGATAACTCAGGTTATCATTTTCTCGCCGTCCCCTTTGCATAGACCGCCGCTCGGGCGTATATTATAAGCAAGACCAGCCGAATAAGGAATAAACGACAACTTCGTTGCTGCGACAGATCCGACGGTAGCTCCGCCAACTAACATCCAGAGCGCACCTTCCATTTTCGTGGTGGCAAGTTCATTCAAAATTGTAGACTGGCCCCACCAAAAATCTTCGGTGTAGAAATAGGGCTGACTAGCGGTAAACCATCCATAAGACAGATTCGCGGTACTCATAGAACGGATTAGCGCTGTGGAGATGGCCATGGGTTGCGCCACAGCAGGCAAGCTCATGGGCTGAATGCCGTTCAAGACCGGTGTAAACGCTCCAATTATCTTGCCATTATACCCTGCTATTTGCGTTTCTGCCCACTGAATTTCTTGTGTGGACAGCCCGTCTTGCTGCAATACGGGTGATGTCACGGACACCAAGCCTATGAATGGCATAGCAAAAGGGAGCCAGGGCCGCGCGGCCCTGGCTCCCTTTTGCTCGGCCACTCGGCCTTTTCTGGGGTAGATAAAGGAGAGCCTCGGGGCTTGGCCGTCGTGGCGAGTTTCCCTTGAGCGTCCCCTTCCCCTCAGAACCGGACATGCAGAATTACCGCATCCGGCTCCCTGATTATCTTGCCGATGTTCCCCGGGGCCGCAGTTTAGGTTCAGGAACCATAAACCACCCCTGCGCCCGATACTGCGCAAGAGATTGGGCGCTGCGCTGGCTGCGACGACGGAGCACTTGATACCAAGCATAGAGCACCTGTTGACGAACAAGGCTTGTCGATTCCCCCGTTATTGTGCCGTTAGAGGCCCTTCTTTTCTCATGTTGTCGTGCCGCCCCGGGATTCATCTAAAGACATCTCTAACCGCCAATGGTCAGGCCCTTCGTGAAGGCGCTGGAGCGGATTGCCATTTTTTGTTCGGTCGCCCCGGGCGGACAGACGACCATTGCGTCCTTCGTCCCAGCGTTCTTTCCAGACTTTTTGTCGTCGAAACTCGGCTAACGGGTCTGCCAGTATATGAAAGCGTTCTAAGAATAGCTACGGCGCTGAAACAAGATCATTCCGATTCCCGGCGGATCCCCGGGTTGGAACGTAAGCTGCTCCGGCAACAAGAACATGTAGCCTTTTATCAGCGCCATGTCACGGACAAGACCTTTCCTCCCGTCGTTTTCGGCACGCGCCAGGATCACCGGAAGCCAGCACCCGGCGCAGTAAGCCTTCGTAATCCCGCCCGTTAATCTGACCCGTTTTGCTGTGCACCTTGCGGGCCACATAGAGGGGAAGAGAGAGCCGACGGTAGCGGATGCCCTTTTTCTCCGGATCCCACCCGATCGCGATTTAATGGGTGGAATCACCGGAATGGAGTGACGAAAGCCGACGTCAGGCGAAGGTCGGTGGTGTCTATCCCCATGATCGGCAATTATTTGGGGCGAATGCGGGAATGGTCCCGTTCCCTATTGTCTGAGTTGGATTGAACTCGGGCTGACTTCCGAATTCATCGAGACAAGCGCGTTGCGCCACGCCGTGACGACGGTCATGTCCGCTTCGACGAATTCGTCCTGGCTTGAAGACGTCGCAGGGCTTCAGTGGAGTGGTAAGATGGTCACGATTAGGGGGCCCTTTAAGTGCCACATGAGAGAGGAGATATGTTGCATGGCAATGTTACTAGGCTGACCGTGCATGCCGGGGATATTTCTGAAGCGCTCATGCCACTGAATCCGGGGTCATTTACTTATCACCGCCAATGTGAACGGTACGCTCGTGTGATGCAGGAATGTTCATCTCAGTGGTTGGACGGAGTAATTCGATATCATGGCGAGCAATCATATGGCAAGACCCACGGATTTCGAGGACTGGATGGGCTGATGCAATTTTCGTCACTGCGCCAGCCCAGGGGAAAGGGCATTCTCTAGCCACGGGCTCCCCTTCGGTGCCGCTTTTTACGGAGAACGAAATTCGCACCGCCTCGTCAAAGTCGAGATTCCGCGAGATAGCTCGCATAGCACAGTCTTCTCGAGAGCGCATGGTATAATGAAGAGACTATGGGGGGTGCCGTAATGGACCGTGCAGCCGTTCTTAATGACTACGTCCATAAGATGGTGGTGGCTGGCCATCCGGCAGCCATTGTGCTTTTTGGGTCGGAAGCCAGCCACGCTGCGAACGACGAGAGCGACTTCGATTTCTTGATCATCGAACAGAGTGCAGGCACTCCTAGTCAGCGGGGGATCAAATATCAAATGGCCCTAAGACCGCGCATCATCGCGGCAGACATTTTGGTGCGAACCCCGGAAGAACTGCAACAGGCAGTCGCCGAAGGACATCCCGTTATTCGAGAAATTTTGCAGAAGGGGCGATGGGTGTATGGCGAGTCGCGGACCTTCGGGACTGCTTGATTTAGCGGCGGCGGATTTGACCACTGCCCGCCATCTCGTTGTACCGGGGCTCTACCATAATGCCTGCTATCACGCGCAACAAGCTGCTGAGAAAGCGTTGAAAGCCGTCCTGTTACACGAAATGGCTACCTCTCCCAATACCCATGACTTAAGTCGATTGGTTTATGCCATCCGGGCCTCTCAACCGACGTTCCCGGAAGTGTCGATAGAATCGGCCGTATTAAATGGATATGCGTTACGATCCCCAGGTCCTTATTGATATCGATGGGGATGAGACTGAAGCTGCCATTGGCTATGCCCAAGACATTGTGGATCATGCGCGGCGGTACTTAGGCAAATCCACTTCTCCGCAAGACACCAGTCCCTAGTACTCTAGTCAATCGGCTTTAGTCAGGCGTCGTTGTGGACTGGGTACCCACCATGAGCACTCCCCTGATATCTGTCGCCTATCCATTGCCATGCGGTCATCAGTGGCACACCATTTTCAGGCGGGAGTCTTCTCCCCAACAGGGTACCGGTGTGGAATGCCTTGGTTGTGTGCGCAGGCGGTCTTGCCAAATGCCTAGGTGCTCCGACTATCGGATAGCAAAATGGCCCCGGAACAATGTCAAGGCACCTCGGTCGTGGTAATCTGCGTGGACGAGGTAGGTTGTTGTGCACGAAATGGGCCGTGATGTGAAGAGGTTGTCAATGTGTTCATACAAATGAAGATTGTCACTATCCCACGTGGTCAAGATAGGTCTGCGAGTGTCACAGAAAATCACGAAATATTTAAGGAAATTCGCTAATATCCCGAAGATTTTCTCCGGATCATGCTACAATACTGGTGTTTCAGTACGACCAACAACAGATATTTAGTGAATGAGGTCATCCGCCCTATGGAAAACATCGTCACCATTGAATCCTTCACGGAGAGGATTAGGCGGGTCGCCGAAGACTCGGCAGCCCATCAGCAGATTGCCGGGTACCTTGAGGGGCACTTGCGGGACGTGTCGTTTATGAGTTCGGCAGAACTGGCGAAACATACCGGGGTGAGCCAGGCGTCCGTCACCCGGTTCAGCGTGGCTATGGGGTTTGCCGGATTTGGGGACTTTGTGCGGGCCCTGCAGAATGTGGTCCGCGAAGAGTGGCGGGCGCCGGAGCGCACGGTGTACCTGCGCCCGAGTCTCCCGCCGGATGCGGATCCCCTGCTGCTGCAGGAGATTGCGAATCTGGAGCATTTGCCCGAAATTTTGGAGAGTGAGGCCACCTCCCGGCTGGTGGAAATGGTGGGCGCGGCGGACCGGGTGATTTTGGCCGGGGCCCGGATTGCCAGCACCTTGATTCCTTATGCGGCATACTGCCTGAGCAAAGTCAAGACCGGGATCGAGGTGGCCACTCCCGGCTCTGCCGTCTGGGACAATCTCTCGCCGGGGCCGGGCACGGTGATTCTGGGGTGGGTGTTTCCCCGGTATCCCCGCGTTTTGCTGGAATGGCTGGAAGAGGCGGCGCGCAGCGGGGTCCGCGTGGCGGCGCTGACGGACCGCTGGATGTCGCCGGCGATGGCGTGGGCCGACCCCGCGCTGATTGTCCCCGTGTCCAGTGCCTCGCTGTTTGACTCTTACGCCGGGCCCATGTTTTTCGTGAATTACCTGACCCGCCAGGTGGCGCAGCGGGTGCCCGCCGTGCGGGAGCGTCTGGAACAGCTGGAAGAGCGAGACCAAAGGCTCCAGGTCTACTGGACCCGGCCACATCACTGACCTAAGGAGATGGATGCATGAGCGAGTGGGCGCATGACCGCCTGCTGTCCCGCCTCGAGCGGTTGAGACTGATCGGGAAAGACCCGCAAGGCGGCATTACGCGTCCGTTCGGCAGCGCCGCGGAGCTGGAGGCCCGCACGTGGTTTGCCGAGGAGGTGCGCCAGGCCGGCCTCACCCTGCATGGGGATGCGGCTGCCAACCTCTGGGCGCGGTATCCCGGCCAAACCGACGGTGTGCTGGCTTGCGGGTCGCATCTGGATACCGTGCCTCACGGGGGAGCCTATGACGGCGCCCTGGGCGTGCTGATGGCGCTGGAAGCCGTGCAGACGCTGAAAGAGTCGGGATACCAGCCTAAACATACCCTCGCGGTGCTGGCGCTGACGGGCGAGGAGCCCAATGCGTTCCGGCTGTCCACCTTGGGCAGCCGGCTGCTGACGGGGGTGCTACGGCTGGAAGATCTCGCCACCGCCGCCGATGGCCAGGGCCGGCGGGTGGCGGACGCGCTGCGGGATGCGGGCGCGAACGCCGACCCAGATGATTTGCTGGAGGCCTCGGGCCTGTGCGGGTTCCTGGAACCGCACATCGAGCAGGGGCCCCGCCTGCAGGATCAGGGCGACCCGTTGGGAGTGGTGTCGCGGATTACGGGCATTGTGCGCCACGCCATCGTGCTGGAGGGGGAGCAAAATCATGCGGGCACCACGCCTTGGGCGGTCCGGCGCGATAGTGTCCAGGCCTTCGCGGGAGCCATGGCGCTGTTCCAGGAGTGGCTCGGGTCCTATCCTGGGCAGCTGACGGGCACGGTGGGATTCGTGGACGTCTATCCGAATGCGGTGAATATCGTGCCGTCCCGTGTGGAATTCAT
>DAHWJO010000205.1:0-5170 GCA_027344105.1 Sulfobacillus sp.
ACAAGGGCTGGGCGCTTTGCACCAAAGGAATCGTCCGGGCTAACCACGGCCCGAGCGGCAAAGGATCCGGAGTATCGGGAAGATGCGCATTCAGCGGAGCCAGCGGCGCAAAATCGGGAATGAAGAGCCAAGCCCACTGCGGATGGCGCCAGCCGGACTGCCCGGAGCGCGTGCCGCGTGTCCAGAGGCTCTGCCATTGCAGCGTCGCCGCGCGAGACACCGCAGGACGGGCGAGATCCGCCCAAGGCCCGGCGTGCAGAAAGGCGGCAAACAGATTCAGGAAATACTGCCGGCCCCAGAGCGAATCCTCATCAAACAGTAAAGAAAAGTCCGCGGAGGATAGGCGATCAATCACCGCGGCAGGACAGCCATAGCGGCAGTGCCACCACAGCCGCCGATGAGCGGATGAGGGCCAATCATACAGTCGGTGGTGGACAATGAGCCCCGCCGGGGTGGGACGTCCTAAGGGAATATACCACTCAGGGGTGATCAAGGGACGGGCGCTCCAAACATCAGCGGCGTGACGGGCGTGGAGCAAAAACGCGGGGGCGACGGGAAGAGCCGGGGCCAAAGACATGAGAGAGATCTCCTTTCATGAGAAAAATAATAGCATCACGAATCCCGCAGGGCACTCCGTGCGGGACCGCTCGATCCTCTCTATATCGTGTCTATTCCACAGACGGCTGAGTGAGAAGACAGCGGGGAGAACGCGGCGAGCACGTGCCACGTATACGCTGTATGCACGGGGAGACGGAAGCGGTGCGCAATCCGGACTTCAATCCGAGCGCCGCGCGAGTGTTCCCAGCCCGGCAGTACGGCGACAGCCTCCGCCTGGTCCGTTAACGTCTCTAACCCGACGCGCATATAATCCGCCCAGGTCCACGTCGGATGCAGGCCAATGTCGGCTGGGTTCAGCACGGTATAGCCGGCCTGCCGTAATAAGTCGGCCGCCGCAAAGAATGCGGGGTAGTTATAGTCGGGTAGGCCCGTCATGGGGCCTGCGAGGTAAAGGGTAGGCATGGACATCGTGTCCTTTCTGAGACAAACCACTTGGAAGCCATCAACACAAAAAGGGCCGATCAGCGGTCGGCCCATAAAGAAAGCGAGAACATTTAGGTATGCGAAAGAAAGATCGTCACAAATCCGACGATAATGACGACCAAGGTGCCCCAATACCAGTATTGCAGAGCCGTGAGCTTTTGGTCGAATTTGGTATCCAAGGCTTGAATTTTCGTATCTAAACCGTCCACCTTTTGATCAATCTTGTCATCAAGTTTCTGGATGGCCGCCATAAACTTCGTATCTAACGCGTCGACCCGTTGATCAATCTTGTCATCGAGTTTCTGGATGGCCGCCGTAAACTTCGTATCCAGCGCATCGACCCGTTGATCGATCTTTATGTCGAGTTGCTTAAACGCTTGGGTCGTATTGTCCTCCAAGCGGTTCACCGCTTGGAGGAGATAAAATCCCCAGTGATCCGGAAAATCTGACGTCAGGGGAGGCATTGGCGGCTGATCGGACATGGGTTGCTCTCCTTTCACGAAACACGGCTCCTTTCGATTAGCGTAGCATGCGCCCTGGGAAAAAGAAAGGGTGACAGCCACGAAGGGAAGGCACGGCGCTTAACGCCGTTGCCACCACAGGCGCTGGCGGGGAGCCAGTGTATAGCAGGACGGAGCATCAGAGGGAGAACGATGGGAATCAGTCGGTTGGCGGTTTGAAGGTATCATCGGTTCTCCGTCGCTCCTTTCGCAAAACACACCGCTATCCCATGACGGACTGTCCAGTCTTCTCAAGCGCTGGGCTCTCCGTTAAAAGGGGCTGCCGGTCTTGCCTGTGCAGGGGGTGTGATGACCAGCACAAAAGAAGTAGAATGGACATGATTTTGATGGCATACTAAGCTAAGTACAGAGACACTGACCGCATTATACCAGCCACAAATTCCCAGGAGGTGATTTCATGGCGGAATCCGTCTATTCCCCAGAAGTTCTTGCCAGCATGCTGGTGCTGATGAGCAATCAGCAACTCATGATGGAGCGGACTTTGCGTGCCCAAATCGCCGATTTGCGGGCCTCGCTGGCCCATTTATCGCAGGAGATCGCGGCTCTCCGGAGCACCGCCCATGCCTAGCCCTGCCTTACCGACGGGCACGCCATCGATCGATGACCGGGTGCTGGTGGAGTCACGAGACGGTCAGGAGCTTCCCGGCCGATGTGTCCTCGAAAAGGCTCGTGCCATGGTCGGTTTAGGACTCGCCGTATGGCTCGATCCGGAGCACCGCATGCGACTCACCTATAACGTGTGGGCGGGCCGTAAAATATCGCGACAGATTATTCGCCGAGATCAGGGCCGTTGCACCTACTGTGGGCAGACGGCGACCTCGATGGACCATCTTTTGGGACGTGCTCGCGGGGGACTCACGCAGCCGAACAATTTGGTGGCCGCATGTGCGGACTGCAACCAAGCGCGTGGCGATCGCTCCTTGGAAGACTGGCTTGCCGAACATCCCATGGGATCTCAGCATCCGACCATTGCCGCGTACCTTACCAATGGCGGCACGACGGCCCATCAGGCCCGCATGGATGCCATCTTTTCTCAGGGCGTACCGGACTCTTCTCTGTGCATGGATGCCGAAGATGTGAACCGGTGGCTCAAACTCTACCAACAGCATACTCCAGAGGGATGGGCTCAATTAACGGCGGGGGCATTTAGTGGGAAATGTCAAGAACCACGGGCGTTTGGGTAACGACAGTTTACAACAAGGCACGCCCGCGCTTAATGAGCGTTCTAATCTCATGGGACACCAACTGACGTTGAGCACTTAGTCGCAGCAACTCTGCATCATCTGTTGTGGCATTGATGCTCTCAAGGAGCGCAAGCATTTCTGCCTTTTTTCCACTAGCAACGCAACCATTGCCTCTTTGGTGAATACTGGGTTATAGTTGGGCAAGCCCGTCACCGGGCCTGCGAGGGAGAGGGAGAATCGGGTGATCGGCATGGGACATCGTCCTTTCGATGTGTGAGAGGCGCGCAACAAAGACTACGCGCCGATTCACACCGGCGCGTACAACCTTTCCTATGAGCGGGTTAGGCAGGCGTGAGAAACGGAGTCACGAATCTGACAATGACGACGGCTCGATCGCGCGAACATTGATACGGACATAGACATCGTCGTCACTCCTGGGGTGTCTCAAGCCAACTCCGAGTACAAAGAGAATGTCCTCACGGGGATCATAACGATACACCAAACGCAAATCTGGATGAACACGGCGCGGCGGAGAAAATGTCGAATGAAATTTCTTTTTACGGAAGGTCTCAAGCGGCGGCCTGGTTAAGGCCGCCCCTTCTTGTAAGGGATCTCGCATGACAATAGTGATCGTGCGATCAATACAGCGCAAGCACTCGGCGAATCGTTCCGGTCCCAATACGCTTTCGAGATAGGGAAGATCTTGCGTATACAGGTACGGATGGTCGAGGCGCTTCATGGGCGCTGCCGATAAATCATCTCCGTCGAGACGCCTTCGGGATGGACCATCCAGTCATCAGGGGATGTCTCCACTCGTGAGCCAAACTGAGAGGCCAGTTCGGTATCGTCCAGCGTTTCTTCGAGGGTAGCCAACTGCCTCATCAACGTTTCATAGCGTTCGTACGACACGATGACAGCATCAAGCCCCTCTTGAGCAAAAAGAATGCCCAGTTTCTCATGGCTCTTCAGTTTTTGCGCCAGTTCCCGTTGTGACAGCATTCGGAACGCGCGAGCCGGAATCAGCTCATCTTTGGTAAAGGTCGTCCGCATTCTAATCACCTCTCGACTCACTATCGCTACCTTCTTATTAGCATACACAAAAACGTACAAATTAATGCACAGAATTTTATCGTTGGATCCGAAAAGTCGTGGTTCGCGGCATGGGCTGATCTCCTTCCACGAAACACCGCTCCTTTCCATTAGCGTAGCATGCGTCCCGGTAAAAAGAAAGGGCGCCTGCCTCTAGGGCAAAGCACGGCGCCGGGCGCCGTCGCCACCACAGGCGCAGACCGTGCTGGGCCATCAATCCCCGCAAGATCCAACAGGCGGAAATCCCGGCCACCAGTCCAAAACGAAGGCCGTGAGCCCATGGGGCTTACGCATCCACTGCATCAGAACAAAATCGGTCGGTTGGCGGTTGGGGAGTGTCATCGGGTCTCCGTCGCTCCTTTCGCAAAACGCACGGGGATTCAATCAGTGCAGGAGAGTGGCTGCCGCACATGTCTCCGGTAAGCGTGCGTCCATAGCCAGTGGACGACACGGAAACGAAACCCCCGACTTAGAAAGACCGTTTGCAACCACGCGGGCGTTTGCTCCCACGGATCTGCGAGCGGAATAATGTCATCGGCCGTGTTCCAGAGAATATCCTTGCAACAGTCAGGACAGACACGGAGTGTCACCGGGGTGTCAGAGGGGCACACACTCTGCAAACGAGCAACATCCGTAGGGCAGCAGCACTGGTCACACAAGCAGGCATCAAGAAAATCAGGCATCATACAAAGCACCTCCTGGCAGAGAATGCCTGCGGCTATCTAGGCCGGTCACGGCCTAGAACCCATCCCGTCGTGACTAATCGGCTGTAACGCCTCAAAAAAAGGCCACCAGGGGTATTTCCCGCTCAGGTCCGGAGCCAGGGCACAATGCCAATATGCGCTAAGCTCATAGACAGGAGAACGATCAGGCTCAGGCGAATCAGAGCACGGGAGGTGACCCAGACATGATCATACGTGTTACCGTACTGTACAGGGGACTGAGTATCCGTCACAAATGGGTCGAATACTAGAAACATGATCCAAACACTCAGCACCTCGATTCCTAATGCCGGGAACCCCCAGCGCCATAAGAAATGCACCAAGGGTCCCCGCGCATGGAACGAGCGCGGAGATTTTGACCACAGCCTGCGGGGCATGGTGAGCACCAGTCCCACAAAAATCGCACCCGCTAGGGTATGCATGTGGACGGTATGTTTCGGAGGAGACCCTGCGGATACCGCCTCGTCTTTCCTCTCCGGCCGAGAGACCGGAGGAAAACAACGGGATGAGCCCCATCGACAGGACAGCATTCCCAACACCGAGGCGAAAGCTATCCCTGTTAAAAGGTGCGGAACCCACACCACGCGAAGAAGCGACCAACTCATCGGGTTCC
>DAHWJO010000206.1:0-5165 GCA_027344105.1 Sulfobacillus sp.
ACCGGAATCAGGCGCCCTTCGCGTTCCCACTTCCGGAGTCCGTCGATGCTCATGCCGAGCATCTTGGCCGCCTTGCCGATGCTGACAAACTGCTCATCCATAATACAATCACCTAATTATATTATAACATATTATGAGAGATCATCATAGATTGACAGCAAGCAGCTTAAACCTCCGTCTCTGTTGCCTTGTACCCTATAGAAAATCATGGTAGTATGGTCGCGTTCGCGAGAAAAGACAAATTACGCCTCTGGACGCGTACGGTGTGGGGCAGGCTTGTGGCTCATTCATAAGCATGCAATAGATGACGGCGAATTCCCATCGGCTGGGCAGCATTGGGAGGGAGGACTGCATCATCTTGGTTGAGAATTCCACGCATCTGAAAGTGGGAGGCACTGTCGCGGCGCTCTCCGCAACGTTATTGGCCGCATCATTCCCAGTCGCGAGCACATTCGCCCAAACGGTGCCGACCATCACGCTGACCGCATCCCCTGCGCGAGTGGCACAGCAGCATGGAGCGAACGTCACCTATACGGCCACATCCACCGGCATTACGGATCCCCGATACAGTTTCTGGATAGAAGGTCCCAATGGGCAGTGGAGGTCAGCTCAAACCTACTCACCGGCTGATACCTTTACCTTCGCCAATATCCAGAGCGGCAATTACTTAATCACGGCGTATGTCTTGAGCGCAGCGAATCTCGCCGCTGGCCGCTATTCGGCGGCGATTCACCCTTTGTCCGACGGGGTGTTTGTCGGGTCGAAGGTGACAGTGAAAACCAGCACCAATTCTTTGGTTAAAGGCCAGCCGGCTGCGGTAAGAGCTGAATCTACGGGAATCTACAGTCCCCAGTACCAGTTCTGGTATAAAGATCCGAGTGGAGCATGGCATCAGGACAGTGCGGGATTCACTGCGAGCCCGTCGTTTACTTTTATCCCGGCGATGTCGGGACCATACGAAATTTTGGCTTATGCCAAGTCTCCTGACGCCGTGAATAGCCAAGAAGGGGCTTTGTGCAGCAATAACTTGAGCGAAACGGTGGGGTTTGCACAGCCCCTGGTGTTGTCTGCACCCCAAAACATCAGTGCCTTTGGATCGGGCAGCGGGGTGCTTGTGACGTGGAAAGCTCCGGCTACCGGGACTGCGGCTGGGTATCAAATTTGGGCGATTCCGGTGATTAATGGGATCCCTGACTTGGGGGCTGCAGTGCAATTTGGAGCAGCCCGAGCTTCCGCATCTTCCTACAAGGTTTCTGGATTAACGGCGGGAGAATCCTATGAATTCAATGTCGATGCCGTCGGCGAAACGGGCAATGTGGTGAAAGGCACCCCCACGAGCGTTATTAAATACGGTAGCTAAGCCAGCTCCACAAGTCACGGGCAACTGGTGAATGGTGAACACGGATGCCGCTGCCGTATGCCGCAATATCACCAACGTGGCGCTTCTTCCACTTTACTTTGCGGTATTCCCGGCGCAGGTGAGCATACTTTTCTCGACCAACAGATCCCCGCGATCCGCGACAGATCTGGGCACTTATGGTGCCTACGGCTACGTGCCACAAGCATGGCATCGGGGTGCTCTTAGCCGAAATGGAGCCGTGGATATTGCAGCGGGTTCCCCCTACAGTTTGGCAGACGCCCGCTCTTAAAAGTTTGATGGATCAATTGCATGGAGTACCGGAGAGTTTTTTGTTGCCTGGTCAAGAATTATAAACTGAATAGGTGCATAACATTTTTGTAAATTTAACGCAGATTGACAGGGGATTTATTGGTATGAAATGTGATGGCACCCCTAAGAACAGGGGGCAGCGACGGACGCAGTTGATCGTGGGGAGGAGTGCGTCCGCCGCTGCAATGCCTTCGCTGACGTAAAAAACACGGGGGGTGAATGACGGAGGATTTCAGCCAGCCCCGTAAGCATTCGATCGGATTATGCGGGGCAAAAACGGCGAAGTGTGTCGCGGTCTCTTCAGTGAGAGTGCCCGCGCGTGTGCGTCGGCACCATTCCTTATGCGTCGAGCATTTAGGATGCCGCGCCGTATCCGAGAGCAAAAGTCCTCAGAAACCTTCGCGTCCACTCAGCGGTGCCGCTTTGCGGCGTGACGGGCGGACGAGGCGCAGCAGTGCGCGCCGCCAGCCCATTGGAAACTTCACAACGGGTCGCGCAGGCTGAATCAAAGCCCGCCAAACACAGTGGCGGACATACGCCTGCCATTTGGCTCCATACGCCAAGAATACCACCCAGAGCACTACCATCGCGCCCAAGATCACGACTCCCATCGGTGTCACCCTCACCCCCTAGCACCTAAGATCCACCCGGACGCCCGCTCTTCCCGTCCATTGGTCAGCCCATATTGGTCAGGTCGTGGCTTGCTTGGAATTCACGGGTCTCCAGTTCGTTAACAGGGAAGATTACGAATCCGGGAAAAGTCGTCAACGGGCGTCACAGATTTCACGCGCCGCAGCCGATAATATGTCGGTGGTCCTCTGTCCGGCCCACAGTCCGTGCCTCCTCAGTTACGAACCGCTGTGCTTGCAAGGGTTCCTGGATGCACAACAGATGGACAAGGTCGCTCTCTCTGCGCACGCTGACTGCAATGGGTCATGTTTCCCCGTTCACCGTGCCAGTTCCGAGGGGATCGTGTGTTGCAAGAAGGTGCAACACAGTCCTGATTCCACGGTTCTGATGGATTTATCTAAGTCTGATCATTGCCAGTCAAATGATCAGCTTGGCCCCACCTTTCCGGTCCGTCCACGGGCGGGCACGTCACAGGCTGTCACCGAGCGGTGTCTTCGTTACGCCCATCGAACTCTCGGCCACCTGTTGTAAATTGATTGCGGCATTGATATCGCGGTCATGATGCGTCTGACATTGTGGACATGCCCACTCCCGCACGGAGAGAGGTATTTTGGGGAGGGGGTGTCCACACGTCGAACAGGTTTTGCTACGGGATCCCAATGATTTACGACCACCTTATATTCGAATGGCCGCTGGAACTCGGCCAAGCCCCTATCCACGATCCGACCCGCTTAGGTGCGATTTCTCAACATCCCGGTTACGTTCAGATCCTCGGTGGCGATGACATCGAAGCGCCAGACGAGAGTGGTCGCGAGTTGGTGCATCCGCCCGGAAATGCGCAATCCGGGCATGAAGCCCGGCGATGCACCGCTGCGTCTTCTGCATGGTTTTCGACCACAGAATGCACATCCCTTTCGAGATAGGCTGGCCGGGCTTGAGCCCGGCGCGGACTTTGGCGGCGTCCATCTGCCGACTAAACTGCTTCGATAAACGTCGACGCTTGCGTTTTGTCGCACAGGATTCAGGTCCCGCGTTTTTCTCCGAGCCGATAAGGTGGCTAGTGCCGAAATGCCGAGATCCACCGCCACCAGGTTTGGTTTGTGCGGTGAACACCGGGAGAGCGAGCATCTCACTGGCCACGCCCGGCAACCAGCGATCTGCTGTGCGGGAGACAGTGCCTTCCACGACGCGTCCCGTGAACCGCACGGCTTTGTGCACGCGCACCCAGCCGAGCTTCGGAATGTGCACTTTTCGACCATTTCGCAACAGATGGTTCTTGTGGGTCACAACCGGCTGACCGATCTGGTCGGCCAGGATGTCGTTGAGTAGCCGCGTGAGATCCTTCTTGTGATAACTCACCCCCGACCCAAGGTCGGTCACCAGCTCGAACATCCAGCCCTGACGAGCACAATAGAGTTCCACGGCACGCTTTTGTCGTTCGGGGTCGTTTTTCTGGTCGTGGCTTACTACCAGCGCGCAGGCGCCGGTTTTTCTCTCCGCCTTGAGGTGATGAAATTGTTCGGGCCGTAGCCGCGCCAAATCATGACGCCGATAACCGCCTGCTGTTCGCTCATCCGGCAACCACTTCCCTTCGTGCACCCCCCTCGACGCAACGTCGAGGGGAGTGACGCCTAGAAAGTCCGCTGCTTCATGAATACCCACAAGTTTCCATCCCATGCCTAAATTATAAGACAATGGATAACTATAGGTAAAAATAATGGAAAAACCCATTGAGGCAGGGGCTCTATTTACGCAATCGCTTAGCTAGGCGGCCGCACCTTCTGACTGAGAATATTATGGTGATGCTCACGCCGCACTAATCCAATTGCTGCCGGCGGCTACCAACGTGCGACCCTAAGAAGCGCACAGTCCCGTCTGCTGGTTCTGAAGGGTAGCGGATGCGCTGTTGTCGGTATTGACAACATCTCGATAGAGCTCCCCTCATGGATTCCTGCTCCTGTTTATCATACTGCGAATCGCGTCATATTTGGGCGGCGCCTCAACCAACATATCAGTTCGCATCTGGTCGTGCCCCCTGTGGCTAGGCTGTGCGGAATTCGCATCGGCAGGGCACCCGTGCGAGCGCCTGGGTGTCGAGTGTAACTGCTCCGGTTCTCCACCCATTGCCGCTATGCCGCCCACGACAGGCTGCTTAATCGGATTTTGTGGCATGTCCGATCGAGTTTGCGAACCTTCTCTGGCTATTGTGGAAGGGGTTAGAGTCTCCTCAGTGCTGACCCGGGAGGCAGCACCCCGTCGCCGCAAGGAGCAGCCCACAGAGTTGCTGTGCACGACCCATCAAGAAGGGCAGTCCGTGCGTTGCAGTCTTATCACGGGCATCGAGATCCGCATTCGAGGAAATCTTGCGCTGGGCTTAAGCTTTTTGGCCCCGGCAGAATCCGCAGAAGATTCACTGGCAACCGTTCCCAACGCCCCATACGGGCCACAGGGCTTGATCCCTTGTCACAGGGATCTATTCTGACGGCATTGCCAGGAACGAGACCATATGCAAAGACTTGATCCGGCATGCGGTCACACCATCACCGAGCGGGTTTGTCTGAAACCCTATTTCCCTTCCGACAATCATGGTCATTAAATCTTGTCAGCAACATCATAGGGCACGGAAATGATGCCTGAAAGTGTTTCTAACGGGGGGTGCCGGTCTAAGATTCGATAAGAAAGCAATTCAGGACCATAATGAAGGAGCCACTGATGAATCCCACGAATCGCATGATATGATTATCCGTAAAAATAATCACAGAGAATTTAGAAATGGAGGTGGGATCTGCTTTGATAGACCACGCGCTGGAAGACGGTGTTCTGTCCACCCTGAAGACGTTGGCAATGCAAACTTCTGCGGATGATC
>DAHWJO010000207.1:0-5142 GCA_027344105.1 Sulfobacillus sp.
CGGCGTGGCGCTCGGCAAAAAACTGCTGGCCGAGCGTGAAGCCCGGAACATGGGGCAAGCCGAATTGGCCCGAAAAGCCTCGACTTATTTACGCAATTATCGCCCCGATATGCCACGCGATATTACCAACTACGTCGTCTTGCGGTACGAAGCGGGCCGCACGCCCGCCTGCGATCCGGCCACCGCCATTGCGTTTGCCGAAGCGCTGGAGCTGCCATGGACAGATCTGCTGCTGTGGCAAGAGCCGCTGCCCCCGGTCTCCGCGCCGGAACTCTGGGTGATCCTGATGGCATTCGGCCTGTCCCCCAGTCAGGCCGACACCGCCTTGACCTATGTGCGCTTTGTGCAGTCTCAAACGTCCCCTGATCGCACAATCTGACAGGTATTGGCATACACTAATGTTCGCCCCGGGCCCACCAAATCCTTTTTTTCGGCCCGGATATTTTCCGCCCGCCGCCCACGCTCACCCCGAGCGCGGGCGGCGGGCCTTCTAACACAATACCCGCCTAAGAGCCGCTGGCGCGTTCCGTAGCACGTCATCAATCCCTTTGCCGGCTACGGCATCCCACTCCTCAAGCCAAGTAGAGACTCCGGCCCGCAGAGACGCTTGCACCAATTGTCGCCGGCTTGTGCGACATGGGGGTTGGGTGGCACATCCTGGTCGAAGGCCACGAGCAGTTGGCGGCGGGTTACAGGAATCTTGGCCCGATCCCACCAGGCTTGGAGCGCGTGGAATGCGGCCAGGCCCCCGCCCACCCCCGGAGCCGCAATGGTGCGAATCCCGGAGAGAGTTTGCGCCACATGCGCCTTCAGTTCGCCTTCGGTGATCCGCACCAGATCCAAAGCGAACGGGGCCTGCGCAAACCCGGGCGGGAAGCCTACGGGAGCGCCCGAACTGGGCCCGCCGTGGGATCCACTGCTCAGCCAATAGTATTTGAGACCGCGCCAGGGGGTGTCTGGACGGCATTTGACGGCCTGTATGGCGCCTTGGGCATCACAGACAGGAATCCATAAGCCAGGCAATGCCGTGGACCGGGGAGCGCCCGAATCATGGCGATAGAAGCCGGGAATGGTCCACAGCGTCGCGCCAAACCGGTCCCAAAGCCTGGCCAGCACGCGGTGCTGGGCGCGGTGATCCGCAGGCCAGGTGCGGTACGCCTGCAGGTCCCGATCGGTCAGGCCGCGCTGGGAGAGCGCCTGGGCATGATCCGCAGCCAGGGTCAGCATCGTCCACGATGCCCGATAGACCGCATGGCGGATAGCCATGGGAGCGCATGACACGGGGGTGGACGAAGAAGAGACCGCCGTCCTCTGTAAAGACTGATGGGGCACCATGAGCGGGTTATCCGGCACACACACCCGAAAGTGGCCGGTGGCACTGACGCCGGTCTTGAGGATTTTCCAGCCCATCGGCGCCGGCACATCCCGGTAGCACAAGGCCACGGTGCCGTCCGGCGCAAAACTGCAATAATCGGGGTGGCCGCAAATGGGACAGACCGCACGGCGCGTGGCCCGCATGAGAGGAGTTGCGAGAGCCATGAAGATAACCTCCTTGATTAGTACTACGAAGTATTGGACCGATAAAAAGGCCGGCCGAGAGGCCGGGCTAGAAAAAAATGGGGGTCTGCTGAGAGGGGACGGCCCGGTGTCAAACCGGGGTGCAAGGCATTGGTCACCGGATCATCGCCGCGGAATTGACCGGGTATGCGTAGGGCGGTCCCTGTCCTCATCCCACGGCACGGCACGTAAAGGGGAAGAGTGTGCGCACAGTCGTTGGCAACACACGAATTTGTCATAGAGGCTGGACGCGGCGGCAGAATGCGTACGACCGCTGGCGTGCGCAGTAAAAATCGCCCCAGAAAGGCCAAACCCGCAAAGCGTGTGAACACGCCATTTTGGGCGCAACCGTGCGGGTTTGCTAGAGTTTCACAGGACCGTTTCAAGGTCTCTGGGGGTCATTGGTGGTTGATTTGTGTCTCTACTGCGGCCTGTCCAGTCTCCGGCAGGTGCCCGTCTCATACCTGATTCAGGGCCGCTCCCGCTGTGTCTTGCATGCGGTGGCTGAGGTGGGAATCGATGGCCTCTGGACAATGGTCAGATGCCCATCCCTCTCCCGCATCATCGTGGCATAGAGGTGCCGCAGGTCGTGCGGCGTCAAGGGGGCGGGAATGTGCGCGAGAGCTCCGAGGCGGCGCATCGTGCGCCGGACAGAGGCTGCGGACAGCGGACGGCCCGTCCGGGTAGTAAACACATAATCGGGATCTCCTGGCCCTGCGGGAGTCTGCTCCTGCCATGTCCGTTGAGCTATCCGGTGATGCCGGAGCATCACGATGACAGTGTCCGGAATGGTCACCCGCCGCTGGGCATGCGCCTTCGAGGGCCGCAACATGCCCAGAGGGCTGAGCGTCCGCTGCAGCACCAGACTGTGCTGATCCCAGTCAATGTCCGCCCAGAAGAGCCCTAAGGCTTCTCCGAGCCGCAGACCCGTGCCGAGCAACGTGAGCCACAGCGCATACTGCGGATCGAGGGTGGCAGCGTCCAGAAAGGCCTGTAACGTATGAGAGGCCTGGCTGGCGCCGGGCGTCTGGACCTCAGAGGATGCTGGCGCGGTCAACGGGTGCTGGTCCCGGTAGATCACCCGTGGAGACGCGGCGTGGTCAGCGGGATTGCGTGGGAGCAAGTGCCACTGGACGGCGGTGTCCAGCGCTTGATGCAGGGTGTCGAGATGGGCCCGCACCGTCCGTGAGGCATACTCCCTGTCTGTTAAGGATTTGAGGAATTCCTGAATGGCGAGCGGGGTCACGTCGACTAAGGCGGTCCCCGCGAAATAGGCTTCAATGTAATAGGCCATGGTCCGTTTCACGGTTTTGGTGCTCGGAGCCAAGGTGCTGGAATCGACGACGGTCCGCAGCCACCGCGTCAGAAAGTCTGCCACCAGCAAATCAGACAGCGTTCGCCCCTGCGCCTCCTTCTTGGTCGGAGCATTCTTCGTGGGCCGCTTGCGCTTGCCCGGACGGTCGCGGTCCGCATAATCCGCACACGCCTGCCACTTCTCGCCTGTCTCGCCTGTCTCGCGCGGGTCGCCGCTGGGGTGGTACTGGTCGGGCGTCGTATCATCTCCTGGGTAGACTACCAGAAGAATTCGCGGTTAAGACGGCGAACTCCTGCTTCCCAGGGGCATAAAACTTCGCAGAAGGAAAGGGATGAGGGGCACACGGAGATTGGCAGTTACGGGTCCAGGCTGAATTCCCAATCAACCATGACCACCACCCGTCTTGCGGAGTCACGGTGAATTGCTTCCCACTGTCCTTCACGGTCATGGGCAAGGCCCCATGGGCTTCGGTGCCCTCCACTGTTAACACATAGCGGGACCGCGGCATAAGCATAAAACGGGACGGCGAATCCCCATCCCATAGACGCATGATGCCGGGACATCTTGATACGCGATATAATGGTCATCCAGCAGCCGGTAAAATTCATCCGCGTCCATGTCGTCATATTCCGGGATTTTGGCGATAGCGACTCCCTCCTCTCTTGTTCATGCATGCGGCAGTCGGCGTCGAATACTTGGGCATCCCCGGTTCGACTCGGTCTCCTGCCCTACTGCCCTGGCGTCAATGTCGCTATCATCCGCTCAGGGTCCTCCGAGCCGATGATGAGGGCGTCATAGGGAGCCTTATAATTTTAAACTACGAAATACTCCGGAATTAAAATTTGCTGGACTTTGTATCGCCTCTCTGCTATTCTACGTTGAGAAAATTTACGTAGAAATGGGGCACGACATTGAACCCAATCATCGAGTTTTCGGCACAAGACCATGCACGGTATCAGGAAATTTTTACGCAGTGCCAAACGGTCTTCGATGAAAAGTCCCTACGTCTCCTCGCGGCGGCCATGGTCTTATCCTTGGGCTATGGTGGGCAAAAGGTCATCCACGCGGTGACGGGGCTTTCCCCGGATACCTTGCAACTGGGCGTCGCCCAGTTGCAAGGCACCGCGTCACTCGATCCCGATCGCATCCGCCGCCCGGGCGGTGGGCGCAAGCCCATTACTGCGGTCTACCCTGAACTGGAGTCGGCGCTGCTGAAACTGGTCGGCGAAAGCACGCAAGGCGATCCCGAATCGCCCCTGCTCTGGACCACGAAAAGTCTCGATCATTTAGCCCGCGCCTTAACCGCCCAAGGCATGCCTATCAGTCGCATGACCGTGTCCCAGCTGCTCACCAAGAATCACTATAGTATGCAAGCCAATCGGAAACGGTTTGAATCCGGCAGTCACCATCCCGACCGGGATGGGCAGTTCACCTACATCGCGGAGATGACCCGTCAGTTTCAAGGGCTCGGGAATCCGGTCATTTCCGTGGATGCCAAAAAGAAAGAACTGATCGGGCTCTTTAAGAATAATGGCCGCGAATACCATGCGGCCAAGACCCCCATTGACGTCAATGGCCACGACTTTATGGACAAAGAGCTGGGCAAGGCGATCCCGTACGGGGTCTATGATCCCACGGATAATTCGGGCTGGGTCAATGTGGGCACCGATCACGATACCGCCGAATTCGCCGTCGAGAGCATTCGCCAGTGGTGGTATCGCATGGGGCGCCAGCTTTACCCCAATGCTCAGGGCCTGTTGATAACGGCCGATGGCGGCGGGAGCAATAGCTCCCGTTCCCGGCTCTGGAAACTCGCCGTGCAGAATCTCGCTGATGAACTGCAGATGCCGATCACCGTATGCCATTTTCCGCCGGGGACGTCCAAGTGGAACAAAATTGAGCACCGGATGTTTTCGGCCATCAGCCTCAATTGGCGCGGACGACCTCTGACGACCCTCGAGGTCGTCGTCAACCTGATCGCCGCCACCACCAATCATGGGGGACTGCACATTCAATGTGATTCAGACAAAAACACGTATGACACCGGCAAGGGGGCCAAAATTTCGCCAGAGGAATGGGCGCAAATTCGAATAACCGCCCATGAGAATCAAAATACTCAATGGAATTATACCATCTCGCCCCGACCGAAGGATTCTCAGTGATCACGAATCGTAGTTTAAAATTTTACAGCTCCGAAGATCATAGCAAACACCATAAACACACGCCTAACATGGTAGAGAAAACAACGCGTGGGCACATATATATTGATA
>DAHWJO010000208.1:0-5124 GCA_027344105.1 Sulfobacillus sp.
CCACGTCCTGCGCTCCAGATTGATTTCTGTCCAGGTCATCGCCAGCACGTTGGAGCGACGCGCCCCGGTCAGCAGGGAGAGCATGACGTAATCACGCATATCCGGGTTTTCCTCGGCGGCCAGCGCCTCGAAGAACTTGGGCATTTCATCGGGGTGCAGACGACGATCCCGGCTTTCCTCCCGGTTCATCTTCAATCCGGCTGCGGGGTTGGTCAGTCCCGGAATATCCAGCGTTTTGATACCGAAGTTGAACACGGCGCGGGTGAGGGCCAGGACGCGGTTGCCCTGATAGATACCGGCTCCGGTGGTGATCTTCCTGTGTAACGCACGAATATGGGTGCGCTCGATCTCGGATAACTTCTTCTTGGCGATCCCTTGCAGGTGCAAACGAAAGTTGCGCTCATCGTTGCCCAGGCTCTTTTTGCCCTTGGCCTTGCACTCCTTCACCCACTCGGCAAACAGGTCAGAGAATGTCATCTCCGCCTTCTTGATGCGCTTCTGCTCGGCAGGGTTGGACCCACTGGCAATGTCATTGATGATCTTGGCGGCGGTGGTGCGGGCTGTTTCAATGGATACGGTGGCGGCATCGCCAATGCGTACCCATTCCACTTTGCCCTCCACCCTTCGGACGCAATAGAACGCCTTGGCTCCAGTCGGGGAAACGTACACGGCCAAGCCCTTTTGTTTTTCGTTATAAACACGGCGGCGCTTGCCGGGGACAGGCTCCAGCGCCGCTATACGGGCCTTGGTGAACTGCATCTTTTCAGCCATGACGTGCTCCTTGCGACTTTTGGGCCATTTGATTTTCCGTCATTAGGTCTAGTTTCTTGTGTAACTATCTGTAATTGAACAACTTCGCTGTTAGCCCAATCGCCACGATGGACCCGCTGAATCTTGTTAGCCGGGCTAACGCGGGGCTAACACATTTCCGGTAAATCGGTGAATATCGGTAAAGGTAGTATCTGACTAAGTAACTGATACGTCAAGATACAGGGGGGTAGATAAAACGCCATAAATGCCCGGCGTTGAGACTGTTAATCACTAGGTCGGCAGTTCGAGCCTGTCCCGGGGAGCCAAAAGAATCAGGCACTTAGAGAGTTTTTCTAGGTGCCATTTTGCTTTTTCGCTGCAAATATGCTGCAATATCCGTAATGATAGTGCAGCGGGAGTGCAGCGCGATGGCGAGTATCAATCCCCGAAAGGACCGTGACGGCGTTACCATCGGCTGGCAGGCGCAGGTCCGGCGCAAGGGGTATCCGGCACAATCCAAAACCTTCGAGAAGAAGTCGCAGGCGCAGGCATGGGCGCGACAAGTGGAATCGGAGGTGGAGCGGGGGGTCTTCGTCTCTCGCGGCGAAGCGGAGCGCACCACGCTGGGCGAGTGCTTCGAACGTTACCAGCGGGAAATCACGCCGAGCAAGAAGTCGAGCGGGCAGGGTCCGGAACGGGGTTTCATCCGCCAGTGGCTGCAACGGCCCATTGCCCGGCGGATCATTGCCGAGATCCGCGGCGTGGATGTGGCGGCAGCGGTCAAGGAAATGGACGGGGAAGGGAAAAGCGCCAACACCATCCGCCTGCATCTGGCCGTCCTGTCCCATCTGTTCACAGTAGCTCAAGGGGACTGGGGCATGGAATCGCTCGACAACCCGGTGGCACGGGTGCGCAAACCCCGGTTGCCCAAGGGCCGCGAACGGCGGGTGCGGGAGGGAGAAATGGGTGCCCTTATCGGCGCCGCCGACCTGCGCCTGGCCTGTTTGATCGTTTTGGCTGTGGAGACAGCCATGCGGCGCGAAGAACTGGCGTCCCTGACCTGGGAAAATGTCGACCTCAAGGCCCGCTCGCTGTTCCTGCCCAAGACCAAGAATGGCGAGGCGCGAACGGTGCCCCTGTCACCGGGAGCCCTGGAGTCCCTGACGACGTTGCCGCGTAATCTGAGCGGATCGGTGTTCGGGCTGTCTGCGGACGGCATCGACAGCGCCTGGGGTCGGGCGCGGACTTTGGCGGGCATTGCCGGAGGCTGGGGTGATGACGCGCTGCACCTGCATGACCTGCGCCATGAGGCCACCAGCCGGTTCTTCGAGCGTACGGACCTCGACCTCATGGAGATTCGCGCCATCACCGGACACAAAAGCCTGCAGATGCTTTCGCGCTACACGCATTTGCGGACCGTTAATCTGGTGGAGCGGTTGGCTGGAGCGAAGCGGGGGACCCAGTGAAGCTACCGGGTGGGGATCGCGCCTTTGTGGACGACGAAAAGCTCATCGGGTATTGTCTGAATCCAGAACACCCGGAAGGGCGCCACAAGGCACGGGTGTTTCTTTCCGTACTGGGCATTGATCGGGCCGCTTGGCAAACCCTTAAGCAAGCTCTGCTACGAGCGGCGGAGAGCGAGACTGCGGAGATCGCCGGGCCAACCGGGCACGGGGATTTGTATGTGCTAGACTTTGCGATGGGACATGAAGGAAGGTCTGCAATGGTTCGGTCAGTCTGGATGGTGCGCGGGACGGAGCAGTTCCCGCGTCTGGTAAGTTGTTATGTGCATAAGTCGGCACTTGGGGGTCAATCATGAAACTGCTGGATGTAGTCGCCCTGGTGAAGGCGCACCCCAAAAAGGGGCTTCATCGTGGACAGGTCGGCACCATTGTGGAAGTGCTTTCGCCGGGGGTATTCCTGGTGGAATTCGCCAACCTAAGTGGGGAGCCGTATGCGTTTTTAACACTACCGGAAAGTGAGTTGCTACGGCTTCACCATCAGCCCGCGCTAAAGGTGGCCTGATTTGTCGGCAGTGCGAACTTGGCGGTCCTGGCGGCGGCCATGTCCATCTGCCTGATGACCAGGTCCAGATCCTCCATGTCGGCGTCCAGATTGAGGGCGCCCATTTCTTCCTTGTCCACTTCGCGACCCTTGCCGTCCGCCTCGCGGGCGACGTAATTCACCAGGTCTCCGAACTGGCTTTTGCTGGCAGCCTTGACTCCAACGCGGGACTTGCCGACCTTGCCTAGCATGGGGAGTCCTCCCCTGAATCTGTCGGCAGCGATTCCTCAATCCGGCTGGCGATGCCCAGAAGCCTGTGCGACAGGTCCAGAAACTCATTGCGCGCGGTGACCGTCCAGCCCGCCTTGTCGCTGTCCTTGCTGTGCTTCAACAGCAGGCCGCCCAGCCGGACCAGCATCTCCACGGCATCCTCATCCAGGTGGCAGACCATGGGAATGCCGCATATCGCATTCCGGGCGAAGGCGGATAACGGCTGGCGGTACGCCTCAGCCTTGGCTTTTACGGTGGCATAGTCCTCCGGCAACATGCGCAGTCGAAGAACGGTGGTGTATTGGGTGGGCATGGTTCCCCCGATTCCGGTAGTGAGTCCTATCGGGTATGGGGCGCGGAGGGACCTGATGGCGGTTTATGAAGCGGAGTGGCCGATGGGTACGGCAGGCGCGTCTTTACAGACTATTGGCCTGCTTGCGATACTGCGGCCATCGTTACTGGCTGTGGGAGAAAAACGATGAACAAGGGAGAGTTTGTAACGGCGATGTCGGCCCATGGCGCGACTACCAAGAAAGACGCCGAACATTTTCTGACGATATTCGCGGACACGCTCCGCGATAGCTTGCAACGGGAAGCGCGTATTGCCCTGCCCGGCATTGGCGTATTCACGGTCCAGGAACGCGCCGCAAGGACGGGACGTAATCCCGCCAATGGCCAGGAAATCCAGATTCCCGCCAAGAAGGTGGTTAAGTTCAAAACGGCCAAGGAAATCGCTGGCGCCGTTACGTAGGAAGACGTCAGGGAGCGCCGCCGTCATGTTTCACTGGATCACGGGTAGCCGCAGCGGATTCGTGGCGTTACTGATAGCAGCATTCATCGTGGCAATGGCGATTTATGCGCTGCCCGCGCTGTTGGCCTGGAGCATGGGCAGCCCGCAGCGTGTGGCCATCACTCTGGTGGATCTGCTGCTGGGCTGGACCATCCTCGGCTGGATTGCCGCCCTGATCTGGGCGATCATGTCTGGAAATGGCGGGAGTTTTGATGAGGATCCGCCACCCAGGCGGGAACCCTGGATGCGGTAGCCTCGATCAGGGCAAAAAATCATAGAAATCATCAAATAATTATGGCTATGTCGTAGTTAAATAGTGGTGGTCACACAGGCCTTATGGATACAGGGCGTTTGATAGACATCACAAAAATATAACCAATTGATTATTAAAAATAAATAAAATTGTTGGTTTGACTTCAACAACCAACTGTGACATAGCCTTTCGTAAAACTCGGGCATGTATCGGGATATTTATGGCGCCCAACAGGCGGGGATGAAAACCATCTTTGTAGACTCTAATCAGGGCAGCAAATCCTATAACGATGTAGTACCCGATTATTATGCGCGGGACTTTTATCAAGTGCTGGATGGCGTCGGATTTCTAGCGCAGAAACATGCGGATAGCGATGATTGATCACTGTTTTATCTTCTCCGCAAAAACGTCGGCATCTTGCCCTTGAGTGGTGTCATCTTGACATCTCCGGATCGCCAAATCGGTACCCAACCCCTTTTTCGGTCACCAGATATTGTGGCATTCCGGGATCATCCTCAATCTTTTCCCGCAGTCGTTTGATATATAACCTGACATAGTGGGCCTGATCGCCACGGTGCTCTCCCCACACGGCACCGAGAATTCGTCGATACGACAATATCCGCCCCTGATTCATCACAAAAAGGTGGAACAGTTGATATTCCTTGGGTGTCATCGGAATGGTCATCCCGCCCTTGCGAACGGTATGGGTGAGATCATCCAGCTCCAAGGCGCCTATAACCCAATGGGAAGATTCGGCGGATGAACCTGCTGGTCGTCGCCGCAAATGCGCGCGCAGGCGTGCGAGCAGCTCGCCAATGGTAAACGGCTTGGTCAGATAATCGTCGGCGCCACTATCGAGGGCCTGTACCTTGTCAGCCTCACTTCCGCGCGCAGAGATGATGATGATTAGTGCCTGTTCCCCTCCGTGGTCGCGTAATCGATGGATTAATCCCTGCCCATCCCCATCCGGTAAACCAAGGTCCAGCAGAATCAGGGCGAACGGCCGACCTTCCTGGATTTGTCGTTTTTCCCAAGCCTTCCAGGCATCTTTCAGCGT
>DAHWJO010000209.1:0-5065 GCA_027344105.1 Sulfobacillus sp.
TATCAGACGATCTTGCGGTGGCCTTCGGCGGTATAGATGCCTCCGGCGTGGCTGAGGTGCTCTGCGTCACCCCACAGGGAATCGAGGGCGGGGTACCGCGGCATGCACTGCGACAGGGCAGCAGTCTAGAACCCGGAAAGACGGTTTTGGACAGCTTCTCTGTCGCCCTACGCGTTCCAAGCTCGTCCCTCTCAGTCGGAGTTCCGTGCAGTCGAGCCTACCTCAGCAGATGCCCGCGTGCTGTCTGTGGGGCCCACGCCATCGCCATCACCGCCAAGCCATAAACGATCCACATGACATTGAATCCAATCATGACGCTGGACGGGGACACAGAGCCGATGATGAAGCCAGTCAAGGCGGAAAATCCGCTCCAGGCCAGGTAGCGTTGGAAAGGGTCTGCCGCCGCCCGCAAGCGGTAGAGGCCGGTGAGCAGCCCGGCATAAAAGAGCACAAAGAGACCGATTCCGAGCCAGCCGAAGTCGATGGCAATCTCAAGCCACATATTGTGGGCGTCGATGACGCCGTAAGTGTTATAAGGAGTTTTGTGGTGCACGTAATACAGGTAATAGCGCTCCGCGCCCCGCGGTCCCAGTCCCCACGGATGCTGGAGCAGCGCGTGGATTCCGCTCTGCAAAAGAGCGAGCCTGATAGTGAGGGAACCGGGTCCGTGCGTCGGGGTCACCTTGTGCGGCCGGTATTGAAATAAGTCGGCAATGTGCCTGAGCTTGGTCAGGGCGAAAGGCAGGGCTGCCGTTTGGGGCAGGTTCTGCACATAGAAAAGCAGTCCTAGAAAGAGTGCCGCAGCCAGACCAATGGCAATCAAGGCATAGCGGTTGTAGGGCCGAGGCAGCACCAAGGGCAGGGCGGCCGCTTCCAGAAACAATGCCAGCTCGCCTCCGCGGCTGCCGGTCTTGTACAGAATATAAATTCCTGCGAGGGTTAGCAGGCCAGTGGCAAGAAAGGCTACGCGGGAGCGGGCGAGGTAAGCCATGAGAAAAATAAACGGCAGCAGCAGCGCCATGGCAGTGCCTAGATGGTTGGGCCCGTAGAAGAACGCGGTGGGAATGCGCTGGGGATGGGCACCGCCCTCGCTGGAATGGCCGAGGTGGTGCGCTGTGCGGATTTCCCACTCGCTCACGGCTAAAGTGGCCAGATAATAGAGCATGAGGGTTGAGAGCGTTGTCCACTTCGCCCAGCGCGGCCGGCTCGCCAGGGACCACAGCCCCAGGACTAAAAGAAATCCCGCGATTTGTTCCCATGTGTAATAGAGATAATAATACGTGTGGGGACTGAAGGCGGCGAATGTCGCCAGGGCCCAGGTCAGCCACCCGGTGAGGACGGCCAAGAGCCACCTGGTATTGAGTCCATCCCCTTTAAAAATCCGGTAGGCTGTATAAAGCGGCAAAGGCACAACCAGAATGCGCTGCAAGAGGGACACCACAGAGTGTCCCGCGAACCCGGGCACGACAATGTAGCCTTCAAAGGGCGCGCTGATGATGTACAGGGCAATAAGGGCGAGCCATACGGGCTGCAGCCAATTCTTGGCAGTCAGGCGAAATCCTCCTTCAATAAACAATCACCGGTTAATACCCAGCCAGCACGCGGCATCTTGCCGTTTGCCCGCTGAGTCCCACATTCTAGGTTTCCGGCGCTGGGAGTCATGGTACCACATCGGGTATTTCATGTGGCGGGCGGGGCAGTCACGGGTGTGAACCCAAGAAGTTCCCCGGGAAGTTCACTGGCGGCGCGCACATTTTGAAATTCCAGCTGCCGGTCGTCCAGCAAAGATTTCCGATATGTTCTCTATTTTTACCATAGCATGTCGGGTCAGTGACGGCAAATGGCCCAGCCTCAGGGCTGGGCATCGTGCCAGGAGGAGTGCGTAGGACATCTGGTGTAAAGGGCGCGGCACAAGTGCCGCATAGGGGGTGGACCGCGCTGCGGCGTCTTGTCTTCAACGGGAGCGGCGCCAAGGTCTGGAGGACCCATCGGGGCGGATGATCCGCAAGGCGTGTCCTTCCGGCTCGCGCTTTTTGCGGAAGAAAATGGCCAACAGGGGGCCGATCCCAAAGAAGAGAAACGCTGCCAGCCACAGCAGATCATGACCGGGGCGGTGGGACTGGAGGTGCCGGGAAATCAGTATCCCCATCGTTAGATTGGCTCCCAGGGGAAGAGCCAGCATAATCCATAGGATCCGGTCTTTCGCGAAATCGACTGCCCGCCTCTTCATGGGCTCGCCTGCCATGGGGCCGCATCCGCAGCCGGCGCGATATTTCCGTGCACTGTCAATCGGGAAAAGGCGGTTCCAGCGCATCCGGCCGTGCTCGCAAGGTGCAGTGAAGAAAGAGTCCAACGGTCACTGATTGCATTCAGCGGCATAGGTTTTGTCCTGCCTACCTCTCATGGTACGTTGTCCGTCCCGCACGGAATACGGGAAAAACATGACGGGTAGGAGTCATCAGCCTCTATGGCGGTTTGCGGCAAAGCGATGTTCGGACTTCGCCTGCTGGCAGTTCTCCATTGCCTTTGTTTTTAGTATATGCGAGCTCAAGGATCTGATCCACAAAATTGAGCGAATCATCGATTATTAATATGGATTCCCGACACATGGCCGCGGCCCGCAAGCTTTTCAGAGTGCGCGGCCCCAGTGGCCTGGGGAAGAGCCATCTTCACTGAGATTGCCGTTCGGTCAAAGAGGTGAGCAGATCCGGGCCGTGCCGCGATCCAGTTGCGCTGCTCCATTAGCCCGTGCTGTGGGTCAGCTCGGAAAGGGCGCCACGCCTCTTGCCAGCATGCGCATACCCATGGCATGATGGTGTGAAAGCACATGCAGAGCCATGGTGTTGGCTCCATTTAGGCATTCAATCGCTTGCAAGGCAAGCTGATGACACCTACCGGAATACTGGGGGTGTTTTTGTTTGTTTTTTTCTCTTGCGCCGGTGGGAGGCTCAGAGTCCACCGCAGCCGCGGCAGGGACCCGTGATGAGAGTGGGACTGTCCCGGACAAAGCCTATCAACCGAGGAGGAACAGAATTGACACCGCAAAGCCAGGATTCATCGAAAGAAGGCTGGCGTACCCGCAACGTCTGGGGATTTTCTCTGGCTTCACTGTTTTCGGACATGGGTCATGAGCTGGTTACAGCGGTCCTTCCGGCCTTTTTGCTGACCATTGGCGCTCCCGTGATTGCTTTGGGGGTTATCGAGGGGGTATCAAATCTCAGCCAGTCGCTGGCGGCTTTGTGGGGAGGCAATCATGCCAGATGGACGTCCAAGCGGAAGTGGCTGGTCGTTGCGGGGTACGTGCTGACTGGGTTCAAGGCCCTGATTGCCCTGGTGTTTTACTGGCCCTGGATTGTGCTCATCCGGACGGCTGCTTGGGTCGGGCGGGGCGAGCGGGGACCTATTCGCGACACGGTGATCGCTGAGGAGGTCACAGACCGTAACCGCGGCAAGGCCTATGGGTTCCGGGAAACATTTGACACACTGGGGGCGATAGCGGGGCCGCTCGCCGCTGCAGTGCTGATAAGCGTGGTGCCTGCCCGCACTCTCATTGCGCTGAGCGCTATCCCGGCCGTGCTAACCATTGCGGTCATTGTCATCTTTTTTCGGGACCGGACCCAGCCCCAGGCGCAGCCTGCCCCGTCAGTCAATGAGCTTAGGGCGGTATGGCCCCGCGCCTTCCGCCAATTTCGGCGCGCCGCGGTGATTTTCAGCATCGGTGCTGCGCCGCCGACGTTTTTCATTCTGCGGGTACTGCAGATGCACGTCCATATCTTGTCCTTAAAGACCGCTGCCCTGGGATTTGGACTGTATACGGTTCATAACATCTTTTATGCTGGATCATCTTTCCCGGCCGGGATGTTGTCAGACCGCGGCCGAATGAAAGGGACGGCGGTGATCGGATACTTGCTGTGGGCGGCCGCCCTGGCGGGATTTGCGGTACTCCCCCAGGTAAGCCCATGGGTGTGGCTCGTGCTCTTTGTTCTGTCAGGATTTTCTACGGGCCTCATTGAAACCGGGCAGAAGGCAATGACGGCCCAAATTGCTCCAGCCCAGCTTCGCGGCAAGGCGCTTGGGCAAATCGCCGGATTGCGCGGATTCAGCCAGTTTGCAGGCACCTTGCTGCTTGGTGGACTCTGGACACTCGGCTATCCGGCTTGGGGATTTGTGGTGATGGCGGCGGCGGCGTTAACCGGGAGTTTTCTGATGATGGCAGTGCCGTCACCCGTGAGCGCTGCCAACGAGTCGGGGCATTCTCAGTAAGGTGGTGGGGCCATTGGGACTGCACCTGGCGGTCGCTGCAAGGTGCCCGCCGATCCGCAGAAGAGGAAGCCACGCGGGCTGCGGCGCAGGCGGGACAGCTTTGCCACCGTCAAGATATACCGTATTCAATGCGGTAAGCAAATCGGGAAGCGGGGTGACACGGATGAATTCGCCGTCTGCTTTTCACATTGTCTCGGGACAGTGGGTCGCTGTTGATCATCCCCGGATAACGATGCCGGTGTCTCGCCTCGCGGCATTGCGAGGAGCTTCACCTACTGTCGCCGACTATCCTGAGTGGATATGGGAATCGGATCACTGGCTAATTAGCTGGCCTGCGTTGGGTGTGCATCTCTCGGAGCGCCGTCTACGTACATTAATGACTCGATGGATGCTCATTCAGATGACTCGACGGCGAGTCAAGCATGGGCAGGGATCACAACCCTATACCGGAGAAAGGAAAGTGGCCATGGCAACATCGTGGCTTGCCTTATAATATAGCGGCGAAAAACCCCTTGGTTCACCTATGGGGATGAAAGCCGCTGGGGGCTCGCCCTCTCAATGAGGGCAGACCCCAATCGGTTTTTCTACGGCCGTATTCTCGCTAACGCCACAGTAGATTGCTTTGCACAATCTATCCATCTGTGGTATAATATCTCTGGTGAAGTCGCATGAGTCGTCTGGTGGAAAGTCATCATAATGTCACGTTTGACTGCAAATACCATGTCGTATTTTGTCCCAAATATCGGCGACCAGTGCTGATCAACGGAGTCGATACGCGACTGAAAGAACTACTCCACACCAA
>DAHWJO010000020.1:0-31513 GCA_027344105.1 Sulfobacillus sp.
GTAGTTACGGCACAGCAAGCACCGTGCACTGAGGACGCTGGAAGGAGATTTCGCTGGTGGCGCATGACTTTTGGGTATGGGGACACCGGGGCTACCCATCCTGCTATCCGGAAAATACCGAGCAGGGGTTTTCCCAGGCGGTTGCCGCAGGGGTGGACGGCATAGAAACCGACCTGCAGTGCAGTGCCGATAAAGAGGTAGTGCTTTTTCATGACGCTACGCTAGACCGGGTGACCAACTTGCACGGAGCCATTGGGGACCGGCCATGGGCGGACCTGGAGCTTGCCCGCGTGCGCACACCTCAAGGCGTCCTGTCCTCCCAAGGGTTGCTCCGATTGCCCGATCTATTCCGGATATTTGGCAAGAGCACGGTCTACTGTCTCGAACTTAAACCGTCTCCCGCTTCCCTTGACACCTTGGTGGACCGCACGGCGGAGATCATTGCCGAATGGGATATGGCCCACTTTGTCATCATCTCGTCGTTTGACGCCTCAGCGCTGGCACTCATGGCCCAAAAGCTACCGGGAGTGCCTAGAGCCTTAGCCGTGGCCCCCTTCTCCCGGGAAGTCTGGCAGGCCGGATCGCAGCGGTGCCATCCCCAGTGGATTCACCTGCACTGCCGGGATTGGAGCTCGTGGCTGGAACAGGGTGACACGGACACCAAAGCTGCCTTGTGGGGATTCTCACCCGGCGATAGCTTGATCTGGCCGCAAAGGCCTCTGCCCGGGGCGGTCTTTGTGGACAGTCCCCATGAGTTCTCTCCCGCAGCCGGTGTCATCCCATGCTGACAGGAGGGCTTTATGCAAGCAATATCTGAAACAATGGACCATGCCGGGATCCGCAGCCGGCGGACACGCCGTGCCATTTTGTGGACTCCCTGGCTGATGCTTTTCCCTGCCCTAGCCGGAATCAGCGTGTTTGTGCTCTTCCCGACATTAGCAGTGATCGGGTTGAGTTTTACCCATTGGAACCTGCTTTCACCCCACCCGGCATGGAACGGGATGCGCAATTACCAATCCTTGCTGTCATCACCCGACTTTTGGACCGCACTGCTGCATACCGGAATCTATGCGCTTTCCGTGGCGGGAGTGATACTGCCAGCAGGATTCGGAATTGCCTGGGTGCTCAATCAGCCTCTGAAAGCACGCAATGCCTACCGGATGATTTTCTTCCTCCCCTATGTCATGCCCCTCGCAGCCAGCGGCATCGTTTTCAGCGGCCTCTTAGCTCCTTCGGGAGGCTTGGTGAATGTGTTGTTAGGCCGTTTGCATGTTGCGGGGCCCGATTGGCTGGGCTCTGTGCACTGGGCGCTGGTCTCGGTCATCGCCGTCACTATCTGGGAATATCTTGGGTTTTACATGCTGCTTTTCCTAAGCGGCCTGCAGCAGCTGAATCCGGCGCTGGCTGAAGCCGCGTCCATGGACGGGGCAGGGTCGTGGCAGCGGTTCTGGGCGGTCATCTTCCCCCAACTGATCCCGACCGCGGTTTTCGCGGGGGTCATGGTGGTGATCCAAACATTTCAAGCCTTCGACCAGATTTACGTGATGACGGCCGGCGGACCGGTAACCGCTACCACCACCCTGGTGTATTACATTTACGAACAGGGTTTCCAGTTCTTTGATATTGGGCGGGCCTCCGCGGCCTCTGTCCTGTTTGTCCTGCTGGTTGGGGCGATTACCCTCATCCAGTGGCGGGGCATGCGCCGGTGGGGAGGCGACCCGTCATGAGGAAACGCCGCTCCCTGTGGGTCTGGCACCTGCCTCTGGCCCTGTTCGCCCTGTTCATGCTGGTGCCACTGTGGTGGATGGTGGTCGCTGCCTTTGACCCTATGCGGGCGCTGTTGGGAGGACATTTGGCTCTGTGGCCTGTCCAGTGGAACCTCAGCAACTTCGAGGCGGCCTGGAAGAGCCAGCCGTTCGGCCGTTACTATTTCAATTCCATCGCCACCACGACTGCCATTGTGACCCTGCAGATTGCGACGTCAACGCTCGCGGCCTATGCTCTGGTCTTTCTGCCCTTTCGCGGCAAGCGGGCGGTGTGGGCGCTCGTGCTGCTAGCCATGATGATCCCCATTCAGGCCATTTTCATTCCCGACTACCTGATACTAAGCCAACTGAACTGGATCAACACGTACCAAGCACTGATTCTCCCGTTTGCCGCCTCGGCTTTCGGCATCTTCTGGCTGCACCAGGCCTTCCGCAATGTGCCGCGGGCACTGGTGGAGGCCATGGTGATTGATGGCGCTTCGCCTTGGTCCGTGCTCTGGCACCTTGTTTTGCCCAACACCCGGCCAGCCATCATGACTCTGGCCGTCCTCAATACCGTCTTTCACTATGGGTATCTCTTCTGGCCGCTTTTGGTGACCAATACCGCGGCCTTCCGGGTGCTGCCCTTGGGCCTATCGTATTTTGTCGCTCAGCAAAGCGGATTTATGCAGTGGAACTTGATGATGGCCGCCGTGCTGATGACCGTGGCACCCATGATGGCGCTGTTTGGCCTGGCACAGCGCTACCTCCGGGCAGGTGTCATGCATTACGGGCTGCGCGGCTGACTTCTGACAATCAAAAGGAGAAAACACCATGACGAAATTGACCAAAGCCGGTACCTTGGCACTGATTTCCAGTGTGCTGCTGGCCGGATGCGGAACCGCAGCCGCCAGCACTCCCCAACCGGTGAAAGCAACAGCTGAGCATCCCACTACAGTGGTCTTCTGGTATGGGCTGGGTGGGACTCTCGGACAAAACGTGCAGACTCTGGTATCGCAGTTTAACCGCACCCACCCTCTAATTCATGTCGAGGCAGACTACGAGGGCAGCTATAGCGACAGCGGACCGCTCCAGCAAAAGCTGCTGGCAGCCATTGTCGCCCACCACCCCCCGGATGTTGCCCAGATCGAGGTGCACTCGATGCCAGTCTTTGCGGCGACGGGGGCTCTGGCGCCACTGAATGCCGATCTGAGCGCCTCCACCATAGACGGTCCCTCCCACTACCTTCCGGGAATGGCCGTCACCACAACTATCGGCCACACAACCTACGGGGTGCCATTTAACCGCAGCGTCCCCATCATCGTGTACAATGCGTCCTTGTTCAAGCAAGCGGGAATTGCCTCGCCTCCCACAACCTGGCCGCAGCTGGTCGCGGACGCTAAACTTCTCACCCGCCATAACGGCAGCAAAACCGTGTACGGATTTGCCCCCTTGGCCAACTGGTGGCCCTGGGAATCCCAAGTCTGGTCGGTTGGCGGCCATATTATGAATTCGCAGCGGACTCAGGCGTCATTCGATACCCCGGCAGGAGAGCGGGTAACGGCGGAACTGGCCTCGCTGATTCACGCCGGCGATGCGGAAGCGTTTCCCGGCGCCGAAGGCTGGGACAATACCATGACCGCCTTTTATCAGGGAAAGGTCGCCATGATGGAGGACTCATCGGGAGATCTCGGATATGATTCACAGCAAATCGGCAGCCAATTTGCCTGGGGAGCCGCGATGATGCCGAAAGATCCTGCCGAAGTCGTGCCGCCCGGAGGGGCCGACGCGGTCATCTTCAAACAGTCGTCGCCGCAAGTGGCTAGCGCGGCATGGACCTTCATCGAGTGGTGGACCGCCCCCGCCCAGACCATGGCGTGGTCAGAGACCACGGGGTACCTCCCGGTGCAGCGCGCCGTGTTGACCAATCCCGCCTATGAGAAGTTTTTGGCAGCCCACCCACAAAACAAGGTGGCTCTGGCGGAACTCGCCTACCAGAAACAGCCGCCCCAGTCGCCTCACTATTTGGCGCTTTTGCAGTATGTGCAAGATGCCATGCAGTCCGCCTTCTTCACCAACACCTCCGTATCTGCGGCCATGAAAACGGCGGCCCAGCAGACGGACTCCACCCTTTCCGGCCAATAGTTTGGCCGTGCGCTGGAGACATATCCGGGACAGCCCCGCTGGCATGTGGTGCCGGTGCGGCTCTCCCGGGCATTTGTGCGCCAAGGACACCTGCTCCCCTGACGATGCTATTTCAAACCCGTGGTGGATATCCCCTGAATAAACCACTTTTGCAGCACCAGAAATAATATGGTGACGGGCACGGTGGCCATGACCGCTGCAGCCATCAAATAGGGCCAGTTCGTATAGTATTGCTGCTGGAACATCACCACACCCAGAGGCAGTGTCCAGAAGGTCTGATTGTTGGCGACGAGCAAGGGAAGCAGGAAATTGTTCCACGATCCCATGAACATCATCAAGGCCAGAGTCAGCACCGTGGGGACGACCATGGGCAGGGAAATTTGCCAAAAAATGCGCCAGCGGCTTGCCCCGTCGATAATGGCCGATTCCTCGACTTCTCCGGGCACATTCAAGAAAGCCTGGCGCATCAGAAACACGCCCATGGCCGAGACCAATTGCGGCAGTATCAGCCCTGCATAACTGTTAATCAGGCCGAGTGTTCTCAGGATAATGTAAACGGGCAGCATAATGGACTGAAAAGGAATCATCAGCATCGAGATAATCCCGAAAAAGACCAGGGAGCGGCCCCGAAAGCTTATTCGGGCCAAGGCATATCCCGCCATGGAATCGAGCACCACATTCCCCACCACCACACTCACCGACACCAAAGTGCTGTTAAGAAACCAGTGGCCCATAGGTACAATGTTCCACGTCTTGACGAAATTTTGCCACACAACTGGGTGAGGAATCCACTGTGGCGGATAGACTAGCGCCTGCCCTAAGGATTTCAAGGACGTTGACAGCGTCCACAGGAAAGGGACCAGCATCACCAGCGCTCCTGCAGTCAGAATCAGCAGATAGATACCCCGGGAAACACGGTTCCACACTTTTTCCGATTGGGAACCAACCATTGCGCCAACCTCCTGTAGTGAAATGGGAACCTATAGGTCCACCTGGTGCTTGCCGCGCAGTTTTTCAGCTAATATTCCACGGGCTTGCCGAGCCACCGGTTGATCAGCAAGGTCAGTCCCAAGACCAGCACGAACAGAAATACTGTCGCCGCAGCCCCGTACCCGACGTGCCCATACGAAAATATTTCCTGGTAGATCAGCAAGGAAACGGTCAGGGTGGAATTAAGCGGGCCTCCTGTTCCGCCCGAAATGATGAAAGACTGGTCAAACATCTGCAAAGTGCCGATCATCCCCATGATCACAATAAAAAATGTGGAGGGGCGGAGTAACGGCACGGTAATTCTCAAAAATCTTTGGAATCCCGAGGCCCCGTCAATAGCGGCGGCTTCGTACATATTTTGCGGTATAGCCTGCAGGCCGGCTAAGAAAACCACCATGAAATATCCTGCCGTGCTCCAAATATTCAAAATCATGATAGCCGACAGAGCGAAATGGGGATTGCCAATCCAGTTCGGCCCGGAGATATGGATCACAGACAAAAAACTGTTCAGCAGCCCGAGTTTATTGAAAATCCACATGAACATCACGGACGCCACCGCAGAAGAACTGATAGAGGGAAAGAAAAAAGCGAGACGGTACAGCGGTCTCGCTGGCAGATTCTGGTTCATTATCACGGCAAACACCATGGCAATAACGGTCTGAACAGGCATGACCACTGCGGCGAAGATGACGGAGTTCTTCACGGAGGTCCAAAACAGCGGCATATGGAAAATCACCCCGTAGTTGTGCAGCCCTACCCAATGCATATGGTTCAGCAGATTCCACGACACCCCGCTGAGAAAGAAGGCATACGCTGCTGGCCCGAGAGAGAAGCCCAGCAGCAATATCACCGTCGGCAGGGTAAATCCGTAAGCTGTCATGGTTTCCGTGCGCCGCCACTTTTTCAGTCCTCCGCTATTCACAGTCTTTTTCAGGCTGAGCGCAGCCACCGCTAGTTGCCCCCTTGCTGCAGAATGCTCTTCCCCTGACTTTGCAACTGTTGCAAGGCCGCCTGGGGAGAAATCTTGCCCTCCACGGCTAGCAGCGAAACATTGGAGAGAGTGCTGTTGACGTACTGGTCAAACCCGTTGGGGAAATTCCATGGAATGGCCCCCGGCAACTGCGCCAGGATATTCTTGTAAATCGGGTGCGCCTGGTAATAGGGCATATTGACGAGCGACTTCCGCACGGTAACTAGGCCGCCCTGCTCCACCCAGCGCGCTTCGCCCGGACCCGTCAGATAGCGGATAACCTCCCAGGCCTGTTTGGGGTGCGCCGCATCCTTGGTAATGGCCCAGGCCGTGGGAAAGTCCAAGCTTTCGTTATTTACGGGGCCCCGCGGCAGCGTGGCAATGGCAAATGGGGTCTTCGGATAGGTATCCTGAAGATAAGGAATGGCCCAGGCTCCCTCCAAAGTCATCGCGGCATGACCCATGCCAAGCGCCTGGCCTCCCCATGTGGCCCCAACCTGAGAAGGCTGAGCAGCAACCCCCATGCGGTACAGGTGCACAAAATAGGAAAATCCCTGCAAGGCCGCTGGTGTATTGAGCGTCATTTTAGTCATCGCGGGATTCATGACACTCCCTCCGGCCTGGTAGATAAACTGAGCCCACCGCGGTTCCTGGGGAGTTTGTACAAGGCCGTAGACTTTGGCCGACACATTAGTCAGCTTCTGGGCATCCGCCTGCATCTGGGCCCAGGTTGTCGGCGGCCCGGAGATTCCAGCTTGCTTGAACATCGCGGGATTATAGTAAAGCACCAGAGGAGACTGGTCCCGGGGCAGTCCGTAGACGGTATTGCCGGCTTTGAACATATTCATGGCACCCGCGAAAAAGTCTCCCAGGGAATAGTGCGACTGCGCAATATAGGAGTTGAGCGGAACCACCACCCCCTCGGACTCAAAGGTGGGCGCTTCTCCTCCATTGTTGAGGGTAATGATATCGGGAGCATCACCAGCCACGAACTCGGTTTTCAAAAGGGTCTCATAATCTCCTGAAATCGGGCGGTACACCGCATGAATACTGGGGTGGGCCTTATTGAAAGCAGCCAGCTGCGCGTCAATGATGCCATTGGTCACGTTCGTGCCGGCCCAACTTGCTACCACAATCGTCACTGGTTTGCCGGGACTCCCCGCGCTGCTCGGAGCAGCCCCCGTCCCGCATCCCGCCAGCGCCACTGCCGACAGGCTCATGAGCGATACCACTGCAAGGCCTTTGACTCGTTTCATATCTTGATCCACCTCTTCCGTTTAAGTGTGTTTACCCATTCACAACCTTCCCTGTCCTCTCCCAACCTCTGTTACCGCGGCAACACCCCTTTCACGATCGGTTCCTGCACCAATTCCCAGCCGGTGGAATTCTCTATCACTTCCATGGCCACCGCCTGAGATCCGTGAGCGCGCAGGCTGATAGACAAGAAGCCGCGCCCGAGGCGGATCCCGCCTACTTCCAGACACGGCATGGCTGCAGGAAGCACTGGGTCTACTGAAATCCGCCGGTTAAGGGCATCCGGCCGCAGCCCGATGAGCTGCTCCAAAACGAATACAGGCACTGCCGCAGCCCACGCCTGCGGCGAACAGGACACAGGATAGGGAACCGGGCGGGCAGATTCTTGTTCGGAGAACCCCGCAAACAGTTCAGGGAGGCGGTGGTGATCAAAGGCGTCTTGGGCATGCAGCAAGTTGTCAATCACCATCAGCGCCTCCGGCAGATACCCATGCCGGCGCAGTCCATACGCAATCAAACTGGTGTCATGGGGCCAGACGGACCCGTTATGGTAGCTGAGAGGGTTATACCGGATTTCCTGATTGGACAAAGTGCGAATGCCATACCCCGTCAGCATGTGCGGGGACACCATATGCGCGGCTGCCACATCCGCCTCGCTCCCCGTCAGCAAGTCACTCACGAGCACCTGCCCCATGTTCGATGCCACGACCTTGCATGGCCGCTTCCCTCCGTCAAGCGCCAGCGCCACCGTCCCATCCGGCTGCACAAATTGCCTGGTGAATCTCTCTTGGAGCCGCTCAGCCCGCAAGAATAGCATCTGCGCATAATCAGGCACTCCCAGGCTGGCATAGATGCTGGACCATTCGGTATAGGCGCGGTGGGCGTATGCCTGGACTTCACATAAGGCCACGGGGCCTTGCACCAGGGTCCCATCTTCATACATGATAGAGTCCCCTGAGTCCTTCCAGCCTTGGTTTGCAATGCCCTCCCGGGCTTCTTGCCAATACTCAAGAAATCCATCACCATCTCTATCCCCATAGACCATCATCCAGATGAGGGCCCGGTCGACATGAGGCAGGAGTTCCCGGACAAAGTCCGTGTCACCGGTCCAGCGGTAGTAGTCCGCCAGCAAAAGTAAAAACAAGGGGGTGGCATCAATGCTCCCGTAATAAGGCGCGAAAGGCAATATGCCTAATCGGCTCAGCTCTCCGTCGCGCACCTCGTGAACAATTTTTCCGGGCTGTTCATCCCGCTCAGGCCGCTCTTCTTGGCCTTGAAAGTGGGCCATCGTCAAAAGGGTGCCCCGCGCGACTTCGGGTGCGGCCAGCAGCAGCTGGCGCGCAGCAATGAGACTGTCCCGGCCAAAAGGCACAGCGTACCACGGCACCCCTGCCACGACCATATTTCCATAGCCTAGGTCGCTTTGCAGCATGCGCAAATCTCTCAGCCCCTGCCCGTACCAATCCGAAAACTGCTGGCTGCCAGAGACCTTAGGCATATCGTCAAACCATTTTTGATGCGATGCGTGAATGCGGCGGAACCCTCCAAAATCGTTGCTCCCGCCATCATGGCCGGGTGCGGCATCAATGGAGCCAAGATGGCTTGCTGGTTCATCCCTCCAAGTCAATTGCGCACTCAAGGAAATTTCCACCTTGTCATGCGGGCCGATCACGAGAGGCTGGCTCCAGCGCCGCGCCGTGGTTCCTGCGGCCACGGATTCCCATGCCGGTTCAACAGGGCCGTCCTCTGAGAGAGAGTCCCCTGTGTGCATGGACACTTGCGTTTCCGTGATTCTGCCGTCTTCCGCTTTGTAGCGGTAGACGCAGATGTTCCCATTCCCTTCCACTGCCACCCGTCTCGTAAAGGGACGGTGCTCAAACCCCCGCACCTCAAACATATCGATGAAATCCGCATCAACAACGTACCCTGCCTGCAAAGACACGGCCTCCATAGAAAAGTTTTCAATCGAAACGGTTTCGTGCAGAGAATTGTCGCCAATCCACTGGTGGCGGGTGACGAGCAGGGATTCTCGCGGTATAGCAGACGCGGCTGAAGGCGGCTGGTTGGTGTAGCGGTAATAGCTGTCATACGCACTCAGGGTCTCCGATTCCAACAACACCAGCACGTCCGGAGCCATAAACCACTCCATCCGCGACAAAAAGCGTGTGTCACGTGAAAACAGGCCGCTCTGGCATGAATCCTGCCCCGCGCAATGCGCCATCCCGCTGTTGTCCGACAGGTAAAATACATCATTTTCCTTAATCACGCGGTACTCCAAGCAACAAATCCCCTTTCCCGGTGCCCATCCTCATAATTTGCAATGCCCCGCATGTACGGAAACGTTGCGCTGATGCCACCCATAACGTTATGGCTCACGGCCAGAATAATCCCTCAAAACACAAAATATACTGAGTATTGAATGCAAATAGAAGGGGGTGCCACACACTACAATGATTTGTTCAGGAACTTTGCCGGATGACCATGTCCGCCTGCAGCACGCATGCCCGGGGTTCTTCCTTGCGCTGCAGCATTCCCACCAGCATCTCCGCGGCGGAAGTTCCCATCTCGTAACGCTTTTGCCCCACCGTAGTGAGGGCCGGCACGACCCATTGCCCGACGTCAATATTGTCATAACCCACCACGGCCACGTCTTCCGGTATGCGGCGCCCCGCTTTCTGCAAATGTCTCATCCCGCCCAGAGCCATCAGGTCGCTGGCATAGAAGATGGCAGTCACGTCCGGGCGCCGCTCAAGAAGGGCAGCCGTCGCCTTCTCGCCGCCTTCCACCAGAAAATCAGAATGCACAATCAGTTCCGGGTCTACAGCTATCCCCTCATCCCGCAGAGCATCCTCGTAGCCCCGGAGCCGGTCGATGCTGACAACGGCATGAAGGTGGCCATTGACAAAACCGATGCGCCGGTGATTTTTAGACAGCAGATGTTTCACGCCCTGTTTCGCGCCGCCGACATTGTCGGTCATGACATAGCCGCAGTGCCGACTCAAAATGGGCAAGTCAATCCCAACGGAAACCAGACTCGCGTCGGCAACTTCCTGCATATAGGGGTCATCCATCCGCATACCCATAACGATAACGCCTTCCAGCCTGCGCTCTGTACAAAAATCGATATAGCTGATCAGTTGCTGCCGCGCCGTGGTTGTGCTGAGCAGCGTCACATCATATCCCAATTCCGCCAAACGGTTGTGGATGCCCGCCAGCACGTCAAACAGGAAATGGTTGCTGCCAGGATTGGCATTGAAATCCGAAATGAGCAGCCCCACACTCTGCGTCTGCTGCAGCACCAGACTCCGCGCCACCCGGCTCGGGCGGTAGTTCAAGTCCTTCGCCACTTGAAGCACCCGCTTTTTAGTCTCGTCCCCCACATCTTCATAGCCATTGAAGGCGTGGGACACAGTGGTGATGGACACCCCCGCCGCCCGCGCAACATCTCGTATAGTTACCGGCATCCGCTTACCTCCGTGGCCAAGGAAAAATAAACATTCAAATAAATTTACTAAAGACTAAAAACAATGGTACCCAAAACGTTTTGGAAACGCAAGACAGAGTTGAGCTAATTTGCAAGTTTTTTTCAAGGAATCTTTGACATGCCGCAAACCGGGAGACATCCGCGCCTGACGCCGGATCTGGATCAAGACACGCAGCACCCGGCGGGGGCGGATTGAGGGCTGCAAGTAAAACAAGCACACCGTCCCCTAAGAGCGCTCTTCGACATTCAAAAGTCGGTGTCCCGTCAGCTGCGCCTCGCGCCAAATCTCCCCTGCCAGGAGGGTGAATCCCACCCATAGCAGGGACAGGGGACCAGCGTAGTTGTGCCGCACCTTCCACCGCAATTCCCGGTCCCCACAGATTTCCGCCCCATTGGCGGACAGGGTGCGATCCCGCAAGTCCCCAAGCAAGACTTGCCGCTGCTCCAGCGGGCCTTGAAGAATTTGGTCAACTGCTTGCAGATAGGCCACCGCCTCCGTAATTTTCTCATCTACATCCCAGTAGACGGCCCCATCAATAAGGTGATGGCGAAATTTAAAGACATTCAGCATGCGTGCGCTGTCGTAGGTTGCCCGCACAATATCATTCCGGGTCATGGCATCGGTCTCATAGTTGAGGGTGTATTTCCACGAGGGCTCCAGAAGAGCTTGCCGGTAGTCCTCAAAGCGCTCAAACAGCTTATGGTAACCATAGCGCTCAGGATACTCAAAGGCGGTGCTGGCCGGATCCAGGAAAGGCGCCAGGGGCGCAATAAAATAAGTCACCCGGGGGTCGCCGCCGACGGCGTTGTAGAGGGTCTCGCAGAACTCCACGTTCTTGAGAGCATCTTGATAGGTCTGGTGGGGCAACCCCACCATAAAGAACAGGTCAATCTTCTTGGCCCCATTCTCGAGGGCAGCGCGCAGGGTGCTGATCAGCTTTTGGTTCGACTCCACGAATTTTCCAATGAGGCGGCGCGTAGCCTCATTGGAGCTTTCCAGGGTAATCTCCAGACTGTAATGGGGCACCGCGTGATACAACCGCGCAAAGAAATCGACATCAGCTTTCTGAAACAGCTCAAAAACCAAATCGTTGCGCAATCGGGTCCGGCTAAGGCGGTCAAAGAGGTCATGAACGTAGGGGCCGCCCCCTTGGCGGATGTCGCCAATAAAGAAAATGGGCGCACGGCTAAAGCGCTGGATAAACTTCACGTCCTCGACGAGCTTAGCCGGTGACCGCATCGCCACATGCTGGCGCTGGCAGTTCAGAGCATAAGCCCCCCGGGAACCTCCGCACAGCAGGCATCCCTGAGTGCAGCCGCGCACTGTCAACAGCATGGTATTCGGATAATCTACCCACTCCCGGTAGGGAAGCATGTCCCGGAAATGCCAGTACTTGAACGCCGACCGCATGGCGTACCGGTAATCCGGCACATCCACCTCATCGAGCGTAGTGGGCACATAGCTGAGAGGGTTGATGATGGTCTGTCCGTCCCGGCGCCATGTCAGATTGGGCACACCAGAAAAGTCTGTGGCTCCTGCCTGGATATGTTGAACGAGGCTCAGCAGGGGAGGTTCCGTGGAGTCTCCTCTCATTACGAAGTCAATAGCGCTGTATTCCATCAGTTCCTTATGAAAATACGTCGAGGAAAGGCCGCCGAATATGACAGGAACATCCGGATGGTGCTGCTTGACCAATTTTGCAATTTCGATGCTGCCGTGGGCGTGCGGCATCCAGTGCAAATCGATGCCAAAGGCTCTGGCATGGAGTCCTTTGATTTTTTTCTCCACATCAAAACGCGGGTCTGCCACCATGCGGTTTGCCAGATTGACGATCAGTACGGCGTATCCATATCTTTCGAGATACCCCGCCATGCTGGTGAATCCCACAGGATACATCTCAAACACCGCGGTTGACGGGATAACGTCGGCTACAGGACCGGTTAACTGCACGGTCTTTCGAAAATCATACACACTGGGGGCGTGTAGCAGCACCAAGTCATAGGTCATAAAGGGTTGCTCCTTTCTCTCGGAAGTTTTCCGGCGCATCCTGGCTTGCGGTGATTCGGCTCCAGACTATCTTGCACCCTGCGCTTGTCGTCGGGTCTGGTTCCACCTCGGTCTTAAGCCGGGGCCACATTGGTGGGGACGAAGAGCACAGGACACGACGCGTGGGCGAAGACATACCGGGCTGCGCTGCCTATCCACAAATCCGCGGGTCCGCTCCTGTGCTTTTTCCCCATGATCAGCATTCCCGCGCGGGTCTGGTTGACAAATTCCATGAGCGCCGGGCCGGGGTTCCCTTCCAGCATGGTGGCTTCCACATGAAACTTGTCGGGAACCAAAAGAGATTCGGCAGTGTGGTGCTGGCGGTGCCAAAAAAGCTTGTCCGTCTCCTCAACTTGACCCGCCCGCTGCTTTTCAGGGATCACCGTCACTAGATGGACAAGGGTCCCCGGGCTGACAAACTGATTAATCCACTGCGCCCCCCGAAAGGCCGTGACTGACCCATCAATCGCCCACACCACAGGCCTGGCGTTCAAATGCGACTCCTGGCTCTTCACCGCTGAGGATTTGACCCCTGTCAACACCACCACTAAATCCCCCAGCCAGTGGTGAAGGGAGAGCCGCTTAACACCCAGGCGCTCCGCTTCACTGCGGAGTTCCTCCGTGGTGGGCGCATGCTGCAGCGAGACACCCAGCCACTGATATGGCGTCAGAGCCTCATTGGAAATATTTCCCGTGATGGCGTCCAGTCCGCTGCGTGCCAAAGAACCCAATGACGTCACTGGCTGCACCATCTCCAAAATCGTGAGTTCCCCGCCCACTTTCAGCACCCGGATCATCTCCCTAAGTCCTTTCGTCCAGTCCGTCATGTTTCGCAAGGAAAACTGGGCGGTGATCCGGTCAAATTCGTCGTCGTCAAAGGGCAAGTGCTCCCCCGAGCCCAGCACCCAGTCAATGGGCGCACTGTCGGGATCAAGTTCGGCGTTCCTGCCTACCGTAAGCATGGCTTCGGCCGGATCCAGCCCAACCACCGCGGCCTGGGCCCCGGCCCGTTTGGCGATAACGCGTGTAGTCGTGCCCGTGCCGCAGCCCACATCCAAAATTTTCAGGCCAGGTCCCAAGTTCATCCGGTCCACCGCGAAGTGGTGCCATGCCCGAATCCCTTCTCCGGACAGAAGATTGCTCCACCGGTCATAATTGGTCGCAATTTCATTAAACAGTTCTGGCGTCTCTCCCACGGCTATTTCCCCCCTACGTCGTCGATTCTTCCCGTGAAGAGCGCCATCGTGCTCTCTTCACCCCTGCTGTGGGCGGATGTCTTCTTAAATGCGCCGGAACACTGCTGGCCGCTGTTTTAAGCAGATATACGGCCCACGCACTCAACTTTACGCCTGAGGCTTCCAATCCCCCACCGCCGGATGACCCATGAGGCGGGGACCGTTTGTACCGTTTGTGCGCGCACACGCTCAGTTGGGGCGCTGCAGCAGATTTTTGTGGAGGAATGCAAAGATGGCTGGCCCATGCCCCAGCAACCGGCACCGTTTCATGGCACCAGCTGCCGATTTTCCAAATGGTGGGGTCCTCACTCCACTGTTCTCTCATGATTTCTCCCGCTTGCCTTGCTGGCGCGCAGAGCCAGATTGTGACCGGCCCGCAGCGGTCAGCGGAGTCCGGTGCTCGGAAATAGCCAGCCCAGCAATGACCAACGCACCAGCTGCGGCGTCTGCCACCGTGAACGGTTCGCGCAGGATCGCCGCGGCCAGTGCATATCCAATAATAGGGGTCAGCAGCAGCCACATGCTCGCTTTAGCCGCTCCGCTCTGCAACAGATGAAACCACAGGAGCATGGCCCCAATCGATACTGCACCCACGAGCCACGCCAAAGATCCCCACCACGCCAGATTCCAGTCCACCGACTGGCCACCAGACGCCAAAATGGCTACAGGGCCTAGCAACGCCGCACCGAACAGCAATTGCCAGGCATTGACCACCACGCCCGGCAGAGAAATATGGAGATGCTGAAAGTAGAGACTTCCTGCTGCCATCGCTGCCATCCCCAGAACGATGAGTCCGATACCCCATAAAGGCGCCTGGGTCTTAACCGCCCCGCTCCAAGACCCCACCAGAAGTCCCGCCGATGCCACAAAAAATCCAGTCCACTGTGTTCTGGTCACGGCAGTCTTGAGCCAGAAGCGACTGAAAACCAGAACCAGAAACGGGTTGGTGGCGACAAACAAATTGAACAGCCCAGCAGGCACGACAGTAAGCGCCACAAAGGATGCTCCAAGATACAAAGTGGTATTTAACAAACCCAACAACGCCAATGCTTTCCACCGGCGACCGGGCCACAGCGGCCGGCGGAAGATGGCCAGACCCGCCAACAGCAACAGTCCGGCCCCCGCAAACCGGGCTGTCAGGAGGGTCAGGGGCGGCGCCGAACGCAGCCCGATCTTAGCTGCCACCGCGGCAGAGGACCACAACACTACGAATGCTAGCGCTTCCAGTGATTCCATAGAGAACTCCCGTCTCTAAACACGTTTTTGTTGCCGCCTTCAGGCTGTCACCAGAGACAGACATATCACCTGCACGGGCACGTCTAAGTCAGGTAACCCATCCCAACCATGATAATAATATAACCTATTAGTTTTATACAAAAGGTTATTCACAACAGCAGAGGATCTTGATGGGAATCCCTCAATCCCCGGTGATGCCCGGCCGCTCGCGTGCTGAAAGTCATGGAGCTGTGCTATGATGCTATCGGCCATTGTTAGGAGAACCTGATCAGGGAAAGGAAGGCGCAGACGTGTCACTGCCAGCGTTCACAAATTTCGGTGGCTCCTTGCTTGCCAATTTTTTAAACACCGTCCGCATGGAAGGTTCCCACGTGCAAGACCTGCTGGATACGCCTACAGACGTTGAGAGATGGTGCGCATTTATGGTGCGGACGGGCTGGCTTTCCGGTGAGCAATACCAGCGTCTGCAACGTGCTCCCCTGTTGCTGTCCCCCTTGCAGCAGTTCCGGTCGACCAGTCGCAACTTTCTGGCCGACCACTCCGATCCCAGTTCTCTCGGGTTATGGCTATCGGAGCAGCTGGCCAGCCGACCCTTGACTTTCCAGATCCAAAATGAGGAGAGGGCAGGATGGACATGCATGCCTTTGCCCGAAGAGGGTGGCACTGACGGCATTATCACCTTGCTGGCCTATGACTGGATGCGATTGGGAGGGAGCAAGAAGCTGGACCGGCTAAAGCGATGTGAAAACCCGAATTGCCTGGCGTATTTTATCAACGAGAGCGGACGGCGGAAATGGTGCTCCATGGAAGGCTGTGGCAACCGCCAGAAGAGCCGCCGCCACTACCGCCGTCTACACAGATCCGGGGAAGACGAGGGCTGCCCTCCAGTTTAACTCGAGTTTCGCCAATAGCTGATCGTGAAACCTGCAGTCCGTTTTCCCCGTAAGGATTTTAGCCGCTGGCTAAGCGTATGGGTACGGCACCGGATTCCTTGGGGACATAGATTGGCTGGCCAGACCCCACTCGTCTTGTTTCTGGGGTCCACGATAGATGTTAATCTGGCATGGGTTCTCGTGTGCGCCGAAATTTCAGGGGAACATTGGTCACCATGGTCGCCGTATTTTCCAAGGTCGTGGAAATGGGCAGTTTCACCAGAGCCGCCGAAGTGCTCCATATGAGCCAATCAGCCGTGAGTCATGCCGTCGCCGGACTCGAGATAGAGTTCGGCGTGCCCCTGCTGATTCGCGACAGAAAGCACGGCATCGTGGTCACCGACCTTGGGCGGCGTGTCCTGGAACCCATGCGGGTCATCTTAAATCGGGTGGCGCAGATTGAACAAGAAGCGGCCGACGCACAAGGGCTGGAAGCGGGGACCACTCGGATCGGGAGCTTTCCCAGCGCGTCGCGGCCCGGCTGCTCCCAAAAATCGTCAGGGTATTTGAGAAGCAACATCCCCCCATCACGGTGGTCCTCTTCGAGGGCACCGACCAGGAGGTGAGCGAATGGTTGCAGGGCCGGGTCATCGATGTGGGATTTGCTTCCCAGAGCACCCTGGGTCCCGACATGATTCCCCTGACCAAGGACAAAATGGTGGCGGTTCTTCCGAAAGGCCATGTGCTGGGGGACAATGACATCGTATCCGTCGGGTCGTTGGTTGACTATCCATTCATTATGTCCACGGGAGGCTATGAACCCCTCATTGAGGAGTCGTTTGGACGGTCTCAAAGCCGCCCCTCCATCAAATTTGCGGTATGCGATATGGCCACGATCTTGAATATGGTCGGCGAGGGGCTTGGTATCACCATTGTTCCAGAGCTGTCATTGCCGGATACGACACCCCATATCCTGGTAAAAAACCTGCAACCGACGGTGTGGCGATATTTAGGTCTCCGTTGCCCCTTTATCAACGAAGCGACACCCGCAGTGCGCTCCTTTGTGGCGCTAGCCCAATCTCTATTTCTTGGGGAACGGGCTTGAGAAAACCGGAAGGCAACCTTCGGGTGCTTTCCGGTTTTCCTGTCAGTCGCCACGGCCTGCACCGCTGCGAGCCTCTCGCCAGTCATTGCGGTGCGGATGACACTCAGCCGAATTATTCCACAGGTGGTTCATTACGCTTATGGGTCTTAATATAGTTCTCCATAAATTCGCGCACCAGTTCGCTGGGACTCCGGTCATTCTCTTGTGCAGCCGTTAGAAATGCTTTATGCAAATTGCTGTCCATGCGCAGCATCCACTCGATTTCTTTGCCCTTCTTTTCTTCCATGAATACCCTCTCCTCTTTCAGCATGCATTAACAATTACAGTATACGGGAAATACGGCTAGAAAAGCCACCCATGGTTGGCACCCTGTTCACGGCCCAACAGGGGAACTAAGCATCGGATTTTTGGCCTATGGCGCGGCAGGCCGGGAATCTTGACCAGACGCCATCCTCATCCGAGTACGGTCAAGCGCTACAAGGGATTGGTCGGGATTCTTCCGGCCGAGCCCGCCAACATGACCTGGTCAGGGGTCAAAAATCACTCCGTGGCTGGAACCGGACAGCACCACACGGCCATCCTGGTTCATACATTCCCACAGTATTTCCACATGAAGCCGGTCCGCTTTCCTCCGCTCAACTTTTTTCACCGTCACCACTGCTGTCACCATGTCTCCCACATAGACGGGGCGGTGAAAATCAAAGACCATTTCACGAGCCACATAATTGAGATCGCCCCCGATTTTAGTGGGGAGAGTCGCCGTTAACAGCCCCTGGATCATTTTGTTGCCGTGCTCGTCAGGTACGATGTGGTGCATTCCCCGGTCCCCGGATAACTGGGTGAACTGCTCCAAGTCCTGATCGGTAAAGCTACGTTCCCACCGAAACTCCTGCCCTGCCTGAATCATGAAATCCCCCCTAAATCTTCTCCCTTGTTCTTTTAATGCACACCCCAGTCTCTGCACCCGACATCCCTATTCCCCTCGCAGGGCCTGAGTGAAATCTTCGATGATGTCGCCGCTGAACTCGATGCCGACGGAAATCCTGACCACACTGCCGTCAATCCCCACGCGGGCTTTCTCATCCGCAGTCAGCTCGCGGTGGGACGCGGTCACGGGGTGCGACACTGTCGTCGCTACGTCGCCCAGACTAGGAACAAACCGCACCCGCCGCAGGCGGCGGACCATCTCCTGCACCCCTCCGTACCCAGCTGCCAGCGACACTGACACAATGCACCCAAACCCTCTCGTCAGAAGATGCGCAGCCAAAATGTGGTCGGGGTGGGAATCCAGGCCCGGGTAGTATACCCGGCGCACTTCTTTTAGAGACTGCAGAGACGATGCCAGCTGGAAGGCGTTAGCGCTCGCTTGCTGCATGCGCAGGGCCAGTGTGCGGCCGCCCCTCAACGCCAGCCACGCCGCAAACGGGTCGGGGGTAAACCCAGCCGAATCCACGACCGCGGCCGCCCTGGCAATGAGGTCTTTGGAACCCACTGCGGCGCCAAGAATCAAGTCGCTGTGCCCCCCAATGAATTTCGTCACGGAATGCACAACCAGGTCGGCTCCCCAACTAAGCGGAGTGGCATGAAACGGGGTGGCAAAGGTGTTATCCACCAGCACCCGCACACCATGCCGGTGAGCCATGGCGATAATGCGGTCAAGTTCACACACCCGTCCCAGGGGATTCGAGATGGTCTCCACAACCAACACCGCAGGCGGGCCGGTGAGAGCCTCGCGGACGGCCGCCAGATCATGCGTGTCCACCCACTGCATCTGATACCCCATCGGAGCCAGTACCGTGCGGGCGATTCCTACCGTCCCCCCATAAATTTCCTGGGCCAACAGGATGCGGCCAGGACGGGGAAGCAGGGCGAGAATTCCGGCCATTAGCGCCGCCGTTCCCGACGAGGTGACCACTCCTGCCTCGGCGCCTTCAAGCCCCGCTGCAAACTGAGCCAGGGCATCTGTATTGGGATTGCCGCCTCTGGTGTAAGAATAGCCTTCCCGCTTTCCCGCGAGCAACTGGTCCACTTCATCGATATCGGCAAAGGTATAGGCAGACGTTTGGTAGATGGGAAAAGAGGCAGCGTTCGGCGGCGTGCGAATAGTTGTAGGCTCGACAACTTGCGTGTAAATATCCATACGTATCTCTCTCCTCAGACAGCATATTTACGGGGGCAGGCTCGCAAGAGGAGCCCCGCCCTATGGCGAATGACTTAGCAGTTTTCTCTGTCCAGTGTGACGCACCCAGACCAGAGACACAAACCGGACCCGTGCTAAAATCATCCAGAACGTTTCCCCATTATGGGAGCAGCGTTTGGGGAAACGCTGCCCATCTCGAATGCTCAGAGCATATGAACCGGTCAAGCGCCTTGCCAGTCCTCACTTCCCGGCATTTTCTCATCATCTGAAAATTTGTGTCTTGTAATGGCAAAAGCCATTTGTATAATGAAGCCAGAACCATTAGCGATTTTGTTCTCTTCAGATATTTGTGGCTGAGTATAAAGAAAGAGGTGCCAGATGGCCAATTCATGGACCATTCACAGCCTGTCCCGTGGATTGCGCCTTCTGGATATCATTGCCCAGCAATCCGGGGGAATCACAGTAAAATGGCTGAGCGCCGCGTCAGATATCCCCCTTGGCACGTGCTACCATCTTGTAAAGACTCTCGTTGAAGAAGGTTACGTGGAGAAGGACAAGACCAGCCAGCTGTACAAGCTCTCTTACAAAATTGCGTACCTGCATAACCAGATGCGACCGGATTTCTCGGTGCCGGCCCCCCTAAAAATCATTTCCCAGGACATAGTCACGGCGCTTCAGGAAACAACCTATGTCGCACGGTGGGTGCACGGCGAAGTCATTATCCAGCACATCACAGAAGGCAATCAAGCAGTCAAGGTGCGGGCCCTTTATGTGGGCTACCGGGAACACGCATTTGTGCATGCTTTGGGCAAGACAATCCTCGCCCACCTCCCCTCCCGGGATTTGATCAGTTACCGCCGCCTGCACCCGCCGTCCCCGCGCACAGCCCATTCCCGGGTAGACCCAGAGCACATGGAACGTGAACTCCGGCTCACTAGGGAGCGCGGGTACAGTTGCGATCTTCAGGAATGGGAACTGGGCGTCTGCTGTGTGGCCGCTCCCATTTTCCAGTACGACGGGCAGATCTGGGGCGCAGTTGCCGTATCCATGCCGGAAAGCCGCTACGACCCGGCAACCCTCAACGTGCCGCGCTATATTCAGGACCAAGCCCGCCTGATGTCGGAGCACCTGGGCTTTCCATCTTCTGGCAAGGCTTAGCAGCGCGCGGGCAGTCATTAGCAAGCCGCAAACATTTTTACGGGCGTCAGAGACGCTCCAGCCAATTCATGAGTCAAAGGAGGCCCATTTTATGGATTCATACGCCGACATGTACCGCATGATGTGCCTGATTCGGTTCTATGAGAACCGGATGGCAGAAGTCTATGCGGAAGGAAAAAGCCCTCTGTTCAGTATCGCCGCCGGTCCGGTCCCTGGGGAAATGCACCTGGCCGCAGGGCAAGAGCCCGTAGCCGTCGGGGTCATACGCCACCTTCGCCGTGATGATGTGGTGACAGCGCCTCATCGGCCCCACCACTTTGCTATCGCCAAGGGGATTGACCTGCGCCGCATGACTGCAGAAATTTTTGGCCGCACCGCAGGGCTGTCCCACGGCAAGGGAGGACACATGCACCTTTTTGATCCCGCTGTGCATTTCAGCTGCTCTGGGATTGTCGGCGCCGGGTTCCCCCCTGCCGTAGGCGCAGCGTTCGCTTTCCGCCACCAGCACCGCGACAGCGTCGCAGTGGCATTTGCGGGCGAAGGCGCCGCCAACCAAGGCACCTTCCATGAGAGTCTGAATCTGGCAGCTTTATGGAAAGCGCCTGTCATTTTCGTGATTGAGGACAATCATTATGCCATTTCCGTGCCGAAAGAGCAGTCGACAGCCATCGCTAACAACAGCGACCGCGCACAGGCTTACGGGATTCCCGGAGTGTTTATCCGCGGAAACGACGTGCTCGCCATCTCAGAAGCGGCAAGCGAGGCAGTGGCCCGGGCCCGCGCCGGAAAGGGGCCGACCCTTTTGGAGATTGAGACGACGAGATTCTACGGACATTTCCAAGGGGATGCGGAAACCTATCTGGGTGCCGGGGAAAAGGAGAAGTGGCGCCAAAGCGACCCCATTCCCCAATTTCGCGACTATCTTCTCGCCCATCACCTCCTGACTCCAGATGACGATGCGGCTATTCAAAATGAGGTAGCGGAACTGGTCGAAGACGCCATTGCCTTCGCGCGCCAGTCACCCGAGCCGCTCCCCGCCGACGCCTTAACCGATGTATTTGCGCCAAACTTAGGAGGCAAATGAGATGTCCACCACAACGGTACGGAAGCTCACCATGGCGCGCGCGATTAGCGAGGCCATTGCGCAGGAAATGGACCGGGATCCCAGTGTTTTGGTTTGGGGAGAAGATGTAGGGGTGTACGGCGGGATTTTCGGAGCAACCCAAGGTCTTTACCAGCAGTTTGGACATGACCGCGTCATTGACACCCCTATCTCGGAAAGTGGGTTCATTGGCGCCGCGGTTGGCGCCAGCACTGAGGGACTGCGCCCTATCGTCGAACTCATGTTCGTCGACTTTTTTGGTGTGGCCATGGACCAAATTTATAATCAGCTGGCCAAAAACCATTATATGTCTGGCGGCAGTGTCTCGCACCCGGTGGTCTTGATGACAGCGATTGGTGGAGGCTACAGCGATGCCGCCCAGCACAGCCAAACCCTCTACAGCCTATTTGCCCATGTGCCGGGGTTGAAGGTGGTGGTGCCGTCGAACGCATATGACGCCAAAGGGCTCATGGTCAGCGCGATTCGCGACGACAATCCCGTCATGTATTTTTTCCATAAAGGACTGTTGGGTCTGGGCTGGATGCCCTCTGATGACTGGGCTGAGGTTCATGTGCCGGAAGAGAGTTATGAGGTGCCGTTTGGCAAAGCCCGTGTCGCCGGAGAAGGCACGGATATCAGCGTCATCACCATCGGCGCGATGGTGCCCAAGGCGGCGCGAGTGCGCGAGCAGCTCCAACAGGAAGGCATTTCTGTCGAAGTGATTGACTTGCGCACCCTGGTTCCTCTCGACAAGCAAGCCATTGTGGATACGGTGAAAAAGACTCACCGCGTCCTGATTGTCGACGAAGACTACCGTTCGTTTGGAATGAGCGGTGAAGTTGCAGCCATTCTGGCGGAAGATGCCCTCGATTATCTTGAATTTCCTGTAAAGCGGCTGGCCGTTCCGGATACCCCGATCCCCTACAGCCGTGTGCTGGAACAAGCCACCATCCCGTCGGCGGATAAGATTGCCCAGACCATCCGCGCGATGATGAACTAGGTGCAACCCCTGAGAACAGACATCAGAAAGGCGGGCCAGACAGCATGGATGACATGGACCTTACGGTAAATTTCAGTGACGAGGCGGAGGCCGAGGCGGTTCTGGTGCACTGGGTCTATGACCAAGGAGCCAAAGTGCGCATGGGCGACGTGGTGGCCGAGGCGATGGTGGACAAGGTCACTTTGGCGATTGAAGCCCCAGTGGATGGCTACTTGATCCCCGTGGTGGCTGCCAACGACGTCTTTCATTCCGGCCAGGCCGTCGCCCGGATTTCCGTAAACCCACCGGCCCCGGCCAACTCAGACGGCCCAAATGTTGAGGCGTCCCCGGAGCAAAGTGCGGCCAGCCCCGCGTTTGTGCCAGCACCGCCCGCTGTCCGGCGCTATGCCCAAGAGAAAGGCGTGGATCTGGCGGATGTGGCGCGTGGGGCTTCAGGAAGGCGCCTGACGGTTGCTGATGTCGACGCGTGGATCCGGCGGCAGTCCCTTGGTGAGACTGTGCCGTACCCTGCCTTCCGACGCTCCCTGATCCAGCATTTGACCGATCCCGCAGCTTTGCCCACCACCCTTCACCGGCGCATTGCTTCGGGACCCGCTGCGGTGGCCCCTCTGGCACGCATAGCTTGGGCCGTGAGCGAAGCCCTGCCCCACTATCCCCGCATACACGGCTGGGCCAGCTCCGAGGGGACCGTAGCGGCGCATAAGCTGGTTTTGGGCATCGCATCTGAAACTCCTAGCGGGCTGATGGTACCGGTTCTTCACGCGCAGCCCGATATAAACAGTTGGGTCCTGGCCTTTGCCGATCTGCGCAATGCACTGAAGACGCAGGCCACAGGTACACTGGACTTTTCTCGCCCTTCGTTTGTCCTGAGCAACTTGGGCCCTTGGGGTATCGAATACTTTACCCCGCGGCTAGTGACCCCGACCATAGCCATTTTGGGGATTGGGGCCGGCGACACGGGGTTCCCCGTTTCCTTAACCTTTGACCACCGTGCCGTGGATGGAGCCGAAGCCGCGGAATTTCTCGCCCATGTCGACCGTGTGCTAGCATCAAGTTCCTAAGAGCTCTGCAAGATCCTCGAGGGCTAAAAAAATTCAGGGCTGCGCTTGCCAAGCGCAGCCCTCTTCCGCTCAGTCCCTCATGGGCACCGTTTTTCCAGGATTGAGCAGGTGATTCGGGTCCAATGCGTCTTTTATTGTCCAGTAAAGCTGGCTGGAATCTCCCTTTTCTTCCCGCAAAAAGCGCGTCTTGCCCATGCCGATACCATGCTCCCCGGTGCATGTGCCGCCTTGCTCCCAAGCATAGTGGATCACCGCTTCGTTGACCGCTCGGGCTTGAGCGACCTGTTCCGGGTTATTCGGGTCGATGCCCATGACAATGTGATAATTGCCGTCCCCCACGTGCCCCAGTACAGCCCCTTGCACGCCGTAGCGGGTCAGGGTGTCGCGCGCATGGCGCAGAGCGGCGGGAAGCGCCGACAACGGAACCGCCGTATCCGTTGTAAAAGGGTGCGTTCCTGCTGACGCAGCGAGAATATCCAGCGCTGCCCGGTGGCGCGCATGCCATAATGCATTCCGACGGTCCGCATCCCATTCGGCCGTCCACTCCCGGCCCCCGTTCTCCTCCGCCACATCCCGGCACGTCGCCAAGTCCTCAAGCAGAGCCGACCGGTGGTTTCCCGCAAACTCCATGAAGAGAGTCGCCCGCACGGGAAACGACGTGCCTTCCACCCAGTTCACAGCCGCTATGCTCTGTTCATCCATCAGCTCCATCCTGTTCACAGCCGCTCCTTGCATCATCATGCCGGTAGCGGCCCGGCCGGCGTCCTCGACCGAGTCAAATACCGCCCGGGCTGCTACCGTCAGTGCGGGGATCCCATAAACTTTAAGCGTCAGTTCTGTTAAGAGGCCCAAAGTGCCTTCCGATCCCACAAAGAGGCTGGTCAGCTGGTACCCGGCCGAGGACTTCATGGTCGCCCCGCCTACCCGTACCACGCGCCCATCCGCAAGCACAGCCTCAAGCCCGAGTACTTGCTGGCGCATAGCTCCGTAGCGGAGAGCTTCTGTACCTGCCGCATTGGTAGCCGCCATTCCCCCGAGGGAGGCGTCCGCCCCAGGGTCCACGGGGAAGAACAGCCCATATGGTCCCAGCGCTTTATTTAATGCCCGCCGCGTTATTCCCGGTTCCACCTGCACCACAAAGTCTTCCGGGCGGATGGCAATGATGCGGTCCATGTTGGTAAAATCTATGGTAATGCCCCCCGCAGCCGGAATAATGTGACCCTCAACGCCAGTCCCCTGTCCGAAAGCAATCACGGGAACGCGGTGGCTCTGGGCGCACTGGACGATGCGGCTCACCTGCTGAGTGTTCGCCGGATACACGACAGCATCCGGCCTATGCGGAGTGTGATAGGAAAAATCATGAGAATGCTGATCCAGCACTGACGACCCTGTCAGTACTTGGTCCGCTCCCAAAATCTCTTGCAGTTCTTCCAACCATGTCAAGTGGATCCCTCTCTTCCATGTAATGTTTCCCGCTTCACAGAACGGCCTGTCTCGAGGTTGGCGGCCTGTTCTTGGCCGAAAACTTTGTGTACTTGCAGTATACCGTCAATGACCCTGGGCGAACAGGTGAAAGCCAACCGCAAACAGTACCCAGCAGGCAAATGGTGCTGTCTCCGATCGAACCTTCCACTTCGCGCGGGAGAATGTCTAGGGAACCACGTTCCGTGGTCAGAGTCTAACGCCACTTGGCAAACAAAGGAATCATCGGCCCATTTGGTCAAGAGCACCCTCATATGAATTCGAGGGCGCGCCCCGACAACAATACCCGGCCCCGAAAATTCTTTACGTCGTTACCCAAGTTATGTCGAATTTTGGCTTTCCCTCCTGCGGAGAGCTTGAATAAGGCCAGAAATCATGGTATAAATACGAAACCCTTACAAAACATTTTCGATTGGCGTCGGCGCCGTGGAGTAGGATCTGTTTACCTGTCTGACTCTTTAACAACACAGCCTTGCACAACACCTCTAAAGGAGCTTGACACATGCGAAAAACACACGTTCTGCTGACGGCATCCGTCTTAATGAGTGGACTTCTGGCGGGATGCGGCTCCACTGCATCGCCAAGTGCCCGCAGCACCTCCGCCGCGCCTGTTCGGGGCGGCACAGCGGTCATCGCCCTCACCAGCCAGCAGTCTCCAAACTGGTTCTTTCCGCTGCGCTCCGCGGTGACTGATACGGTCACCAACGAGCAGGTCGAGCTGATGATGTACAAGCCGCTGATCGCGGTGAACGGCCATGACCAGCTGGATTATGCCCGTTCACTGGCCCAGTCCATTACGTGGAATGCGTCCGGCGACGTCTACACCATTCACCTGAATCCCAAATGGCACTGGTCGAATGGCCAGCAGGTGACCTCGGCCGATGTGGTTTTTTCGTGGAATGTAATGAAGGCTGCCAGCGCCGCCAATGCTCCATGGACGTTTTGGGGAGAAGGATTTGGAGGGTTCCCCAGCTTGTGGCAGAGCGTCACAGCCGACGGGCCGGATACGGTGGTTGTAAAAATCACCTCTCCACGCAACCCCGCCTGGTTTGTACGCAATGGTCTAGGTCAGATTATCCCCGCCCCGGCCTCGGTGTGGAATAAATATCCGGGAAATATGACAGAGGAACTGCATTATATCGATTCTTTAGCGAATTCTCCAGACAGTTCCGTTTTTAACGTAGTTGACGGCCCTTACAAATTGAGCGCCATGTCTCCGGACAGCTACTGGACATTCGTGCCCAACAAGGCCTATGACGGGCACCGATCTATTTTAAGCAAGGTCATGTATCAATATGAATCGTCCCCGGCGAGCGAATTTGCCGCATTGAAAACCGGCACCATCAACGCGGGTTCCCTGCCTCCCTCCCTCATGGCGTCCAAGGTGCAGCTCAGTGCCGACACAGAAGTTCCGGAATACGCTATTGGCTTCAACTATATTGTCCCCAACCAAAATTCCCAAGCCCCTGGCGGGATCGGCAAGGCATTTCAAGAACTTCCCGTCCGCCAGGCTCTGCAAATGGGCATTGACCAGAAAGCCATCATCCAGGATTTCTATCATGGATATGCCGTGGAAGATGACACGACGCTAGCCTCTCTGCCCCAGACGGCATTTTTCAATCCGGCCCTCAAGAAAAGCCCCTATTCCTTCAATCCTGCCCGTGGCAAGGCACTGCTCGAGAAAAATGGCTGGCACGAAGTGGGCGGGGTCATGACCAAAAACGGGGTCCCCCTCAAATTCACGTTGATCTATGCCTCGGGGAGCACGGCAGGCACTGATTTGGCTGAGCTTCTGAAAAGCGACTGGGCCGAGGAAGGTGTTGATGTCAGTCTCTACGCACAGCCGTTCGATGAAGTTGTGACCCACGGCGCTTCCAATGCTTCCACTTGGGCTATGATTGACTGGGATCAATCGGTGGGAGGCTGGACCTATGGCACTGGCTACCCCAGTGGCGGGGGATTGTTCGCGTCCGATGGATCCGAGAACATGGGCAGCTACGACAGCACGCACATGAACCAGTTGATCCAGGCCAGTTATGCTCCGGGCACGACCACAGAAACCTTGCATAATCTCTACGCGTACGAAACCTATGCAGCCAATCACTTGCCTGTGCTATTCATCCCTGACCCGGCCGAGATACTGGTCCACTCCAAGACACTGCACGGTGTGGCAGCCAACTTTGACCCCGCCGGAGCTCTGTTCTTGCCCAACCACTGGTGGTTCTCATAACAGCATCTCAGACATCGTAAAATCAACAACCGGACCGACGGAAGTCAGTCCGGTTATTGCCATTGAGTTCCCCGGCTGCGTAGCTCAGGGAAATGGGGACGCCGGTGCCATGGCCAGATGCACCATAATGATGATAATGACGACTTGCAGGAGGCCAAGGATAGCCGCAGCTTGACGGTTAAAGCGCGTGAGCCGGAAAATCCGGTCGGGGTCAGGGTGTGCGCGCTGAATCTCTTTGTACACCCGCCAGTCGTTGGGCGTCAAAAACCCCAGTCCGATGACTGACAATATCACAATCACCACGCCCGCCGCCACTACCCATGGAAACACCGGACTCGTGAGATGTAAAAAGCTGTCATCCCTGGCCAGGTACCATCCGGTAGTCCCCGTGGTAATCGCGATGATGGGCAGGTACAGCAGTTTTTTGGGAACCAGCCAGTCTAGCACGGCCTTTCTTTGCGGGGGATTTAGATGTTTCCACACCGGTCCCAGGATGAATCCCAAGAATATGTCAGCTCCTGTCCACAGGCTTGCGCTCATCACATGCGCAAACAGAATGAGGCCAAAAGTTTCCCGCACAATTCCTACCGCAGCAATCCCCGGCAGCAGCAAAACCCACCACGTGAGTTGCCGGGTCAAGCCAGGTGAAGCAGAAGACACTGTATGTACTGGCGTACCCATTTATCAATTCTCCTCTAATTAGAATTATCCGGTTCATAGGTAAAACACGACGGGGACCCGCACAGGAGTTTTTCAATTCCGCACGTTGTCTCCCGCCATTTGGATAAAGTCATCAAACGTAGGCGGCCATTAATTTTATAGCAATTACCCATTCCATATAATACCATACCACTGAGAGATGGTCGGACTGTCCGAGATGGGCACGGTCACACATCTCCCCAGAGAGCAGCCGCTGCATGGAGACTCTTTTCTTCTTTTTATGACCACGTGGAGTGTTGAGTGTTGTCAAGGCCTGTTTGCGGAGACCGATCTCAAATCCCTACGGCAATTGAGATCGGCCGGTCAACGTGAACGGTGCGGGGCCCTCTTGTGGACAGCCGCGAAGCTGGCTATGATAGGTGAATGCTTTGCCGCCAGCCGGCGGTCTCACGAACGAAAGAGAGGAATTATGGCCACCTACCGCACGCTGTATCAGAACCAACCATTCCGGGCTCTATGGATTGGAACCCTCATGGTTCGCTTGGGTGTGCAGTTCGGAGTACTGTCCCTCACTTGGCTCGTCTTGGACACCACAGGATCTGCCGCCAAGATTGGCGTGGTGCTGGCGGTCTATGCAACGGGGGATATGCTTGCCAGCCCGCTTGTCGGAATACTTCTGGACAGGTGGCCGAGAAAATTCCTGCTGAATGGCGACAACATCGTCCAAGGTCTGATCTTTGCCACCCTAGCCACTCTCTTTATGCTGCATCGGCTGCCCTTTGTCCTGCTCCTCATGTTGGTGGCGGCAGCTGGCGCCCTCTCGCCGCTGGCATATATCGGGCGTATGATCATCCTGCCTAACGTTGTTGCCCATGACCAGTGGGAGAGCGCCAATACCGTGATGCAATTGAATATGAATATGGTCACGTTGCTAGGACCAGCCCTGGGGGGCGTGCTCGTCGCAGGCATTGGGGTGGGAGCCACACTGATGATCACGGCCGCATGCTTCGCTGTTTACTTTGCCACTCTCACCTTAATCCCAACGGCTTCGTTTTCTGGCGACGAGCCGCTCCATACCCCAGCGTCGTTCAAGCACGACTTGCTCCACGGGTGGAAATTTATTGGGCAGACGCCTCTGCTGCTCACCCTGGTCGTGGTAACCCTCATGTTTAGTTTAACCTACGGCCCTTTGGAACCCGCGCTGCCAGTCATGGTCAAACAAGTATTCCACCAAGGGCCGGAAACTCTAGGGTTGCTGTGGTCAGGCTTTGCCGCCGGCGCCATCCTGGGAACGCTGCTGTGGGGGCGGTGGCATCCCTTATGGCCCCTAAGAGAGGTTGTTTCCGCCATTATTATTCTCTGGGGGCTGTTCAGCGGAGCAGTCGGACTGACGAGTCATGCCTGGATTGCTGCAAGCCTGCTGGCTCTGGGCGGGCTTGCCTACGCACCCTATATGATCCTCTTCTCTTTATGGCGCCAGAAGCTGGTCCCGGATTTCATGCGCGGCAAAGTATTTGGCACCATCAACGGCCTGACGGGTCTTGGCCTGCCGGTCGGGCAAGCTCTGGGCGGACTGCTTGTCGGAGTGATAGGGCCAGCGGGCACGGTAGAATTCGGCGGGGCGGCATGTGTCATGCTTGGCATCATTGCATTTCTGTTAAAGAACGCATGGGCGGTGCCGCTTGCACCAAAAGCTGATTCTCCCGCAGAGTCTTGAGCCTGACATCATCCTCTCATAGCAGCCGGAACCAACAGGCGTGGACTGTCTACAAAGAACGGATCGTCTCCATTTCCTGATGCAGTCCTGTATACATGGCCAACTCAGACGCAGCGATATTCTTGCCTATCTCCAGCATCATGCGGGGTTCCCCCGGCGCGCGGAACTCCTGAAGGATACTGCGGCACAACTGATAGTGCCGCGGTTCATCGGTTTCGGCGTGAACTTTCCAAAACGTCAGATCAAGGAGATTGCCCTTGTTAAACGCAGGGTGCTCCAAATACCGCGCAATACGTCCCATCACTTCGCCGGCGAAAAACTCCGACCCTAACCCCACGGCCGCCATGGCCTGCAAGGGCGTAGCTGCTGCTCGGAAAAACTCAATAAACGACTCAGTAGCCTGTCCCACCACAGGGGACATTGGCTCAGGTGGCAGGCCCTGGGCGTCAAGCGTCAATTGAGGATCGGTCGAGAACAAAAAGGTCTTATACAGCTCTTCATGGGATTTTCCAGGAATTCCCCGTCCTGCTTCGTCCCACAAGTTATCCGCCAAGGGGATCCACCACACTCCGGCGGGAGCCATGGCAGAGATGGCGGCACCCAGCACCCGCGGGAAATTTCGGCTGTAATAACCGTATTGGATGGCAAAGTACCTGATCTGGGCGGGACTGTACGCACCCGCTTGCAGGGAAACAAAAAAAGGGCTGGTGAAAAACTCCTGATCCACCCATACACGCATTTGCGATTCAGCGTCATCCAAATTAACAGGATCGGCTAATGGCAAGACCATCACAACCACTCCATTCAATAAGATATTCGAACCTGCCCACAACCCCCGCCAATCTTCGCCTAGAGTACATGAAAACGGTTCGTGCGTAAAGCCGCCGGCACGTTCCGCCCTCGGCACGCGCTCCCAGCCCCGACAAATAACGCCATGGACACGTTTTCAATGGAAGTGCGAGCACCCCACAACCTTTTTCCCACCATATATTCCCCATGCCGTGGTGAGCCACTGCCCGTTGAGACCCAAAACGTGGCCCATTTGGGCGTAGACAGAGCACCTGTCAATCCTCATCATAAAAATCGATTGGGTAATCATGTCATGTCGGCAAATTCGTCAAAGCAAAGGATACCTTATGGAAAAACATACTCCGGGCCTGACCACGGTTGAAGCGCAGGCCCTTCTCAAACAATACGGGCCCAACCAGGTCCAAGAAGACAAGCCCCACCCCACCCGCCTGTTTCTGTCAAAGTTTTGGGGCGCTGTGCCTTGGATGCTGGAAGTCACCTTCATCCTCGAATGGGTGCTGCACAAGACGCCGGAAGCCATCATTATCGCGTTTCTGCTGGTGTTCAACGCGATTTTGGGTTTCACGCAGGAACGGCGGGCCCAGAGCGCTCTGGATCTCTTGCGCACACGTCTCAAAATCAATGCCCGAGTGCTGCGGGATGGTGAATGGAAAGAGGTCTCCGCCAGTGAACTGGTGCCCGGCGACTACATTCACTTGCGCATGGGCGATTTCGCTCCCGCCGATACGGTCTTGGACGACGGGGAAGTGCTTGTCGACCAATCCTCGCTGACCGGGGAGGCGGCTCCAGTAGAACGGAAAGCCGGAGGCCTCGTCTATTCCGGCTCCGTGCTGCGCCGGGGCGAAGCCAGCGGGGTAGTCAAGGCTACTGGGTCCCGCAGTTACTTTGGCAAAACCACAGAACTCGTGCGGGGCGCGGGGTCGCGCAGCCATCTTGAGGATCTCGTCATGGGCATTGTGCGCTACCTGGTTCTCTTGGATGGGATCCTCGTCGTCGGCATCTTGATTTACGCGACGGTTCACGGCATCGGCCTGAGCGACATTCTGCCATTTGCGCTGATTTTGCTGGTA
>DAHWJO010000210.1:0-5037 GCA_027344105.1 Sulfobacillus sp.
CGACATTTCAGGACAAGACCGGCCTCGTCCTCGACGCATATTTTTCCGGCACCAAGGTGGGCTGGATTTTGGATCATGTGCCTTCGGCGCGCGCCGAAGCAGAAGCTGGCCACCTGGCATTTGGCACCATTGACAGTTGGCTGATTTACAAACTCACCGCGGGCAAGAAGCATGTGACCGATTACTCCAACGCCTCCCGGACCCTGCTCTACAACATCCACAGCCTCCAGTGGGACCAAGACTTGCTCGACATTTTAAAGGTTCCGGCCAGCATGTGCCCGGCCGTGGTCGATTCCTCCGGTGTCGCCGGCTATATGGACACAAAGTGGCTCGGCCAGGAAATTCCCATCGCCGGCATCGCTGGCGACCAGCAGGCGGCGCTGTTCGGCCAGGGCTGCTGGTCGCCGGGCTCCGCCAAAAACACGTACGGCACTGGCTCTTTTTTGCTGATGAACACCGGACCGGAACCCGTGCCGTCCCATCATGGCCTCGTCACCACGATTGCCTGGGGGATCAATGGACAGGTGAGCTACGCTTTGGAAGGCTCCATTTTTATCACCGGAGCGGTAGTTCAGTGGCTGCGTGATGAACTACAATTGATTCATGATGCTCAGGAAACCGAAGCGGTCGCCCTCTCTGTGGCGGACACCGGAGGGGTCTATGTGGTCCCAGCATTCGTAGGCCTAGGGGCGCCCTACTGGGACAGCTACGCGAGGGGAACCATTGTAGGCCTGACCCGCGGCAGCAACCGCGCGCAGATAATCCGGGCGGCGCTGGAGTCTATTGCCTACCAGACCCGTGACGTGCTCGAAGCCATGATGAAAGACTCCGGCCGGAGCATCGACACATTGCGTGTAGACGGCGGGGCCATCGCCAACCGCTTTCTGGCGCAATTTCAAGCAGACCTGCTCGCGTGCACCGTCGAGAGGCCCCAAGTCACGGAGACCACTGCCATGGGCGCCGCCTTTCTGGCCGGTTTGGCCACAGGCGTGTGGCCCGGGTTTGAGCCTTTAGCCCAAGCATGGAAACGCGATGCTCTATTTTACCCGTCGATGGATGAAGAGACGCGCGCGCACCTCTATCACGAATGGCACAGGGCGGTCGAACGCTCCCAGAATTGGGTCGAGCACGCTTAAAAACCCACAACCCTGAAAGGAGACTTTCCATTGAAAAAAATTATGAACAGCCCGGACACATTGGTAGCAGAGGCCGTGGAGGGTCTGGTGATTTCGTTCCCGCAGTATCTCAAGCAAGTACCGGGAACTCACGTCCTGACCCGGGTTCATCCTAAGCCAACAGGACGTGTGGGCATCGTCTCCGGAGGAGGGTCAGGCCACGAACCCGCTCATGCCGGCTTCGTGGGATACGGTATGCTGGATGCCGCAGTCGCGGGAGAAGTGTTCACGTCCCCAACACCCGACCAGATTCTGGAGGGCGTTAAAGCCGCCAATCATGGAGCGGGAGTCTTGATGGTGGTGAAAAACTATACGGGTGACGTCATGAATTTTGACATTGCCCGCGAACTTGCTGAAGCACAGGGGATTTCCACGGCCACTGTCGTCGTAAATGACGACGTCGCTGTCGAAAACTCTTCATTTACCACGGGGCGGCGGGGAATTGCCGGAACAATTTTTGTCCACAAAATCGCGGGAGCGCTAGCAGAGCAGGGTGCTTCTCTCGCTGAGGTCGAAGCCGCCGCCAACAATGTCATTGCCCACGTGCGCTCTATGGGGTTGGCTCTGGAACCCTGCACCGTCCCCGAGGCAGGAGCACCAACGTTTACCCTGGCCGATGATGAGATCGAGATGGGGGTCGGCATTCACGGCGAACCTGGCATCGAGCGGCAGAAAATGCGTCCGGCGCACGAACTGGCTGCGGCTCTACTGGACAAAATTTCGGGCGACTTGCCCCTGAAGTCCGGAGACCATCTAGCCTGTATCGTAAACGGCTTGGGAGCCACGCCGCTTCTGGAGCTGGCCGGACTGGCGCGCGAAGTCTCGATGTGGACTCAAAGCCACGGCATGACACTGGATATCGTGTGGACTGGAGAGTTCATGACCTCCCTGGACATGGCTGGCGCTTCGCTGACTCTGCTTCCGGTGGACAAATCGCTAACCGGGCTCCTTCAGGCTCCCTGCGACACCCCCGCCTTGCGGCAGGGCGTAGCCCATGACTAACGCGGACTTCCGGCAGCTCTGGCTCTGTTTTGGCCAGGCTGCCGCCCAGAACAAAGAGGAGCTGAACCGGCTCGATGCCGCCATTGGCGATGCCGACCACGGAACTAATATGGATCGGGGCATGCAAAAGGTTGCCGAGCAATTGACCTCCTCCCCACCTCCGACCTTACAGGCGGCGTGCAAAATGGTCGCGATGACGCTCTTAAGCACGGTGGGAGGAGCGTCCGGAGCCCTCTGGGGATCCGGCCTGCTCGCTGCATCCAAGGTGTTTCCCGACATGGACTCGTGTGACGACAAGACGTTGGCGGCAGCCTTGCAGGCGTTTGTCAGCAGCATCCAGCAGAGGGGCAAAGCCGTGGCGGGAGACAAGACAATGCTGGATGTATTCCTCCCTGCCACAGCCGAACTTAGCCAGGAGGTTGACCATGCTCCCGCCGCCTCTGTAATTCCGCCGATTGCTGCAAAGGCCAAACTGTGGGCGGAAGGTACCGCGCCCCTTTTGGCCAAGAGAGGGCGCGCCGCCTACCTTGGTCCTCGCAGCATCGGTCATATTGACCCGGGCGCCACCTCTTCCGCCCTGTGGTGGGACTGCTTGGGACAGGTCATGGGGGCCAGCAAATGACAGGTCTGCTGCTGGTTTCCCATTCCCGAAAACTTGTTGACGGACTGGCCGACCTGACGCGGGAACTCAGCGGCCCTTCGGTGCCAATCGCCACCGCTGGCGGTGAGGATGCTCTGGGAGTCACTGCGGCTATGGTCGCTGAAAGCATATCATCGCTGCTGTCCCAAGGGGTGAGCGGGATCCTGATTTTTGGTGACGTCGGCAGCGCCTTTATCTCCGCGGAAACGGCGATCGAATTAGCCGCCAGTTCCAAACCCGTGCAAATCGTGGACGCGCCCTTAGTGGAAGGCGCCATTGCGGCTGCGATGACCTTGAGCACAGGAGCCAGCATGGACGAAGCCCGACAGGCGGGAGAGGAAGCCTATACCATTCGCAAGCAGTGACGGGATCCGGCCCATCCTCGCGGCAGGATCTCTGTGCGATACAAGACCACTCAAAAGAGCGCGCTGAAAACTGCGGCGCTTTTTTGAGTGGCAAGCAGCAACCCTTTGCAGACATCGGTCAAGCGCAGAACATGCCCTACTTCGGGCCGGGGAGTCCATAACAGGGTTAGGGTTTGGCAAAGACAGAAGCGAGAGAGAAATGATAAGATTTGGATATCACCACTGTTGCAGGCCAAGCGCAGCAGCAATTGAAAACCGGGCGGTGAATGGGATTGCCAACAGCCAAGGATTAGGAATTCCTTAACCTTCTGTGTCAGAGGCGAATTTATTGCAGGGGAGAGTGTTGAATGGAGATTGAGACAGCACAACTGTTTATTGGCGGGGAATGGACCGACGCATCAGGGGGCGACTACTTTGACGTCGTCAATCCCGCCACGGAACGTGTCATTGCACGGGTGCCCGACGCAGGGCCCGACGAAATGCGGCGCGCTATTGACGCGGCCCTAGCGGTTCAGCCCCAATGGGCTGAGAGCACGGCCGCCGAGCGCGCCGGGATCTTGTCGAAAGCAGCACGGATGATGCGCGAGCAAGCGGATGATCTCGCTCGCATTATGACCGAAGAGGAGGGAAAGCCCTTCTCCGAGTCCCTAGGGGAAATTTCCTATGCCGCCTCGTTCCTCGAATGGTTCGCCGAAGAATCCAAGCGTATTTATGGGGAAACAATTCCCGCCAACTCATCCAATAAGCGCATCCTTGTGATCAAAAGGCCGGTGGGGCTGTCTTTGGCCATAACGCCGTGGAATTTTCCCGCTGCCATGATCACCCGCAAAGTCGGGCCAGCATTGGCCGCCGGGTGTCCTATGATTGTCAAGCCTTCGGAGCTCACCCCGCTGTCCGCGCTGGAAATCGCTAGAATTTTTGAAGAGGCGGGGCTGCCTAAGGGTGTGCTGTCAATTGTCACGGGCACCCGTCCCGGTCCTCTGGTGGCTGTCGCCATGGAGGAATTCCGCGTCCGCAAGATTTCTTTTACCGGCTCGACCGCGGTCGGCAAGCTATTGATGAAACAGGCGGCTGATTCCGTGAAGAGAGTCTCTTTCGAGCTCGGCGGGCAGGCGCCCTTTATTGTCTTTGCCGACGCCGACCTCGACGCAGCCGTCGAGAACGCGGTCATCGCCAAGATGCGCAGCGTCGGGGAGAGCTGCGTGGCAGCGAACCGCATGTATGTGCAGCGGCCCATTGTAGAGGCGTTTACCGCAAAGCTGAGCACCGCCCTGGCCGCGATGAAGATGGGCAATGGGTTGGAAGACGGGGTCAGCGTGGGGCCACTGATTGAGCCGCGGGCTGTAGACAAAGTCGAGCGCCACGTCGCCGACGCCCGCCAAAAAGGGGCTGCCGTCATCCTAGGCGGCAGCAAAGGCACCGGTGCCGGATATTTCTACCCCCCGACCATTCTTGCCAACGTGGATGACTCTATGCTCATTGCCCAGGAGGAAACATTTGGCCCTGTGGCGGCCATTATGGCGTTTGACACGGAGGAGGAAGTGATTGCCCGTGCCAACAATACGCACGCCGGCCTCGCCGGTTACTTCTTTACCCGAGACATTGGCCGCGTCATGCGGCTGGCAGAACGCCTCGAGTACGGTATTCTCGGAGCCAATGACGGTCTGCCGTCGACCGCCCAGGCGCCGTTTGGCGGACTCAAAGAATCGGGGCTAGGCCGCGAGGGCAGCCATTATGGAATAGATGAATACCTGGATATCAAGTATGTGTCGCTCGGCGGCATCAACACTTAAAAGGGGCAGGGGGCCGCAAAATCAGTACGGGCTTGTGGAAATCCGAGACCGGATCTCCACAA
>DAHWJO010000211.1:0-5033 GCA_027344105.1 Sulfobacillus sp.
CGCCGTAACCGGCGCCATACGCCTCAGCTTATTGACCCATGCCCGCGTCGTATCGACCCGGTGCCGCAGACTAGGAGCTAACCAGCGTGCGGGCTTCGTGCGGTTATTCAAACGCGCCAACCGGTACCTTAACCTGGATCGACGAAAACGACGATGCCCCCGGTGCTGCAACTCCAGCAGCATAAGCACCGCGGCCTGGCGGATGACCTCGCCGGTCGTGCCGTCCACCGTGCCCGACTCCCGCACCAGGGATATGCCGGTGGTCTGGCTGCCGGGGTCCAGTTTCAGGCGCAGAGGCTGCAAAACGAACTCTGCCAACCGATCCACCAGCCGGATAGTGAACGGCACCCTACGATGCATCTTCTCCCGTCCTTACGGACGCTTGTGACTCAGGCTATCGCCTGTATCCCCTCGGAAATGTCTGCAACCGGCTCCTGCCTGTGATGGCAGCGGCTGGAACCTTCGGCGCTTGGTCTTTCGCCAGTATGATTCCGGCCTTGCAAAAGCGGCGAACTGAGGAGGCATTCGCCGGTGCGTCTTGACGACCCATTGCAAACGTAGCGGACTAGTTATACAGGAGAAAATTATCTCAAAAGTATGTCTTGAAACATAATTGCTTCCGCGTTAAAATATGCTAACCAGTAGGTATGTGGCCCGGGAAGACAGGCCAGCGCATTGCGGCGAAAGTCCTGGGGCGGGTGCAGGATCCCCTGCGCCCGCCCCCGGAAGAAATAGGCGCGGGAGAATGCAGGGATGGGAGGATTCGGCTGGGCGCGCACACGGCCCGCTTCACGTGGGGACCGCCACCGTTGAAGCAGCCGGGAGTGGAAGGAGGATGTCCATGCAAGTGCTTACCCGGGTTTTGGCGGAGAATGTGCAGCAGTACGGCGAGTATCCGTTTCTCTATGATCAGGAAAGGGTGATCAGCAACCGCCAGGCTTTCCAGGAAGCCGAGAGAATCCGCGATTTGCTGGTGGACTCCGGCGTGCATGGTGGTGACCGGGTCATGGTGACCATGCCCAACCGAGCTGAGGTGCTGTCCGCCTACCAGGGGGCGCTCATGGCCGGCGCCATTGTGGTGCCTGTCATGCACGTCCTGGAAGAACCGGAAATCCGTCACATTCTGGCAGACTCCCAGCCGCGCGCGGTATTTTTGGACCGCCACACCGCGGCAAAAGTGGAAACAGCCGCCCGCTATGTGCCGGATGCGCCGGAGCTGATCTGCGTTGACGCAGGCGTCCGCGCCCTTCCCTCTTTGGCCCAAGCGCTTCAGGGCACCTCTTCAGGGCATCGCACCGCCCGGGTGGCAGAAAATGATGTCGCTGTCATCTTGTATACATCCGGGACGACTGGCAAACCCAAAGGGGTGATGCTGACGCATAAAAACCTTTACAGCAATGCGCGCCAAGTGGCCGAGGACAATCCTTCCGACCGGTCGGTGACACTGGGGGTCTTGCCTCTGGCGCACGTGTACGGATTTACCGTCACGACCATCAACGCCATGCTGGGCGGGTCCATTGTGCTGTTTCCCCGATTTGAGGCCGACAAGGTGTTCCAGGCGATAGAGCGTTACCGGGTGAAAATGTTTTCGACCGTACCGGCAATGATTTATGCGATGGTCTACAGTCCGTCCCGCTCCCATTATGATCTGTCAAGTCTGGAATATGTTTCGTCCGGGTCCGCTCCCTGTTCTGTCGCACTGATTGAGGCATTCCAATCTGCCTTTCACGCCGATGTGCTGGAAGGATACGGCCTGTCCGAGGCGGCACCCGTGGTCAGCGGCCACCGCCGCGGAATGCCCGTAAAGCCTGGCACTGTCGGGGTGCCCGTTTCGGGAGTGGATGTGCGCATTGTCGGCGGAGACGGGCAGGACCTCCCGCCCGGGGAAATTGGAGAATTGTGGATACGGGGAGACAATGTGACCCCGGGGTATTACCGAAATCCGGACGCCACCCGAGAAGTACTGCACGGCGGAGGGTGGCTGGCGACGGGCGATATGGCCAGCATAGACCCCGATGGCTATTTGAGCATCGTGGAGAGGAAGAAGGATATCATCATTCGGGGGGTATTCAACATTTATCCCCGGGATGTGGAAGACATCTTGTTGCGCCATCCTGATGTGGCAGAGGCGGCGGTTGTGGGAATGGCTTCGGACCGCATGGGAGAGGAAGGCGTTGCCTATGTGGTCGCGAAACCCGGCACCCGGGCGCGTCCAGAAGAAATTTTAGAGCACGCTTCGCGTTTTTTGGCACGTTACAAGCTTCCCCGGCACATCGTCGTAGTGGACACTCTGCCCAAAAATGGTGTGGCAAGATCATGAAAAAAACTCTGCGGGAATGGGCAGGACAATTGGCTCAGGATGAGGATTAAAGGGTTCTAAAAATGGAGGCCGCCGGGTGCGCACGGTGCATTCCAGCGGTGGAAAGGCGGGGACAATGGATGCTGCAGGTGGATGCACAACGGATAGGGGAGAGAGCAACTCCTAAGGCCACCGAAATTGAGAAGGGGGCGATCAGACAGTTTGCGCTGGCTCTGGGGGAAAGTGATCCAGTGTACTTTGATGAGGAAGCTGCGCGGCAGGCGGGGTACCGGAGTCTTCCCGCCCCGCCGACGTTCCCCGCCACCCTGCCGAGCAATCCCGTGCCAGGCTTGGAATTGCCCCGGGCCGGCCTTATTCATGGGGAACAGCAGTTTATCTACGGCGCGCCGATCTGTGCGGGTGACATCATCCGGGTGAGCGCGTGGCTTGAGAATGTCAAGGTCCGCCACGGCAGCCGGGGCACCATGAGCATCGTGACTATCGCGCGCGAAGGGGTCAACCAGGAGGATGTGATGGTGTTTCAGGACCGAGCGGTCCTCATTGCGAATGAGGGGGCACTTTGAATGTGGCAAGTTGGCGATAAGGTGGGGCCATGGGCTCACACCATTACCCGTGAACAGCTGGTGCGTTATGCGGGGGCATCGGGGGATTTCAATCCTATCCACTACGATGACGAGCGGGCCCGTGAATTTGGCCTGCCCGGGGTCATCGCCCACGGAATGTTGAATATGGGACTGGCGGCACGCTATTTGAAATCCGCGGCCCCGTCCGGGGCCCGCTTCGAACGCTACGCCGTGCGGTTTCGCTCTATGGTGCGGCCAGGACAGACCGTGACGATTTCCGGTGAGGTCAAGTCGGTGGACTATGGCTCGAGCGGTGCGCAGGCGCTGATTGATGTGACGGTGGGGGTTGCCGGGGCAGAGGCGGCCGTCACCGGGCAGGCTGTTCTCTCCTGGCTGCCTGCTGGGGAGGAGCGCCCGGGAACCTGATGGGGGACGCACCGGTGATTGCGGAAACTGTCCGTCACGGCGCGGCAGCTGCAGCACCCATAGAGGATCTGGCGGGGGGGGCTGGCCTTAGCTCCGGTGATATGGTAGCGGTTGGCTCCAGAGTGGCCATTTCCCACGGCATTGGACGCTGCCGTATTGGCTTACCAGTATTTCTTAGACTCACGTGCCGTATGAGCGCATTGTGGCAGCGGGGGTTGGCGGTTCGCTCTTGTCCTTGCGGGATCGGGGAACGGATTTGCCAAGAGCAGCGGTGCTGACGTCGCCGTGGACAGATTTGGCGGGGACTGGCGATTCTATGGAAACACGGTCAGAGGCGGATCCCTGGCTGGATCCGGAGGGTATTCGTCCCGGCGCCAGGATTTACCTGGGCAGCGCTGACCCTAAAAACCCGCTGGCATCCCCAGCTCTACGCCGACTCGCACGGGCTGCCCCCTATGCTGATACCGATCGGCCGCGATGAGTGCTTGCTTGATGATTCAGCCCGGCAGGATGGATGCCGCCGGCCCCAAGGCCTAGCCCTGTGTGGAAAACATACCTTATAGAAAGCAGACGGTGATTTCATGGATTTCTCATTAAGCAGCGAAGAGCGCATGATTCGCGATACGGTACGGCAGTTCATTGCCAATGAAGTGATGCCCGTGGAACCCGAAGTGCTAAAAAATGAACGGAATGGCCGTCCTGCAATCTCCGACGACACGCTGAAGCGATTGCAGGACAAGGCGAAGACCTTGGGATTTTGGGGAATTAACACGCCCAAACAATACGGAGGGGCGGAGTTGGGATGGCTGATGACCGCCTTGATTTACGTGGAATTGGGGAGGACCTATGTGCCCTTTATGTTTGGCGGCAGTGCGGACAACATTTTATACGAAGGCAGCAAAGAACAGCAAGAGCGGTATTTGCTGCCGACAATCGCGGGCGACAGACGGTCGTGCTTTGCCCTGACAGAACCAGGAGTGGGCTCGGACGCGGGCAACATCCGCACCTTGGCTGTCAAAGAGGGAAAGCACTGGGTTATCAATGGCGAGAAAATATTTATCACCAACGGCAACGAAGCCGATTTCTGCATGGTATTGGCGGTGACTGACCGCTCTAAGGGGCCTCACCAGGGCATCAGCTGTTTTTTGGTGGACCGCGATATGGGATGGCGGTCCACACCCATTCAAACGATGGGAGAGTGGACCCCGGCATCTTTGGTTTTGGACAACGTCCGCGTTCCGGAAGAGAATCTGCTGGGGGAAGAAGGCCATGGACTGGCTCTCGGCATGCGGCGTATCGGACATGCCCGGTGGGCCATCGCGGCGCGTGCTGTCGGAGCTGCGGAGCGGCTTCTCGAGATGGCTATCCAGCAGGCCAATACGCGGGTCACATTCGGACAACCGCTGGCTGACCGCCAAGCTATTCAGTGGATGATTGCCGATTCCACAGTGGAAATTGAGGCGACCAAGTGGATGACGTACCGAGCGGCTTGGATGCTGGATCAAGGCGTGGACAACAGGCATATGGCCTCAATGTCCAAGTTGTATGGGGGCAGACATGGCCAACCGCGTGGTCGACCGTGTGCTGCAAATCCATGGCGGCATGGGATACACAAAAGACTTGCCGATCGAACGGTGGTACCGGGATATGCGGCTGTTTAGAATTTTTGACGGGACAGATGAAATTCACCGTTATAAAATAGCGGCGAAAAACCCCTGGGTTTA
>DAHWJO010000212.1:0-4929 GCA_027344105.1 Sulfobacillus sp.
ACATGGTGGGTATCGGTCGTCGCACAGACCCCAGGAGAAGAAGCTAGTGCAGAATTTCGGATGAGATTTCCCCAGAAGGAGCCGACGGTGCCGCCGGATTGTTATGTGGTGCGGAGTACAGCGAATGCGTTCGACAGCCTGCGCTTCGGCTATCTGCGCCGTGAACTGGTGCGGGGAGTGGCCATCGCGGTGATGGCCAAATAATTCGCATCCGCAATGGGTGGACTGCCTCAGTCGGGGTGAGACCGTCGGAGGTGGGCTGTTGAGAACATCCAGATGCGGGATCTGAACATGTCTGCTCTGACCTGTTGTGCTCAGGCTGCCTGTGCGGTGTGACAGCCCATGGCAGCCAGCCCAAGGAAGTTTCGCTCAACGCATGCCTTCGTGTGGACGCGAGGGATTTCTTGGGCGGACAGAGAGGGAGAGGATAAGAGCGCAGGCAACCAAGGCAAACGCTCCCCAGGGCGCGGCTTGCGGTCCCTGGTGATCTTCCAGTGCCCCCAGCAGCGTAGTGCCGGCGAACGTGGCCAGTCCGCTAGCCCCATTAATCCAGCCCATGATTGCTCCGTGCAGGTGTGCGGGAATATCTTCCACCCCTGCCCGCTGCACGCCGATGTTGAGCAGGGGATAGAGAGGAAGGGAAAAGGCGACGATGCTGACTAAGGGCACGTGAATGAGAGCCATCACCAGATAGACCATGCCATAGAGAGAAAACACGCCGGTCAGGATGGTCCGGCCGCCATAGTGGTCGCTCCAGCGCCCGATTCGTGAAGCTAGAAGCCACCCTCCTGCAGTGGAAATGGCTGAAGTCCAGCCCACCCATTCCGACGATACGCCAGTGGCATGGAGGTAGATCCCGAAATTCGTGAAAAATCCTTCGTTGCCTGCGTAGGCCAGAAAAAAGGGGAGCACTACCGCAGACACTACCACCAGAAGGGGGCCGCGTGCTGGCCCGGTTCCAGAGATCCGGCTGGCACTGGGCACCGACACAACAGGGAGAACATGGCGGCCTTGGCGCCACAATAGGGTCAGAGGTAAACAGGCTGCGACTCCCAGAGCGAAGAGCAGCCAGGGAAAGCTCCGCGGAGTCAGGTCGAACAGCCATCCGCCGAAAAGCCCTGAAATCATCCACCCCGCACTTTGCCAGCGCAGGCGGGTCGCAAGCCGCCCACCTATATTGCCCCCGCCGACTGTGAGCGAAGCGAGTGCGGCGGGCGCCAGGGCCGAGGAGAAAATGGTGGCAGAAGCTGTGAAAGCAATATAGGACCAGGCAGAACTGGAGAGGATAGCTCCGCTCCCCAGTCCTAGATATCCGGCCAGGCCAATAACGCCTAAGGTGACCAGACTTAAGCGCCGTGACAGTTGGCCCCAGAGCATGGATCCGGCAAAGGTCATTAGCGCAGGGAGCGCGGCCCCCATACTGGCCTCGAGGTAGCTGGCATGAAAGTGCTGGTGAAGGTATAAAGGGCTGTAGGCCATAATCATCAGCAAGATCACGGCTTCCATGGCCGAGGCCACAAAGAAGGCCTGCAACACGGAGGCGGGTGTTTCTGCTGGCATTGGTGTGTCCATTTATTTTAAGAGCCTCACTTTATCTGCGGCGGCGATAGGTGTCCAACCTGATCGGGTCCCCTGTATCCCCCGCTGATTAACGCGGGCGGGGCCTGTAAAGGCTGGGCCGACAAACTTCCCCGCACTGGGGGTTGGCGCTTCTCCGACGCACCATTCTAACGCAAAGGGCAGGCCAGGGCTAGCTGGCGTAAAAACTTTGCGCTTGTGCCCCCGGCTCTGGTGTTATCTGGGCAGGGGGCCAGGGCACTGACACGATCTTGCCAACTTACCCCGCGGAAACTGGATGACAGGACTGGGGGCAAAGTTTTCCGGTCGGCGGGGACGATTTCACCGAGTCATCAGAAGGGACAACGGCGACGCGTGGTAGTGTTAGGAGGACAGGGGGATCCTTGCTCGTGTCCGGTCTGTAGGGAAAGGGGTGACGGCGTCCTCCCGCGTGGTTGCGTTGCACTGCTGTCTATGGATATGTCGCTCGGCCGCTCCAACTGCTCCGCCATCCATTTCCGCGTATGGAGTCACTTCTGGTTGTGGACCTGGGGTTCAACCCCGGTAGATGTCACGGCCGGCAATCTAATCTTTGTCCCGGTAGCCCAGTTCTGCTTCTAACAAGGTGTGTTTTGGCGCGGAGCGGGTTCTGATGGTGGGGAACCGGATATTACGAATTACATCCAATCCATATTTAATTATTATGGCCCGATAGTAGTCGTTCTTTAGGGCTCTATCGTCTGGGAGTAACCTTGGTACCAGAAGGGAAAGAGATGCAGGTGTAAATTCTCCCAAAGAGCGATAGGCTGTCTTAGCCGATGCATGTAAGGTGGAGAAGATGGAACAAAGAGGCGATGAAGCCGTTCCCACCGCCAAGCGAATGGGGAGCGGGCATGGGCAGGTAAACTCTTTGCAGAAAAATGGATGCTGGCTTGTAGGTCGCCGGCAGGAAGGCAGGAAGAAAATATGACATTGTTAGACCTGAAGGGATTGCCAGCCAGCGAACGGAGACCACTCATTGCCGAGGCTGTAAAGACTTTGAAATCTGGCGAAATGGCGATGATCGTTATCGCGCACGAGGATTTTTGGCCAGCCATTCCTAAAACAATTGAAGGATTTTCCGACCAAGTAAAATTCGAGTCCATTATCTTGGAGGATGATTACCGCATCTTCAATGTTTTAGTTTCCAAAAAGTAAAAGATTGGGTATTGCCGACTGTCTGGCTTACGGTGGATTTCATGGCATCTTACGTCGTACAGTTCCAGTAGAGGTTCAGGCATGTCTCGCTGTGAGACATGCCTGAACCTTGCATTACGTCGAGCACAGTTAACAACACCGATTCCCGAAAGAAAATGAAGCCACCCAGCATTGTCCAGCGCTTGCTAATGCTTAAACGATGCTAACCATAGAATAAGAACTCCGGGGAGTTGGAGCTGCGTCGTGCCGACTGCAGATGCGGAGTTAAACGTGGCACTGCCACTGGAGATCCTATTCCCGTAGGGCAGGCATCTTCACATACAGACCTTGAATACTGCCGCCGCTTATCGAGATGTTCTCGCAGTTAATAAGGGCAGCCAATAGAGACAACAAAAACCCGGCCGCATTGCCGCTTCTTCCGCGGTCATCAATGATGCCTGCGGCGTCTGCGCTGTCAGGATACTAAGTTGTTCGGTGGGGATTGAGGCTGCCTCCTTTTGCGCCGAGAGCCGCGATTCAAGTCCATCAGTGACAATCCCAGGGCGAATCGTATTGACTGCAATATTCCACCGACCGAGTTCTCTTGTCAGGTTTTTTGTTAAGTGGGCTAGCCGCGTTGTGGCCAAAATATCTCATCCTGCTGATTGTCGGGATTTTTGCTCCGCGGCCGGCATCCACCGCTGGCACCACTGTCTGGGACACGGCCATGGCCCCCTCCTCCCAGTTCCCTCGCCGTTCATTCTCGGAGCGGGCATTGAGCTCATGGATAAAGGCAGTCATTTGGTAGCGACCCGGGCTAGATGCCTACGGTGGACTGCGGCAGCCCCGACCATTGTGCCCGAATATAGGCGCTCGGGCGATGTCACGCCGGGTACTTTACGACCGACGAGGTGGTGCCGCGTTAAAGCAGGAGGTGAGAAAATACATGGGAGATGGAATAATGGCGCGATTATTGCAGCAAGATTCTCAGTTTCAGCAAGCCTTTGAAGACACAATTCGGACTAATGTGCAGAAAGAAGTCAATCGCATCCTGACCCGGATGCATCCGCGCTTGTCAGCTGTGGTGGCGCCGGCTTTGGCGCCCTTGATTTGGTGGAGTGTGAAAAGCCGTCGAGCAGACTTCGACCGCATCGATATTAAAGGGGAAGATCGGTTCACCCTCTTCATGGCGGAACACCTGGATGCCACGTGGATGGTCTGTCCTAATGTGGTCGTAGCGTTAGGATCCCAGATTGTCGCGCAGTTGGACCATCTGATTATCGGCCCTGCAGGTCTGTATGTGGTCGACACCGTATCGAAAAGCGCCATGCGTGCCTGCGGTGATGCGTGGCAACATCAAACAAGGACAGACTGGGGCACTATGGGCAGTCCTACGACACACACGAAAGGTCTTGTGCGCACTTTGCAGCATTGGATGGCCCAAGCGCAATTGGTTTCTCTCCAAGAGGCTGTCATGGGAGTCGTGGTGCTCCTAGGCAGTTCACGGCTCCGTGTTGCGGATCTGCCGATGTCTGTGGTTGACGGCCCCAGTGCCTTGACCCACTGGCTGATGGAGACCGATGCGCAGCGGGCTGTGGTACTGTCCACCCGCATGGTTGAGGACTGCTTGCAACGCTTGCAAATCTGGTAGCAATCCATACAGGGGATCGGCATCACTAGTGTAAGACTAACTTTAAAGTTCTTCAAACGGCGTGTTTTTTAGAACAAAGGACTAAAAAATAGTACCTTGAAAAAAGGAGTGGCGCACAGGGTGTCGAAACTAACTAGTAGGTGAAAAAATGTGGGAGGGGAACCGAGCCCGCATTGCACGGAATACGCGATACCTAGTGGTGGAAAGGATTGGCGAGTCATGCAGCGAGTGGCGGGGTTCACGGGGGGAATGTTGGCGGTGGCTTTAGGACTGGCAGGGTGCGGCAACGCCACCACTGCGGCGCATACCTCCCGTGAGACATCCGCATCCACGGCTCCTGTCACCAACCTGCGAACATATCCAAGTGGGACGCAAGCACACACTCTCGTGCATATCACCGTGCAACAGGGGCAAGGACACTTAACGGTGCACATCACGACACCAGGAGTGTCGGGACATCAGGCTGCACAACTACACAGTGCCGTGCAACAGCTGAACCAATTACTGCAGCAACTACAAAATCCTTAATGTGAGGTGATGTTAAT
>DAHWJO010000213.1:0-4888 GCA_027344105.1 Sulfobacillus sp.
GTGCCCGACCGTATTCACTTTATCAGCGCCATGCCCATGACCAGCGCCGGGAAACTGCACAAGGCCGCGCTGCGCCGCCCGGGGGCGTTCTCCCCTTCTTGAGCCTGTTCCCCTTGCGCCGGAGCGGCAGAGGCCCGGGACTTCTCGTCCCGGGCCTCTGCCGCGAAGTCCTTGCCGCCGGGGGTGACGGTGGGATTAGTATGAAGGCAGGCTGTCAATTCGCCCTGATTTCTTGACCTCCCTACATAAAGCATTGAGGGGCGGGGTCTGGCAATGGGCAAATTTTTCAGTCCCATCGCGTAGCCATGCCTCCACACAAGAAACTCAAACGTGTAAGAATTAACGGGTATCCGTATTTCAGTGCGCTGCGAAGGCGCACGGCTTGGGGACAAGCCGTGGCCGAACTATGCGAGAGATGAGGGAAGGCCCCTCGAAATCGCCTTGCAGGAGGAGATTTCACACCACCGTCAGCGGCTGGGGGCAAAAGCCCCGGTCGTGAGCGTGACGGCAAAAGGCCCCGCTAGACGGGGTCAGGTGGGGGCCGGGAGCTGAACGTCAGTGAACCCCTGACGAGGTGTCGAAAGGATAGAGACGTCATCGAAACCGGGGTCCTGAAATTACCCCGGGACAAGGTGGAGCGGGAACCTGTCTACTGGCTCCACGGTGGCCGGCATGAAGGGGGCAGGACCCGGGCGCAGGCTCTGGCGTGGAACGCAGGAACCTTCGCTGTGATGGTAAGGGAAACTGCCGAGCGGACACCCCGCAAGGCAAAAAGTACCAAAGCGCAGCAAGGGACGGAGGCTCTTGTAGTAGTGACGAACCCGCGTAATGGCGGGGGAGCGAAGGGGAGCCAGTATCGAGGGACTGGAAATGTCGTCAACCAATTGGGAGGAACGCATGGACAAGCCCACACCTTATGCCATTCCGAAGTGGCTGGTGTATCAAGCATACGAACGCGTGAAAGCGAATCACGGGGCGGCCGGGGTGGATGGCGAAAGCCTAGCACGGTTCGAGGAGCACCTCAAGGACAACCTCAAGGACAACCTTTATAAAATCTGGAACGGCAGTTCTAATGCCTAACAAGTGTGTAAGGGGCACGAATCCCAAGCCCTATCATCAATTCATCGCACTACACACCGATCGATGTGTATTGAGGCCGAAGGTGAACATGGGTTTCTGTAGTCACTAAAACGAACACGGCAATAAGTTGTAAATTGGCCGGGCACTGGCGTCGAGATGATCAAGTGGTAGGCGGGCGAGCCTCTTGTCAAACACTTGGGCTCCTCAGGCTAACAAAGGCGGGTCACATGGCACCGCAATAAGCCGTCTAGAGGGCGTAGCCAGCCATGGGCAGGAGAGTACGTCCTCGTCGCGTTATTCCGCGAAACTCAGAGCTGGATTATATTTATACCGTTTGATCGTAACTTCGCTATGTCGCTAACGTGGTTGCCCATTCGCCCGCGCATAATCCATAAAGTTCCTAAACACATTCAAATAAAAGGCGTCCAAGTGTCACCGATCACAAAATACGATGTCTCCGGCATCTTCCATATCCGCGAACCATCTCAGTACATCGTTGTGATGCTCAATGATTTCCGTGGCCGTGAGGTTCCCGCGATTCCACGTGCTATGAGCATCCTTAGCCACAATCACATCATATCCGAGGCTAAAAGCCCGGCGATATGTGGTGTCCACATACAATTCGGTTTGAATCCCAGCCACAACGAGTTGCCTAATCCCTCGGCTCATTCTCGTCAAGCCCAATATTACGGAACAATGGTGCCATTAGTCAATTACGCTTAGGCGGCGCGCATTAAGTACCTGAACCAGGACGAGGATTTGAAAGCCATAAACACATGGATCCGGCTTTCAAGTTAATCCAATTATTTTTTTGCGCGATGCCTTACTGCATTTATGCCCTCTATTGTGCGTAAGTGCCTCTCGCGTCGCCACTCCGCGAGCAGGACGGGAGACGAAACGTGCAGTCAAGGCCAGCCCACGATGGCCTTGAGCAATATTATCGCCTGAATACTTGCATTGTTTGTTCGTAGTCACTACTATAGTAATCACTAATAAACAAGGAGGGTATCCCGGATGTTCACCAGCTTCCATATTATTCTCCTCGGCCTCGCAGCGCTTTGCGCCGGCACCGTCGATACGATTGTCGGGGGAGGAGGACTCTTCACCTTGCCAACATTGCTCGCCGTCGGGTTGTCCCCCGCTCTCGCTCTCGGGACTAATCAGTTCACGTTGTCCTTTGGAGCCTTAATCGGCACGTGGCGTTATGCCCGGAAGGGATCGCTACGATGGTGGCCTCAGACCGTCCTGTGCGCGGCCGGCGTGATTCCCGGCGCATGGATCGGCGGCCATGTAGCGATGGCGGTCCCCGCCTCGGTGCTGCACCTCATCGTGTTGATTTTGTTGGTTGGTGTGGGGGTGCTCCTCATGGTCTACCGCCGGGATCCCGAAGAATTCGAACGCCCTAAGCCCTTGAACCTGGCGCGAGGCATCCTCTTGGGCCTCATCGGCATCGCTCTCGGATTTTATGAAGGTTTCTTTGGTCCGGGTACCGGCCTGTTTATCACAATGACGGGGGTCGTGTGGTTACGCCTTCGGTATCTCGAGGCCAGTGGCACCGCTAAAGCGGTCAGCTTGGTCGGCAACGTGACCGCCTTTCTCACGTATGCGACCCATCATGATGTGGCATGGATTATTGGGCTGGGCATGGCACTCTTCGTCAGTCTCGGGGCCTATCTCGGGGCATGGCTGGCGCATCGCGGTGGTGCCCGCATCATTCGTCGGGTCATGTTTGGCATCATCGGGCTCATCGCGGCCAATGTAGTCCGATTGCTCTTGCCCCACCAAAGTATCCGGTAGGAGGTCATCGTATGGAGTCCCTCATCGCGCTCTTGCAACCCTTCGGTCTCACGCAATATGAGGCGCGCGCCTTGGTGGCCTTGGTTCAGCGGGGAACGAGTACCGCCTATCAAGTGAGTAAAGACTCGGGGATTCCCCGGGCCCGAATCTATGATGTCCTCGACGGACTCGTGCACCAGGGATTAGTCATGATTCAGACCACCGCGGAGGACGCCAAGTCCTATCGCGCGGTGCCCATCGCCGTCTGTCTAGACCGATGGAGGCACCAATGGCAGGACCGGCTCGACCAGGCGGAGACTGAACTCCAGGCCCTCGCTACCATCCCACCGACCGTCCCCATGACACTCGCAACGATGCAGGGGTCAGCCAATATCTTGGCGTTTTGTCGTATCATGATGCAACGGGCGGAACGCTATGTCATGATCTCGCTCTGGGATAGGCTCTACACGGCACTCCTCCCGGATTTCCAGCGCGCACTGACACGCGGGGTCCATGTCAAGGGGCTGGTGATGAATGTAACGGACCCGGTGGGCGACCTCGTCGCCCACCGCATGAATCCTTACATGGCGTCCATCGCCACCGCTCGCTGGTTCATTGTCTCCGTGGACGGCCACGAGATCTGTTACGGTCATAGCCCAGATCAAAACGGACCGGCCTATTACACTAACGACCGCGTGCATCTTTACTTGTTCGAGGATTACATTTGGCATGACGTATTGGTCAATAAGCTAGTAACCCAGGGCGACCCAGCGGCTCTCGATGCGTGGATTCTCCCGGAGATGGCGAGATTTTTTGAGCGGGATTGATGGGAATCGGACTCTGTCCCTCTAGAGGAGAGTAGAAACACGCGAGGGCGGAATCTGCAAAGATTTGTCAAATGCGTAGGTTCATAATCCACTCCCGGCACTGATCGAGTTGGGATGACGTCAGTGTTTTTGACAATTTTCGTTTCCCTCGAGACAGTCCCGAAGGCAACGCATGCCCTCGATTTAATCGAAACATTCGGGAAGACGGTGTTTGGGAAACCCCGCTAATGCTGCGCATGATTGTTCAACAGCACCTTGAGGTGTTTAAGCGATTATCGGACAAATAAAAGATTGGTCGACATATGACGATGTAGTTGAGATACAGTGGTACAGCATTATGTGATCTACGCAACCGAAAAGGGCAGCGTTGGTGTTACATATCCTGGATATTTGGAGGCCGTCCTTGCGCGACCGTTTCAAGCAGTTTTCGGGATTGAATTCTATCCAGATAACGCCAAAAAATCGCGGTCTTGATCCACAGCAGCCGACCTCCACGTTGTGCGGCATTCTCGTTGGAGGCCAGTTAGCAACCATCGTGGGGTTTCACGATACGTTATTTCTTGGAGTTGGCCTTCGTCTGGTCGTGGTCGGCCTCGCGCTGACGAGTGGCGCTGTGGTCACGCAAGCGGGTGTGGATGCGGAGATTCTCGACCTCCGCTCCTCTCCCATGGGCTAAGCATCGAGTCAGCACCATGTCCGACACCCAAGGCTACCGCGATGTAACTGGGGCCTTGGCGTGTTGGGACAAGCCGTTAGTCATGTTTAGGAGAGAACCAATCCATTGCATCAAGGATGGCGCCCTGCGATCCTTGACCGCTCCCATCAGCCTACCCAGTTCTCTAAATACGAATCAGCAGGTAAGACCTATTCTGTAATGCACATTCGCCTAGGGTTGGAGGAAGACAAATATTTGCGCCCGTGCGGGCAGTGATTTTTCCGAGGGGCCGTTACGCGGCCCTTTTGGCGTCTGTGAGCAGGAAGTGTGCCCCCGCATCCCGCCAAAAGCGCTCATCCGGCCACTGCCACGGTCATGGCACTGAGAAGGCGCATCTGTCAGTCTTCTCGCTATCCCTGGTAACACCATAACGCCCCGCGGGCTGTGTTTGTGGCCCTCTGGACGGACGAACAGCGACGCCAGAGGGCCTGAATTTGTCCTTACTGAGCCGGCCGGCCCTACCAGCCTTTGCCTGACGAGGCAGCGCTGG
>DAHWJO010000214.1:0-4805 GCA_027344105.1 Sulfobacillus sp.
AGCGGGCGGCTCTCTTGGAGCAGTCCGGGGAGTATGATGTGCTGATTACCTCATATCCGCTGCTTCGCCGGGACCTGCAGACCTATTCCTCGCAGCGTTTCCACACGCTCATTCTGGACGAGGCCCAGGCCCTCAAAAACCATGCGACGCAAACAGCCCAGGCCATTTTCGACCTGAAGAGTGACCAGCGCTTTGCGCTGACGGGCACTCCGGTGGAAAATTCCCTCGACGACCTCTGGTCAATTTTTCATGCGGTATTCCCGGCGCTGTTTGGTGGTCGGGAAGAATTCTCGCACCTCCCGCCCGAGGTTGTAGCCCGGCGCGTCCGCCCCTTTCTGTTGCGGCGCCTCAAGAAGGATGTGCTGAAGGAGCTCCCTGAAAAAATTGAGACCGTGAACACGACGGACTTGGCGGTGGAGCAGAAGAAGATCTATTTGGCATACCTGGCCCAGTTGCGTAAAGAAACGGCCCGCGACCTGTCTGTCGAGACCTTTCACAAGAGCCGGTTTAAAATATTGGCTGGGCTCACACGGCTGCGGCAGATATGCTGCCACCCAGGACTCTTTGTGGAAAACTATCAAGGGGAGTCCGGCAAACTCGACCAGCTCCTTGAGATCATTGACGAAGGGATGGGCGCCGACAAGCGCATGCTCATTTTCTCCCAGTTCACGTCCATGCTGGCCATCATCCGGTCCGAACTGGACCAGCGGGGAATCAGCTACTTTTACCTCGACGGCAGCACCCCCGTGGCTGACCGGCTGGACCTCTGCAACCGGTTCAATGATGGGCAGCGCCGAATCTTTTTGATTTCCCTAAAGGCGGGGGGAACGGGCCTCAATCTGACCGGAGCGGATACGGTCATTTTGTACGATCTGTGGTGGAATCCCGCCGTCGAAGAGCAGGCTGCCGACCGGGCCCACCGCATAGGGCAAAAACGGTCCGTGCAAGTGATCCGGCTCATCACCAAGGGCACCATTGAGGAGAAGATTTACGAGCTGCAGCAGAAGAAGCGCCACCTGATAGACCAGGTCGTGCAGGCCAATGATGAAGGCTTGTCCGCCCTGACAGAGAATGACGTGAGGGAACTGCTATCCTTATAGCGCGGCCTGCGTAAAAAGAGGGCGCAGCTTGGGCGCGCCCTCCCTCGGTCATTGTTCTGGAGACTTTTCGTCCAGACCCCCTGGCGGCGGGGGAGGCGGCCGCCGGCCACGCATGGGGGTAAGTACTCCCAGCGCCAGCACGGTGCCGACCGCCAGCTCGCCGACCCCGGTTCCGAAAGCCGACGCCTTAAAGGGCAGCAGGCCCAAGCTTATCGTCCCGAACCCTACGATGCCCAAGATGCTGCCGAGAGCTAGACGGAGTATCCCGAACGCCTGCTTGAGACGATGTTTGGGGGTCATGGCAGGTTGTCCGGCGGAACAGCCGGGTCTTCTGTGTGGTGGAGGTAGTAATCCTTCCAGATCAGGCGGTAGACTCCGAGCAGCCGCGGCACCCGGTTCCACCCGGGAATCCAGGGAGTCACCGCCAATAGGGCCCACACGACAAATCCGAGACCGAGGGCAATGGCGTCATTAGCGGGGGAATTGGCTACAAACGGCCACTGGTAGATCCAGGTGGGAATGGTCATCCACCAGGCCCCGGGGTATCCTGGCACTGCCGAATGGATGATGCCCCACTGGGTGCCTTTCAGCTGCAGCGGCGCGGCCGCAGTGTGCAGAGGGTCGCCCTCCAAGAACAGTTCGTAGTTCTGGTTGTTAAATCGCGTAACCACGTTGGGATTGCGCATTAGGGCCCCCGACATCAGCCCGCTCTCGCCGAGTTTCAACGTATCATTCATCAACGTGGAAACTGGTCCGTAATCGCCGGAGGGAACCACGACCAGCCCATTCTTCACCGTGCCTCTCGCCAAGGCCGTTTCATAATTGTTTGCCCATAGCACTTTCTGGGCAGGAGAGGCGCTTTCAAACCGGTTAAGCACGGGGGTAATCGCCGGATTCACCGTCGCCGCCATCTTTAGCGGCTTCACAATGAAATCGTCTTCAGCGTTCAGCGGGTGCAAGATGCCCACCCATTTTTGCACGACTGATTCCAAATTACCGGTGCCGTTGTTGTAGGGAGGGCCGTAGCTAGCCATCCGTCCCTGCCCGTTGAGGTCCCGGGTGGTCATTGCCTCAAACGCCACGGGATTTTGGAGCGCGTCTTTCTGAATGGTCAGCGGAGCTTGCTCCGGAACTCCAAACCAAATGGCCAAGACCAGTACCAGAACCGACACAATTCCGAGTGTCCCCATCAGATGCTTCATGAAATCTTCCGGCACATACTGGTACTGGGTGACCATGTCCTCCTGTCCCTGCGCGGCCATCGCTACTGTCCCTCCTTCGATGTATGAGCCTGGACCTGCGCCGCTGGATAAGGCGGCACGACCCCTTTCAAGCGGACCCGCGCAATGTGGCCAAAGATCAGCGCGGACAAGGTCAGGGGCAGCACCACCACATGCATGCCAAACATCTGGCCCGCATTCGGCAGGTTCACCCAAGCCAAACCCAATGCGTTGAGGCCATCTTTAGCCTGCACCGCATTCCATTGCGAATAGAAGTCCCCATTAATCAGATATCCGGTAAACGCGGTGGGGATAGCAATGAGAAAGGCCAATGCGCCCAGCAGCCAGGTTTCCTTGCGGCCGCCGCGCCAGGCGCCTGTAAAGAACACCCGCCAGAGATGCAGCATCATAAAGAAGAAAAAGGCCTGGACGGCCCAAAAATGCACCGCCGCCGCAAACCGGTCTGCCCCGTTGTAGGACCAGCTGGCCGGACCGTTGGCAGCCAGCACCACTCCTGAGATAACCAGAACCACGAAGCTTGAAGCCGTGAGCGACCCCAGCATATACATGAAACCCTGAGCATATTCCGGCATCGTTTCCGGCAGCCATGTGTCCACGGACATTAGATCCGCAAGGGCGTGGCGTGATGCCGATGTCCAGTTTGCCATGACGTCATCTCCTTGGTGAAATAGCATTTGCCATAGTCAGTCGTCTAGCGTTTGCGCGCAGGCCATAGAATGCCTGCAGCGAACACCGCAAGGAACAGCACTTCAACAAAATAGTTGCCCGTAGATGTTGTCATTCAGCCTCCTTTCTACCAAATCCGCGTGGTCAAGAAGAACTGGCCCGCGCCACGAAAGAATGGAGGCGGCCAATTCAAACCACAGCAACCGGCCACCACGGCGCCTTTCCCTTTTAACCATACTATAAAACCGCGCGGGGAGAAACTTCTGAACAGCCATTTTTAACAGGGAGGGACCCAGGTTCAACTGTGAACTAGTTCTCATTACTTGCCGGCCACCGCCCTGCCGTGCCAGCAGGCACAGCCCTTGCTGGGACGTGAAGAGTCTTTTCTGTCTGAACAGCCCCTTTACCTCCCGTCACCCACCTTACTGTAGCGCAAACGCCCCCTGAACAATAATGCATGTCCTGAAATAGTACCCAAAGTTCCGGGAAAACATGGTCTTTTGGCCCTGCTAGCGTGTCACGTCCAAAGCTTATCCTGGAAGCAGAATGAAGATTCTACCGGGTCCCCACTGAACCGGATTGGATTCGGAACACAGCGGCTGGCTGCGCTACATTGCTGAAAGATCGTGGGCACAACAAGGAATAGTCTCAGAAAGGATGACTGATGGCGATGGCATACCAATATATTCGTTTTTTCAACGAAATCGGAATGGGCGATGTCCCTTTGGTAGGTGGCAAGAACGCCTCTTTGGGGGAATTGTACCAAAACTTGCTGCCGGAAGGCGTGAGGGTGCCCAACGGATTTGCAGTGACAGCAGAGGCTTACCGTTATGTGCTGACGGCAGCAAAAGCTTGGGATCCCTTGCATGCGATTCTTGATGCCTGCAATCCGAATGATATGAACGATTTGGCGGCCCGGGGGCAGCAGGCCCGGGATCTTGTGTATAGCTGTCCGCTGCCCGGTGACCTGCAGGCGGAAATTTTGTCCGCCTATCACGCGCTGCGCGAAGAATACGGCGAAACCCTGTCAGTGGCCGTCCGCTCTTCAGCGACCGCCGAGGACTTGCCCACGGCCAGTTTTGCGGGGCAGCAGGACACGTACCTGAATATCGCGGGGGACGCCATGCTGCTTGATTCGTGCCGCCGCTGTTTCGCCAGCCTGTTCACCGACCGCGCCATTCACTACCGCTTCGACGAAGGGTTCGACCACTTCAAAGTGGCGCTTTCGATTGGCATCATGAAGATGGTGCGTTCCGATTTGGCGAGCAGCGGTGTGATGTTTTCTCTCGATACCGAAACCGGCTTCCGCGACGTGGTGTTCATCACGGCTTCCTACGGGCTGGGCGAGAATGTGGTGCAAGGCGCGGTGGATCCTGATGAATTCTACGTGTTCAAGCCGACTTTTCTGCAGGGGCACCATGCTGTGCTAAGGCGCACGCTAGGATCCAAGAAGATTACCATGGTCTACGCCAAAGGGCGCAATGGGCTGACCACGCGGAACATCCCGACACCGCGCGCCAGCCGCGAACGGTTTTCCCTTACCGATGATGATGTGCTGACACTGGCGGATTATGCCATCAAAGTCGAACAGCACTACAGCCGCATCCGCGGCTCCGCCGAACCCATGGATATGGAGTGGGCGAAAGATGGCGAAGATGGACAGGTCTACATGGTCCAGGCGCGGCCGGAAACTGTGGCGTCCCAAAAGAAGGGCCAGGTGCTGGAAGAGTACCGGCTTTCGGCGTCCGGCCCCATTTTGGCGACCGGCAGGGCGGTGGGGAGCAAGATTGCATCCGCT
>DAHWJO010000215.1:0-4797 GCA_027344105.1 Sulfobacillus sp.
CAGTTGGATGAAACCGCTTTCCCCATCTTGCTGGCCTATCGCCTGGAACAGATGGACGCCATGCATGCGGGCGAGGATATCTACCCCATGGTGCGCAAAGCGCTCGGATATATTTGCCAGACGGGCCCCGTCACGCAGCAGGACCGCTGGGAGGAAGACGGAGGCTATTCGCCCTCTACCTTAGCCATCACCATCGGCGCCTTGGTGGTAGGCGCCGAGCTGGCCCGCCGCCGCGGGGACCACGATGTGGCCCTGTACTGCGAACAACTGGCCGATTACTGGCAGGGGCGGATTGACAAGTGGACCTTTACCGAGCACGGTCAAGTGGATCCCCGTTTCCCCTGCCATTACATCCGCATCCACACTCAAGCTCCGCGCAACCCTGACGGGCGGATGGATCACGGATTTGTGCCCATCAAGAACATGCCTCCGGGCGCCCCCAACCTCTATCCTGAAGAAGCGGTGATTGACGGGGGATTTCTGGAACTGGTGCGCTACGGCGTTAAAGCAGCTGATGACCCTCATATCGTGAAGTCCGTGACGGCCTATGACGCCATTTTAAAACAGGAACTGCCGTATGGGCCTTTATGGCACCGTTACAACCACGACGGGTACGGCGAGGAATCGGATGGCTCTCCTTTCCAAGGCCACGGACATGGCCGCCTATGGCCCCTTTTAGCAGGTGAGCGCGGACACTACGCGCTGGCTCTGAGCCAGTCCGCAGAGATTTATCTTGGCGCGATGGAAGGGGCGGCGAGCATTGGCGGGCTCTTGCCGGAGCAAGTGTGGGACAGCGCCGACATTCCCGAACGCGAACTCTTTCTGGGCCGCCCGTCGGGATCGGCAATGCCTCTGGTGTGGGCCCATGCCGAATACATCAAACTGCTGCGCTCCGCCATGGATGGGCACGTATTCGAATTGCCGGAACTTGTGCATACCCGGTACGTAGAGACGTCCGAAGACAGGATCGAGCCTACCATCGTCTTCTGGCAGTTCAATCACAAGCGGCTGCATTGGCACGAGGGGGACCGGACGCTCAGGATCGCGGTCAACAAGCCCGGGGTCGTCGTCTACACCACCGACAATTGGCAGCACCCCCAGAATTCTCCTCTACAGAATTCCGGTTTGGGCATGTACTATCTCGACATCGCTTTGACAGGCATCGATTCTGTGGAATTTACTATGTACTGGACGGACGAGCGGCAGTGGGAAGGCGCTAATTTCCGCATGGAATTTCGCAGTTCCCAATCCCCTTGACCTCGGAGCTGGAGAAGCTGCGGCGAGAAAGATGCCGCAGCCTTTCGCCATTCTTGAGACACCAACGCGTTGCGCCAAGCCCGCAATCTGTAACCAATGGCTATTCAAATCAGGCCCATTTGGGCGTATTTTCGGGACGACCCTTTCCTTCATACTAGCTGTAGCGGTTTTCTGCGGCTGCATAGTACTAGCTGGACACCGCCAGACATGGCAATAACGTCCAGGTGCCCTTAAAGAAAGAGGCGACAACGGAATGGTTAAGGTCGGAATTAATGGATTCGGCAGTATTGGGCGGCAATTTTTTCGAATTGCCCAGGCACAACACCAGTTCGATATTGTCGCCATTAATGATCAGACAGATTCGGCAACTCTGGCCCACCTGCTGAAATACGATTCCAACTATGGAACATTTGCCGCAGATGTCGCGGTTGAGGGGCGATTCATCGCAGTGGATGGCCACTTGGTCCGGGTATTTGCCGAGCATAACGCGGGCGCCATTCCATGGCGCCAGTTAGGTGTGGATATTGTCATCGAAGCCAGCGGAAGATATACGGACGGCGATTTGGCACGGGCCCACATTGACCGGGCCGGAGCCCAAAAAGTCATCATTACCGCGCCAGCATCGCATGAGGATATTACTATTGTCCTCGGAGTCAATGAAGAACAGTATCAGCCGTGGCAGCACCAAGTGATTTCGATGGCTTCCTGCACCACGAACTGCCTGGCTCCGGTAGCGAAAGTGCTGGATGAGAGTTTTGGCATTGAATCGGGACTGATGACCACTGTCCATGCCTATACCAACGAGCAACGGCTGATGGACTCGCCGCACCCTGACCTCCGGCAGGCTCGCGCCGCCGCTCAAAATATCATTCCTGCAGGCACCGGGGCGGCCCGATCACTGGACAGCGTGCTGCCCCGGCTCAAGGGACGGCTGAACGGAGTCGCACTGCGGGTGCCTACCCCCGCCGTTTCTATCGTGGACCTGACCGTGAACACCACCCGTCCCGCCACGGTTCTATCCGTCAATGAGGCCTTCCGCCATGCCTCTTCCGGTCTTTTAGAGGGCATAGTCCAGTATAGCGAACTGCCTCTGGTTTCCACAGACTTCAAGGGAAATCCACATTCAGCGATTATCGATGCTCTGGAAACAATGGTGGTTGGCGAACGTCTGGTGAAGGTGCTGGCGTGGTACGACAACGAGTGGGCATACGCCCAGCGGCTCGTTGACCTGACGCAAATGATAACAGAAAGGGATTGATAGCTATGCCTCATACTCTGCGCCGTCTGGAAGATATCGGACCGGTTTACGACAAACGCGTGCTGGTCCGTGTCGATTTCAACGTGCCCACGGATCCCCAAACCGGTTATATCGGCGACGAGACACGCATTCAGGCAGTCTTGCCCACACTCAACACCCTGCTTCACGACGGAGCCCGGGTGATCGTGATGAGCCACAAAGGGCGGCCGCGCGGCTGGGACGAAAGCGAAAGCCTGGCACCTGTCGTCCGCTACCTCCAATCGGTGCTCGCGTATCCCGTGAGATTTGTCGACAGCATTATTTCTGATGAAACCACGGAGGCAGTCAATGCCCTCAAACCGGGAGAAATGCTGGTCTTGCAAAACTTGCGCTTTGACCCGCGAGAAAAAGCCAATGATCCGGGGTTTGCGCGCGCACTGGCATCATTGGGGGACGTGTACGTCGACGATGCCTTCTCGACCGCGCACCGGGCTGATGCCTCGATCGTTGGGGTTCCGCAATACCTGCCGGCCTACGCCGGCCACCTAATGGAAACCGAAGTGGAGACCCTCGAACGCTTGTTAGGCCGGCCGGCGCTGCCCTATTGGGCCATTGTGGGTGGCGCTAAGGTCCCCGACAAACTGCTGATGCTGTCGCGGCTGATGGACAAGCTTAACGGTCTGGTTCTAGGGGGCGCCATGGCCAACACATTTTTAGCCGCTCAAGGCCGTTCGCTGGGCCATTCGCTGCGTGGACAGGGAATGGAAGGGCAAGCGAAAGACCTCCTGGATAAAGCGCAAAGCCAGCATATCCCGATCCTCTTGCCAGAGGACGTCATTGTCGCACCGGCCGTGGGCCCCAATGTGCCGAGCCGCCTGTGCCCCGTGGATGATATTCACGAGGACGAGATGATCGTAGACATTGGACCCGCAACCGTACAGAAAATTGTCCAGGCCATAGAACCGGCCAAGACTCTTCTCTGGAATGGCCCGATGGGAGTGTTTGAATACGATGCTTTTGCCTACGGGACGATTGCGCTCGCCAACAAGGTGGCCGATTTGAACTGTTCGGTGGTTATCGGCGGAGGTGATACGGTGGCCGCCATCACTAAGGCAGGGGTGACCGCCCGCATTACTCACATCTCCACCGGGGGCGGGGCGCTGTTGCAGTGGGTAGAAGGAGAGGAGCTTCCGGGGCTGCAGGCGCTGTATTCCTAAAGCGCCCATGGCCCTTCCAGCGGTGGAGTGTTCTACCCGGCCAGGTGGGGGAGGAGCGGTTGCGTTGCGCGAAGAACCAGAGAAAATGGTTGCCACTGGAGCTGTGTTGCGATAGCCGCAGACGAAGGATATCATTCAAGTTGGAGGGGGAATGGCTCTCTAACATCCACGTGGCAGCCTCTGCACGAGGCTCGGCTTCGCGGCAAAATTTGAGGTGGTTGCCATTCCAGCCCAAGGGGGAATAATGAAGATGAGTCGTGTTGTGGCAATTACCGGTGGCAACCGGGGCATTGGACAGACGCTGGTGAATAAGTTTAGCGCACAGGGAGACAAAGTCGCAGTGCTAGATGCAGCACCGACTCCAGATGATGAAACAGAAGAAATTTTGAAGGATAGCGGGGGCCGCTATTTTCCCTGCGATATCCGTGACCATCTTCAAGTGGACGTCGCAGTGAGCGACATGGAAAGAGAGATGGGGCCTGTCGATGTGCTCATCAACAATGTCGGGATCCTGCGGGTCAACGATTTTATCAACATAACCGAAGAGGAATGGGACCTAATGTTTGATGTCAATGTCAAGGGCCTTCTTTTCGTCACTCAGCCCGTGGCCCGTTCAATGATCGCCCGGCAGCAGGGCACCATTGTGAACATCGCATCCATGGCCGGAAAAATCGGTATGGTTGGGCAGGGGGCATACGGCGCTACCAAGGCTGCGGTAATCCAGTTGACTAAAGTACTGGCCCTGGAATTGGGTCCCCACAACATTCGGGTCAACAGCGTATGCCCGGGCATCCTCTTGACCGAAGCGGGCATGCCAAATCTCCCCTCCCTCGACGCCCGCAGGGAATGGAAGGACAAATCAGCTCTCCGGCGCCTAGGCACCCCAGATGAAGTGGCTAGTGTTGTAGCCTTTTTAGCATCACCTGCCGCCGAATACATGACAGGCCAGGCCCTGAATGTGACGGGCGGCATGGTCATGGACTAGGTGCCGCCAGGCACCCGGCTTTTGATATTACTGGCACTTCCTCCGTGCCGCCATGCCATGAGGCTGGGATTTTCGCGCACGCCAAATTTTCCCATGTTCTC
>DAHWJO010000216.1:0-4684 GCA_027344105.1 Sulfobacillus sp.
ATAGGTCACAGCGACCGCGGTGTGCTGGCGCTCCCCGAGGACAATTTGGTGAAAGCGCAGGGATGGATCGAGAATGCGTTGCCGAATTTGGTTCATCTGGGTCAGGAGCACTTCGTTGAAAGCATCTTCCGGCCCGCGCACGCTGGTTTCCGTTTGCGGGCGGGAGATGGCGCGCTGTTTGTAGGTGACGGTATCCACCACCCAGACTTTCGGGAAATGGGGGGCGAAGACCAAGGTGTTTCCCGCCGCCAGCGCCTGAATGATGGTGTCCCAGGAGGTTTCCGCGTGGATATGGCCGGGCGTCAGTGTGGTCTCGCCCCACGATGCCGGATCGGCGTGGGTCTGCAGCAGAGGCGCTACAATGTCCTGGTCCACCATCTGGGTGTTGGATAAACCATCAATGCTGGCTAGCAGCACCTTGTCAGGCGCGCAGGCGGGGACCTGCAGCCAGCGCAGCAGCACATCGGGGCTGGTGCCGAATCCCGCCTTAATGCGGTTGTAAGCGGCGGGCACATCCGGGGTGTAGCGGGTCAGGGCGAGGGACCCATCTTTCTGCAGGGCAATCCAGGCTTCTAGGGTCTGCAGGAGATTTTTCACGAGGGCCCGAATATCTTCGAGCGCCGCGGAGTCGTCGTAGGCCACGTTGTCATCACCTCCGGGATATGTTGGCTGAACTGGGAGCATTTCATACACATGAGGCTGGCAGCTCAGAGTTCCCCCTAGAACGCATCCCTAATTATTTATGACCCGGAACGCATAGTTCTGCGCCTGCGCCATAGCAGCGATCGGTTGATGGTCTGTGGGCATGGTGTCGCTGGAAATAGGAAATCCTCACTTTAGATATGGCGGCAGTCCCCGGAACAGGACCAAATTAATAGGTGCTGAATCGGAATGAAGACTGCAAGTCGCGATCTAAATGCCCACAACGGTATTCGACCGGCCGGAAGGAATGTCCGTAGGATGGACCAAGGCCGAGGCCGAAGTGCACGGCACTGAGGTCTGGGAACATACTGTGCCGATGGGAAAAGAAGCATGGGCGCAGATGGTGGACCAGACAGAAGGATTTTACAAGCTTGTCGTTGCTCGGGATACGGGAAGAATTATGGGCATCCACGCTGTGGGTGTGGATGCGTCCGGCTTGTCTGCAGTGGCGCATGTGGTGGGGAGATTAAAGCTGACGGCGCAGCAGCTAGGCCGGATGACGTTCCCGCATCCCAAACAATTTGAAGTGGTTGACCGTGCAGCGCGTTCGGTGTGAGGTACACTGAAGCCATGCACATGGGGGTTCGCAAAAATAACCATGAAGCCCCCAGTGCGTTCATAATAAAGAGTCACCGTCGCAAAAGCATAATAGAGGGAGATGGGCAGTCATGACCAAACGCGAAGAGTATACCGCCAAATTGAAGAAAGAACTGGACAAGTGGAGCGCCCGGATCGATCAGTGGGACAGTAAGGCAAAGAATGCCAATGCGGCCATGCATAGCCATTATCAGGACGAAAAAGTCTCACTGCGCCAACATGCGGATAAGGTGAAAGAGTTGCTGGCCGCCCTGGAATCTTCCAGCGCGGATGCATGGGAAGGTGTTCAAAAAAAGGCCGATGAGGCTTTGGAGAGTCTGAAAAAGGTCTTTGAGAAGGCCGATAAGCACCATGACTAACGTTGGATGGGATTTATTTTGATATTTACCATCTTTTTCCGTAGGCGTGGGGAAGAGGGTGCGCTCGGGGCAGTTTTGCGCGTGGTCAATTAGGGCTGTTGCAAATGGCAAATGGTGTGCTCTGCAAGCATCACCTTGGAGGCACACGTTTACCCGTTCTTCCCGGGGGATTCTGACCCCGGGAATCGCAACTGGGAATGGTTCCCGCTCAGAGGTTTATGGCATGGCGAATCTGGCTTTGCCAAGATTGCCGTGCTCCCATTACTGTGCAGTCGCGCGAATCAACCGAACATGTCAGACCCTCTGTTTCTCTTGCCGTAGTCTTTGAACTTATCCCAAGCCTCCGCCCTGAAAAAAATACGGCCTCTACATTCATTCCTTGCGGCGCAGACTTGGTGAAGAGGTAGAGGGGGTAATATTTTGATTAGCGCCTGAGCGTCTGGGCGGGTCGGCATCCTGGCTTAGAACCATGGCTGGAACGGGGCGGGAACCCTTTTTTTGTTCGCGTGATACAATATAGGTCTGAACAGTTCGCGGACAGGAGATGGCGCCAGGCCGTGGCCAAGGACACTTCGACCAGGGAGCAGATTCTCGAAGGGGCGCAGAAGGCGTTTGGCGCCCAGGGATTTAAGGCCTCGATTAAGGATGTCGCGCGGGAAGCGCAGATTTCCACGACCAGCCTGATTTTTTGGTATTTCAAAGATAAAGAGGCCCTGTTTCTTGAGGTGATACGGCAGGCGTCGCCTTTGGCGCAAGTCCAGCAGGTTCTCCAGAGCAGCCGGGGCGACTCGCCCCGCGATACCATCCGGATGCTGGTGAAGGAATACCTGGCGGTATACAGCCGGCCGCTGAACCGGCAAATCCTCTTCCAGATGCTGTCGCACGCCTCCACTCATCCGGAGGTGCAGTCGGTGCTGCAGGAGCAGCTGAGCCAGGTGATGAGCCAGCAGATGGTGGAGATCATCCAATCGGGGCAGGATCAGGGGGAGTTCCGCCGGGACATCGCGCCCGAGTTTTTGGCGCAGGCGGCTTTGGGACTGCTGTTTGCCCTGATCACCCGCTGGCACGTGGACAGCAAGCTGCCGTGGCTGGGCGACGACGTGGCCGGGAATTTGCTGGCGCTTCTGCGAAGGCCAGAGCCTTGTCCGTCAGATAATTCCCAGCAAAGCCCGTGACACCGCCGCGATGCGGCCGGTCAACAGCGAGAGGTCATCGGACAACTCGAGCAGGGCCGAGGTGAAGGGCAGCTGGGATTCGTCGACGTGCGTCAGGATCCTCAGGCGGATCTTGCCTTCTTGGCGCAGAATTTCCGGATTTTCCTGGACAAGCTGCAATGCCTGCTCATCATCATCCTGGGCAATGGCCTGAGCAAGCCGCGCGAACTGGACACGGAGGCGCTCCAGCAGGTTGCGGGTGTCGTCCCATAATGAGGGAGGCCAGACAAAGCTGCGACGCACCAGCTTGTCGCGGGTGTTGATGACCTTGATGGCAGTGTCGGACAGGTGCTCCAGGTGGTTGGCCAGATAGAGCAGGCGCACTTGGCCTGAAAGCTCGCTGCCGGCAAGGTGTGTCTCCCGTCCCAGCTGAAACAGGTAGTGGGTGACAGCATGGTGGAGGAGGTCCACATCGGACTCGGCTTGGCGCATGGTGCGGGAATCCGCCTCGCTGGGAAATTGCAGGTAGCCTGTCAGCCTCTCGAAAATGCGGCTGTCGATAATCTGGGCCATGCGCACGATTTCTGACGCGGCCCGGGACAGCGCCTCAGGCGGATCTTCCAGCAGGTCGGTGTCCAGCAGCACACTGACGGGCTCCGGCAGGATATCGGGCAGGATGCGCTCCATCAGGCGGGCCAGCGGTCCTAAAAACGGGACGAACACGATGGCCATGGCGATATTGAACAGCGAGTGGGCATCGGCCAGCTGCCGGCCAGGGGAACTGTCAACGGCCCGCACGGCCATTTCAAGCCATGGCAAGGCCAGGACGGCTGCCAGCGAGGCGGTGAATTTCATCAGAAAGTAGGCGGTTGCGGTTCGCTTGGCGCTGCGGGAGCCTTCGAGCCAGGCGCTGTACAGGGCGGCTGCGGTAGATCCCACATTGGCGGCCAGCACAATGATCAAGCCCGTGGGCAGACCGATGAGGCCGTGAATTCGGAAGGTGATGGCCAGGGCAATAACCGTCGCGGAATTCTGGATGAGCGCCGTGAACACCATGGCCAGCATATAGGCCATGAATTGATTATGGTCCACCGCAGCCAGGGCGGCCCGCACTTGGGGAACACCTGACAAAGTGTGCACTGCGGAAATCATCACCATCATGCCATAGAAAATGAGGCCAAACCCGAGAGTCAGCGAGCCGAGGGAGGCATTGGGCCGCCCTCTTTGAATGATTCCGATGACCACCCCGACAAAGACCAGCAGCGGGGCGTAGCGGATGAAATCGAACGAGATCAGCTGCACCGTCAAGGTGGTGCCGATGGCCGCCCCCAATATCACTTCCAGCGCCTGCCGCAGTTCTAGCAGCCCGGCGCTGACAAAACTCACCACCATCACGGTAATCGCGCTGGATGAGCCCGCCAGCATGGTGGCGCTCAGACCCAGCACCATAGAGCCCAGAGGGTTTTTGGTCATGACCAGCAGCAGCGACTTGAGCCAGCCGGCGGTGAGCCTTTTCAGGCTGTCGCTCGTCTGCGACAGGCCAAAAGTAAAGAGCGCCATGCCGCCGACGAGAGAGATCCAGCTTGCGGTCATGAGCAGACTCCCGGTTCAGCTCTGACCATGGACATTATCTCCGTCCGGGGTGCGGCGGAAAGGCCGGCGGTTCCCATTTTCCACAAACACCGCCATTTCGGCGATATTGACAGCATGGTCCGCAATGCGCTCCAGATAGCGGACTGCCAGAGACAGGTAGCTGGCCTGCTCAATGGCCCGCGAATCTTCGTGCATGGCCCGCAGCATATCATCATGGAGAGTATGGTAGAGCTCGTCCACGGCGTCGTCACGCAAGAACACCTGCAGCGCCAGTTCTTG
>DAHWJO010000217.1:0-4657 GCA_027344105.1 Sulfobacillus sp.
AGCGGCTACCGCAGCAAAGCGGCGGACGAAGTGCTGCAGGCGCTCGAGGAAAGCCGGGAAACCGGCGCGGTCTGACCTGCAAAGTCTTACCGCATTGGCAGGAACAGCACAAGAGCGGCTCAGAATAGCCGCTCTTGTGCTGTTCCAGTGTTGGGCGCCATGGCTATTTCCGCCGGAGTTCCCATTTGCGGCAGCGCCGAAGCCAGCTGGTTGAGGCCGTGGCGCACCAGTCCCTGATTGGGCACGCCTGCTGGAGGAGTTTCGCGCGAGATTTGCGCCCAGGCCATATGATAGGCCTGCGCGTACAAATAATATAGAGTATCCAGGTTGTCTCCTGTGTCGCGGTCCTCGCTCACGGCTGTCAAGTCAAAGACCTCGTCGTCCATGGATGGCTGCTGCCAGTGGGGGGCGACCGAGTGGCTGATCAGCCACTGCCTATCCGGCAGGTAGAGGTGATCGACTTGCTCCGGATCCAGTCCGCAGTGCAAGAATATCACACCGTCGCCCCGCTCAGCGGCATGGTGGCCTAGGGTGCGCATCAGCTCGGCGACGCCTGATCCGGGCGGACTGATGATGAGGGTCCGGCGCCGGACCGGACGCATCCTCACAGGGGAATAGGGGCCTCGAACGGACAGGGCCGTGCCGAAGCCGTGCCGGGCCTGCCGCGGTCCCAGAGGGCCTTCCTGGGGGGCGGAAAACGCGTTGAGCAGGATATCCTGGACATCGTGCACAGCCTCGGGCAATTTTGTAGAATGCTGCCAAAAGTCATGAATGTCCAGTAGATATTCCCTGGCAATCCGCAAGTGGCGGTAAACATCGGGAGACGGGAAAGGATAGCGTTCGGCGGTATCCTCCAGCCGAATATGGTGGATGTCCTGCATGGGTGGGCAGCCGCCTGAATCGTCAAGCCAAGAAGCGGCCACCACGGCCGTGCCTTGTCCAGGAATGACTAGACCCGTAAGAAGGTCGGGATTTACTGAGTCGTGAAAGCGCCACGGTGGCTGCGCTAAGCGGACTGAAAAAGATTTTAATACCGCGGAGACGGTGCGGTAGTGGCCATGCAAAACAATAATGGTGCCGATATTCTGGAGCCAGTCTCCATAATATGACCGGTATCCACGGGCGGTATGGGCTTCGGCCAAAATTTCGGACGGGATCAGTGCCATTCGTTATCACCTCCAGCGATTGCTAATCAAAATACGCGGGAAGGATTAAAGTGTGTCACTGGGTCAGGGATTTGTTGCTGGCGAAATACCTGCAGGGGTATAATGAGGGGAAAACAACCTGCGTTTTAGGGGAGGTGGGCTTTTTGGCCGTTATTGTTTATACCACACAGACTTGACCCCATTGCCGGACCGCGAAGCGGTTTCTGCAGGAGCGCAAAGTGCCTTTTAAAGAAGTCGATGTTTCGAAAAGCGCCCAGGCAGCACAAGAACTGCAACGCAAATCTGGACAAACCGGCGTGCCGGTGATACTGGTAAATGGGACAGTAATCGTCGGGTTCAACCGACCTAAACTGGCCAAGGCATTGGGAGTGCGGGAATAGATAAAGAAACAAGGCCCCTATAAGGGCCTTGTTTCTTTCTCTCTCAGGATTGACCGGCAGCTTCGAGCACAATCTTCAGCAACTGGTTCTCCGGTACTGCACCGGTCACGTCAAGCTTGCCATTGACCACCGATTTTGGTACGCCGTACACATTATATTTACCTGCCAGATCGGGAAACTCACTGGCGTCCACCATGTCAGCCACCACATTGGGCGATTCCAATGCCATATCATGTGCCAGGCGTACAGCCCGGGGACAGTATGGTCACGTAGGAGTCGTAAATACCTGGATGTGCACCGGGTGGGTAATCTGGGCTAAGGCCTCTTTGGCCTTGTCGCTCAAATTGACTTCACGGGTGGAAACCGCCTTGATATCTTCCAAAAATGCCCCGAATTCATGGCCGCTGGGTATGCCGACAAACCGGATTCCCGTGGCATGCCCCTGACTGTCGAGGAGAGTGGCGATAGGCCCGGAAATAGTCTCATCTCCTGAATGGCCGGGCTCCAGGACGGGGGCGTCTGCCGTTTGGCTGACCATAATCAGATCGGACAGGTCGGCGACCTCGTTGGCGAGATCTGTAAACACTTGAGCGGTTTCCCCTTCAGGCCCGGGATAAATCTGAATGGTTACAGAATCTTTCAGGTCCTGAAAAAACTGAGTGACCTGATCGCGGATTTTATCATCCAAATAAGCCACGTTGTTCACCTCCTTTTAAGCTGGGTCAAGACCGCAGGGGCGATGGACGAATCGGGATGCATCACCCAGTGCTGTACTGCAATCCGGCTTCCAGAAAATTGTTCAAGATCACACCTGTGATGTGATCTCCCGATAAAATTACCTTAACATGTTACCAATTGTTGTCAAGACCCGGATGTGTCGTCTTGGCGGCAGGCCTCCCGGTGAATAGGCGTTAAACTTAACTGGTCCCCGGCTCGCGCCGTTCCTCTTCAGGCCCGTGAACGGTGTTTCATGGTTGACCAGTTCATCGCCCCATAGAGTGGGCAGTAGCCCGTGATGACGGTGACGAGAAGAATACCGGCCAGAGCCGCCATCACTGCTGTTGCTAAAACGGACATCCCGGTCGTGAGCGGCCAAATCCACAGAGCGACCGCCAACGCTAAACGCACAATGCGGTCAATGGAACCGACGTTCTTTTCAAGACAAGATTTATCCATGGCTGTCCTCCCGTGCTGCTATTATTCCTACGTCTCCGCGATTTATTCCGGAAAGAACCTCAGAACCGTATCCTCATTGTCATCTTGCGAGGTGCAAAAATGATTAAACCGCAGTAGAATAAAATTTACAAGAAGATACTGTGAATAGTCAGGAAGGAGAGGCCGAATGGGGAATAAGATTTATGTTATCCGCCCTGGACCCGTTCAAAGGGTGGCGGATCAGGGGTGGTCTCTGTCCCCCGCGGGCGTGGAACTGACGCGGGAATTTGCCAGGCAGGAACAGTGGGGGGAGATGGAACGTCTCTATCACGGTCCCGAGAGGCCGGCGCGCCAGACCGCCCGGATTATCTCGCAAGTGGCCAGCATTCCCACGGAATCTCATGACAATTTGCGGGATATTGAGGACTGGACTGCGTCAGCGGCCGGTATCGCTCGGGACTCCCGGGGGGAGGACTCCGCGGGTGCTCTTGGACGGATTACTCTGTGTCTGAATGAATTGCTTTCTCTTAACGGGGGGCATTCTATCGGCGTAATTTCCCACGGGCGCATTCTCGCGCTGCTGTATGGCGAGATTCTCGGGCGGCGCCTCTCTTTATTGGAATGGCTGTCCATACCCGTGCCTGCACTGTTCGTGATTGACGTTTCATCATGGCTGGTCGAGAGGGATTTTAAATATCAATAATTATCTGTCAAGATGGAACAGTGAGAATAGAGAGGCTTAGCTGCCAGCCAGACAAGAATGTCATCAGGCCGGGCAGTTCCTGTCGTCTCTGTCCCGGCCCCTTACCAATCTTGGGAAGGCGACCGCGACTTCAACAGGTGCTCGACAATTTCTTCGAACTCCTTGTCGCCGATGTCACCCTGAGCATAGCGTTCCTGCGCTATTTCTAGTGGACTCTTTTCGGGCGGCGCGGCTAAGTGGCGCGCAGACGGGGACTCTGAAATCCATGTTCTATGGCGGTGAGGACGACGGAGCAAGCGCAGGGAAAACCGCCACAACAGTAAAAGCATAAAGAAGTTGAATATAGCGGCAGGAATTTCCGTTGGTGGTTGCGGCGGCACCATGGTGAATCCACCCCCTTGGCAAAACTGTCTCTCTTCCTCTATCTTAATAGCTAATGCAGCAATGCTCAATGCCTGGAAAAATTTTGGGGGTGGGTTAGAAGCGGTGGATGATACTGGCGGCAATATCGTTGTCCGGCCCGCGCGGGCCAAGGATTTGAATGACATTCGGGATATCTACAATCAGGGCATCGCGGACCGCATTGCGACTTTGGATTCCGACCTCAAAACTCCGCCGGATATGGACACCTGGTGGACAGCGCACGGGGGGCGCTACACCGTGATTGTGGCCGTGCATGAGGCAGCGGTTGTCGGGTGGTCTTCCCTCAATCCCTACTCACAGCGTCCGGCGTACCGCGGGGTGGCTGAGCTGTCGGTGTATGTGGACCGGGCGTGGCGAGGGCGCCACATCGGGCGCATTCTCCTGCGGGAACTTGAAGGCGCGGCGCGGCGGAACGGGTTCTATAAAATTGTGCTGTTTACGTTTCCCCATAACCAGGCCGGGCAACGCCTGTACCGGGGAGTGGGATACCGCGAAGTGGGCACCTTTTACCGGCAGGGATATCTTGACGGCCGGTATGTGGATGTGATGGCCATGGAAAAATTTATTGCCGACGGCCTGTAAGAATGGGGTCGGAGGCAGCGGCGCGGCCCGCCGGTTAGACGTGCAGAGCTGCCAGGCCCGGGGCTAGCAACGCGATGAGGACGCCCATCATAACCACGGTCGCTGCCCAGTGCGACTCCGGTCCGTAAGGGTGGCCGGAGATTTTTCGCACGCGGGGCGCGGGCAGCAGCGGGCGGGTTTTCTCCCCGCTGACGGTGAATCCCAGCCACCACTGGGTGAGGTTCCATCCAAAGTGGGCGGCTACGGCC
>DAHWJO010000218.1:0-4648 GCA_027344105.1 Sulfobacillus sp.
CTATCTCTTTGACCGCTTTTCGGTGAAATATACCATTATCCTGTCTGTGGTCATTTTTGCCGTATTCACCATCATGACCGGCTATGCCACCAGTCCAGCTATGCTGTTTTTAGCCAGATTCTTGGTGGGCATTGGAGTAGGCATTTTCCAACCTGCCATCGTCGCGTTGCTGGGAGACATTTTTTTCGAAACCCGTGGACGCGCAGTGTCCGCTTTTGCCGTTTTTTTCGGAGCCGGCCTATTCGCCGGACCCTTGCTGATCACGCCCTTTTTACCCCATTATCAAACTCCCTTCGTCATTTCTGGAGTAGCCGCCGTCATCTCCCTGATTGCCTTTTACTTGGTGCTGCCGCCAACGTACAAGAAAATTGAGAAGAGAACCGTCGGCTTCGCAGGAATTTTTCACCGCAACGTGCTGATATTGTCCGGCTCTATTTTCATGTTCGGAATTGCCTTATTCGGTTACCTCGGCTACTACTCCGATTATCTGCTCAAAGGTTTAGCCTTAGCTCCTGGCACGGCAGCCGCCGTTGCATCCATGGGCGGTCTGGGCGGACTTATCTGCGCCTTCCCGATTGGTTATTTAGCCGACCGCTTTGGGCGCAAATATATCGTCAGCCTCGCCGCATTTCTCATCATGATCGGCAGCCTGGGAATGTTTGCCGTATCTAGCAATGTCTCCGCCCTTATTGTCTTTACGTTCACCTTCGGCGCGGGATGGGGAATATATGTCGACTTAGCGGCCACCATGGGTCAGGACTCCGTTGACGATTCGGTAGCCGGAACAGTGACGGGATGGCTCTTTCTGATCTTCAATGTCGGAGCCTTGTTAGGCGGCCCGATATTTGCCGGATTAATACCCTCCGGCTTCCGCCTCGCCGGCCTTGTTACCTTAGGGCTTTCGAGCGTAATTTCGTTATTCCTGACGCTGCTGACGCGTCCGGTGCTGGAAAGCAACATTGTAGCAACCGAGTGAATTCGCATCACAGTGAAATGAGGCCGCCGCGAACCACATATCATTTCGCGCCGGCCTCCTTCTTTCTCAACTCCGCGTAATATCCCACCGCGCTTCATTTTGGCATTACTCGCCCCGGGTGTTCGCATGCTGCCGCACAAGAATGGAGCCACCATTGGGATTTTCAAGGAAGTTGTGGGGGCTAACCCTGACCGATCCCCAGATTTTAGCAATTGGGTAGATTTTTGTGGCAGGACAACGGATTAGCCTGTTGTCTCAAGGCCCTGGACGCGGCGTATCCATGGGGTCTCGGGTCGAGGGGGCGAATCGAGACGGTGTAATTCACTGCGCTCCTCCGAATATGGCCTGACGCTTCCCGTCATACGGCGGATCGGCACGGGTGGGCACGCGCCGTGCGCGACCTCGAGAGATCTCCCACGTTCTGATCATCATCCTTTTCCTGCCAGGCCCGGTCTACGACCCCGGCACTGGCCCAAACGGCTCGGTACTTGTTGCCTTCCACCAAGGGGATGCCGGCCGCTGCCTCACAGTATAACGAGGCCCCATCCCTTCACTTTGCGGTTGCGGCCTGTCAGTCGCTTCTGTGTAGACTTCACCCGCCGCCTCGCGGAGGCGCGCGCAACACGCGATTCCGTCTGGATGGCTAATCCTTGGACGGGTCGGATTTGCATCGCCTGGATACTGTCAACTTCGTGGCGTACTCCCCTTTTGCTCTGCCATTCATACCCAATGATCTAGCGCTCCTAGTGCGCAGCACGGCGTTGCGGATGTTGTAACGCATCTTTAGCACTGTGAGCCATAAATTCGGATAAAGACAAACCTTGCTGGCTTGCCGCAACTTTCAAATTGCGATGAGTATGGTCGTCTAAATACACACTGACTTTATGCGGCATCACTCCATGACCTCATTCTTTTTGAATCATAGATCATGTCGTTAAATCGTCAATAACGGAATCCGGCCAGTGATAAAGCAGGTAGCACCGAGCTTGGGCGGACATCCTCCCCGGCCTGAAGGCCCGTCTTCCCCCTCACTCACATAGACATCTTCCCCACGGCTAAAGCCGGAATCCTCCACCGCGCAACAAAAAAAGGTGTACTGGTCTCATCGGAAGACCGGTACATGTCTACTGACTTCCTAGCTTAAAGCTTTCCCGCTCGGTCACTGGGTCAACGATTTCGACATCAACCCGGTTTTTGGTTGGGTTGCTACACAAACCCCAAGCGTAGTCATTCGGTGAGGTCCTTCCACCGTCTCTCTCCATTTCTGAGAGTCCACCCTGTGCGAAATCATACCCGACGTCAGTTTTCCCCAGTCCGTACACTCTAAAGTGGACCCCATTGTCAAGACAATATTTCTACGGATTTTTAGGTACAGTACTGCAGATGTCGATGGCAAAATCGGACCGGTTTTTGGGGCCAGCGTCGTCTATGGTCTTGCATTCCACACCACTCAAGGAACTTGGATCTCCTATCGGGGAGACTGTCCTTTGCTGGGCGTACTATACGTGATGTTAATTGACCAGACGTGATTCGGGTGCAGCGGCGTGACACCACGGAGTAAATACGGGTACGTAGCGTCCTCGTGGCGGCATTTAGTGCATATACAGGTGCACCCGTTTTCGGTTGACCGTGCACCAAGACCGCTGTGATCCGGCGGGATCTATAAAAGGGATGCGCGGTATACAAAGCGTCAATCCGATGTTTGATGGCGACTTCTTCCGGGGAAATGGGGACCGGCACATCATACGGACTCGTGCGACTCAAGGACAGCAGCGCACACTGTTTTAAGCCAAGACCACGGCGTCGTCAGGCAGCCCACTTCCTCATACAGGCGGGCGATTTCTTTGTAGTGCTTTTACTGGAGATCGGCCCCCTGGGTATCTTTATCGAAGAGGGTGGCCGCCTTTTCCAAGAAGGCGCGGCGCCATGGGTGTACCGGGTTCGTGTGCACGCCATATTCCTGGCACAGTGCGTGAATCGATTTTTCTTTCTTCAACAAGGTCAACACGATCTCGGCTTTTACGGCAAACTCAAAGTGTTTTCGCATAGGCATCGTGTATCTTATCGAGACCCCTTTCAGTAGTCTTGTTTCTGGGGTCCACTATAAACCCAGTCGGACCCGTCCCATAACACACGGGCAGCGTGGTCGGGCTGGCGCTGCACCCCCACTGGCGCACGGCGTGCGCCTTGGCCCGGCAGGGTTCCTTCAAAGTGGGCCGGACGACGTACGGTCTCTGCCACCGCCACGGCAATCGTGGCCGCATGGACATCCCATCCGATATATCGGGTATACTCCATGGTAGCATCAGCTCCTCTCGTACGCGGCTCTGCCTGATCGACTTCACCTGTCTTCAGTGTAGCCCGCGCGATATGCGATGAAACGGGACTGGTGCTAACATGTTATCTAGGTCCGCTGCATTGCCCCGTGAAGAGACGGAAGGGGGGAGAAATACCAGAACGGCGTGGCGGCAGTTCGCCAATGTCCAAAGCCCGGGGGTAAGCTGGGGATTTTCGGCCAAAATCGCTCGTCAACGCAGCTTGGGTAAAAGGAGCGAGAGTCTCAGTGGAATTCTGGTTTCGCAGGGTGCATGGCGATTGGCGATAACGACGAGCCGGGTGTACAATAAATCCATGAGGGAGGTGGGCGCGGGTGTTAAAGCGTCTAGACGGTCCCGACGCCGAACAGTTCCATCGCGTCGTGGATTCCGAGAACACCATTGTCGTCGTGGATGGAGTGCCGTACCTCATTGCGCGCCTCCCGTTATTGAACGAAGTGGGTTTGGAAATTGAGGGGGATCTAAACCTCAAAGCGAGTATCCGCCGCGCGAAGGAAGATATTCGAGAGGGCCGCGTCTATTCCACCGATGAGGCGTTCAGACTGTTGGATGAAGGACTGGACCGATGAGTCTCACGATTCGCTGGTCGCGTGAGGCCCTCCGTTTGTTGCAAGCCATGGAGAGCCCTCACTTTTCGGCTCGTGAAACCGCCGGGCGTTCTCCGACTGCTCCGGTGGGCATTCCCGGCCCTTCGGTTTTCCCTCTCGGGTGGCGGGTACGCACGGTGTGCGGCCCCCGGAGCCTCTCCCAAGTTCTGGTCCGTTTCGCTTTCCGCCATGCCATGCTCTCCGACTCCGCCGAGGTCTCCGGGGCACTCGCCGTGAACGCACCCCTACTTGTTGCCTTCCCGGACTTTCGACCCGGTCGGCCCTCGGACTATACTCTAACGAAGCTCAATCGCTTCACCCCGCAGGGTTATGGCCTGGACGTCGCTCTGTTTACGCTTAGCCCGAGACCTCGCGGCCTCAGACCCAAGACTCGATTCTCCGTGGAGGGCTAGTCCTTGTGGAGGCCGGAATTTCACCGGCTCGAAACGGTCAGCTTATCTTGGCGCACCGAAATGTGATGTCCTGATGAAGACGGAAGACACCAGGAGGAAGGCAGAAACTGGCTGGCTCCGCTGAGCGCCGGGCAGGCGCAGAATTCCAAAGCGCCCTCCGCTGTGATGCGCACATGGCGGCGCCCATCACAGCGGGGAGCGCATGGAACTCCCTGTACTGGCATTAACAGTGCTGCGGTCTAACGGGTCCTAATCGGGTCTCTCTTCACTCTGCGCAAATTCGTAGCCATAACGGCCCTTCACGCACAGCATGCCGTGGGTGACCGGATGATCTGC
>DAHWJO010000219.1:0-4600 GCA_027344105.1 Sulfobacillus sp.
GGAGGACCTGGCCCGGGAGTATGAGGACCAGAGCCAGCGTCCGGTGGCGGTCACCCGCCACCCTCTCCCGGTTTTCCCGGGAGCAGCCTCACAAGCCAGCCCGGTTGGCGGTGCTCCCCGGGTTCTGTACGCCGGGCGGCTGGAATACCGAAAGGGGGTCGACCTGCTCGTGGATGCCTGCATCCCGCTGTGGCAGGAGGGGCTGGAGTTCGAGCTGCAGGTTGCCGGCCAGGATACCCTGTACCGGTCCCGGTCCTTCCGGGCGCACCTGGAGTCGCGCATTCCCCCCGCAGTGCGGGACAGGGTCTCCTTTTTGGGAGCGGTTGGGCGCGATGCTCTGCAGAACTTCTATGCCGGGGCCCGGGTGGTGGTGTTTCCCAGCCGTTTCGAAAACTGGCCGAATGTGTGTCTGGAAGCGATGTCCCAGGGGCTGCCGGTCATCGCTTCAAAATGGGGCGGCATGCGGGAAATGCTTGAAGGCGGCGCGGGGGTGCTCATCAATCCGGAGCACCAGCCCTCATTTTCCCTGGCTCTGGCTGAAATTCTTCAGGATCCAGCACTGGCCGCGTCTTTGGGTCAGGCGGCGAAGGAGCGGGTGACAGCGCTGGCGGCGGCACCCGGGGGGATTCTGACAGCACTCCAGAATATGGCTCCCAACGATGTCGAACCTGGGCGGAAGACCCCGCTTTCCCTGACAGTGATTGTTGAGGACGGGCCGGACCAAGAGGCGAGGGGCCAGATGCTGCGCTCCTTGCTCGCATCTCCGGGTGTCAGCGAGATCCTGCTGGCGCAGGCGGGTCCCGCAGTCTTGGATCTGGGCCCGCTCCCGCCGCGGGTGCGGGTGGTGGCGGGAGCGCCGGAGTTTACCAGCGCCTGGCGGGAGTCTGCCGGGGATCTCGTAGCGTTTGTGGCGGATTCAGAGCAGTGGGATCCGGATTTTCTCTCGCAAGCGGCCAGAGCGCTGGCGCGCAACCCGGAGCTGAGTGCGGTCTACCCTATGGCCAGCATTGGCCAAGAGCCTTTTTGGGAGGCGCCGGAGGATCTGCACCGGAGCCGCGCTCTCGTTTCGGAACAGTGCTATGCCCGTCCGGTTGTCCGCAGGCGGGCGCTGGCCGACAGCCTCTGGGAAGATCGCCCTGACACCGCTTTGTGGCCGCAATGGCAGATATTGATTTACCTGGCGCGGACCGGCCTCCAAGCAGAGCTGCTGCCCGCTTTGGGTGTCTACATACCCCGAGCGGACGCGCCTTGGAGGACAGCGGCGGTTAAAGCGCTGTGGCAGGAGCATAGCGGTCTTTTAGGGGAAGGCGGGCTGGATGCGCTCGTGGATCAGTGGGAACGGGCGCGGGAGGCTCGGTTTGGCCCCGCAGCAGGCGGGATGTTCCGCAAGGCGGCCCGGCGCTTGCCTGGCTGGATTAAGAGACCGGTGAAAAGATTGGCGCAGCGGGCGGCGAAAGGAGGCGGCGAGCAGTGATCCGGGTGGCAGTGGATGCGAGGGTCTTGTCGGGTCAGGCCGAGCGGGCGGGAATTGCGCAGTACGTCGCGCAGATTCTGCAGGCAGGGGACGGGGCCGAAGACATGCAGGTGACGGCCCTGTCCTACGAATCCCGCCAGCTCCGGGAGAATGCGGTTCCCGTTGAGGTGATCCGCCGGGTGCGGGGAGTGCCGTGGCAAAGTGTTCTTTTGCCCTGGTATCTGGCGCACCGCTCCTTTGATGTGTTTCACGGACCGGCCTTCAGCATTCCTCCATGGGTCCGCGCCAAGCGGGTGGTGACGGTTCACGACCTCGCTTTCTTGCGCATGCCCTCCACTGTCCGGGCGGATACCGTCCGCTACCTGCGGCAGATGGTCAAGCGCTCGGTGGCACAGGCATCTGCCATTATTGTTCCCTCCCGGGAAGTACAGGCGGACCTTCAGGAAATGTTTCCCCGGACAGACCCGGCACGGATCCGGGTGATTCCCCTGGGCGCGGACCGGCTGTCAGGGATTCTTCCTGGCGGAGAAAGTCTCCAGGGCCTTCCCTATTTCCTGCATGTGGGGACGGTGGAGCCCCGCAAGAATCTGACCTTCCTGCTGCGGGCCTATGCCCAGGCAGTTCGCGGGGGCCACCTTCCCCACCACTTGGTGCTGGCGGGATCCAATGGGTGGAACAACGAAGATTTTTGGCAGGCCTACCGCTCCTTTGACATGGCTAACCGGGTGCATATTTTGGGATACGTGGACGACGCGCGCAGCGTGCGGCTGTACCAGGAGGCTGCAGCCTATGTGCAGCCGTCTCTTTACGAGGGGTTCGGGCTAGGCGCCTTCGAAGCGCTTGGGTTTGGCTGCCCGGTGGTGGCCACGCCCACGGGAGGGGTGCTGGACGTCAATATCACGGGACTGGATATCGTCCCGGCAGGTGATCCGGATCTGTGGGCGCAGGCGATGATTCGCGCCGTGGAACGCCCCGCGCTCCCTCTGGGTGGCCGCCTGCCCACCTGGCAGGGAAGCCGGCGGGCGCACCAGGCCCTGTACCGCGAGGTGGCCCGGCCGTGAAACTCTCGGATGTGTCCGTCATCATTGTCAATTTCAACGGAGAAGATGTGCTGCCGCAGGCTGTGGCTTCTGTGCTCACCCTCCCGGACCGCCCGGGTGAGTTGATTGTGGTGGACAATGGGTCCACTGACGGGAGTCTCGGGTTCTTGCACACGGTGACGGATCCCTTGCTGAAGGTCGTGACCCTGGGGGAGAACCGCGGGGTCGCGGGAGGGCGCAACCGGGGGGTCATGCAGGCGGGAGGAAGGGTGCTGGCGTTTTTGGACAGTGACGGGGAAGCAACCCCAAGCTGGCTTGGAGAATCACTGGCTGTGCTCAGCGCCCACCCGGAGGCCGGCGCGGTCGCGCCTTTAGTCTTGATGGAGGACGGCTCAGTCATCAACGGCGCGGGCTCCTTTCTCGATGCCTCGGGGCACGGACGGGACCGCTTGTGGGGGGAACCTCTGGATTCCCACGGGGCCGATCTGGCGTTATGGCACGAACAGCCGGTAGACTACCCCATGGGCTGCGGGATGGTGATCCGGCGGCGGGGTCTCGACAGTCTCTGGCCGCTTGATGAGGCCCTGGCGAAGTGGCATGACGACACTGAAATCGGGCTGCGCATTCGGCGGCTGGGATATGAGGTGCTGTTCAGCCGCACGGCCGCAGTGCTGCACCACCCCGGGCACTCGGATCCAAAAAATCCTGGGGAGCGCCAGCTCTTGGCGGAAATGGCGCGGCTGCGTCTTCTGTGGAAATACTATCCGGGTCCCACGGCGCTGTGGGCGAGCGTCCACTACGCATTTTTTGCGGTCACCGGATCCCGCAGGAGGCTGGGCAACTGGCGTGACTTGGCGTTCATGGTCCGGCACCTGGCTGCGTCGTCCTCGGATCTCCGGCGCATGCGCCGGAGGTGGCGAAGAGGCTCAGATCAGAGGCCCTAAAATCTTTATTCCGTACCAAGCATCTGCTATTATTGACAAGACGTGTCAAATAGAGTCTCACGAGGTGCAAAATTGCATACGGCCACATCACAGACGGTGGGAGACGCCATCCGCGCAATGCGTCTCGGACGGGGTCTGGAACAGAAGGACCTGGCAGCCGAGGGAATTCCGGTGCAGGTGATCGACCTGATTGAAAAGAATTTGTGCGCGCCGCCGTCCGAGTGGCTCAGCCATTTTGCCCGGGTTTTGGGTGCGCCTATAGGCAACCAGGCGCCAGAACCGTCTCTGCGCCACGCTGCGCAAGTGCTGTGCGCAGAAGGTGTGAAACTGGCGGACGGCGGGGGTTACGGCGAGGCCGGGGATGTGCTGATGAAATCCTATGACCTGGCCATGGCCTACCAGTTTTACGACTTGCTCGCGGAGATTGCGCCTGCGCTCCTGCAGGCTCTGGAGTTGAGCGGGCGGGGTGAGCAGGCGGTGCGGGTGGGCATGCACGCTGTCACCTGCATGCCGCGCGGGATTCCGGGCACGGCGCGCCGGGACACGATGATCCGCACCGGCGCCTCGATGATGGGGACCAACGATTTTGCCCGCGCTCTTGACCTGTTTGACGAAGTGCTCCGGGAGCCAGATACGGATGAGGTCACCGCTGTGAAAATGCTTCTGAACAGCGGCACCTGCTATTTGAATCTAGGGCAGTTTGAGCAGGCGCGAACCCTGTACCGGCAGTCTCTGCAGGTATCCGAGGATCTGGGCCAGCCTTTTTGGCTGGCATGGAGCTGCATTAACTTGGCAGCCGTCGATATTGAACAGCACAGGGCGGTTCCCGCATCTTTGGATTATCTGGACCGGGCCGAAAAACTCGCGGTGGAGCTGGCCAACACCGCGATTTACGCGGCGGCCGTACACGACCGGGGAGCCCACTATTTGTATGCCGGACAGCTGGGGCGGGCCCAGCGCCTGATTGAGGAAGCGGTGGAGTACATCGGGGCAGACAGCCCCTCGGCAGCCTTCATGCTTGATGACCTGGCCCATGTGTATATCCAGCGGGGATTCTGGCGCAAGGCGCAAGACACCATTGAGCGCATGGCGAAAATTGCTGACGCCATCGACTCCATGCGGGTGCGGGGTCTGGCGCTGAG
>DAHWJO010000021.1:0-30909 GCA_027344105.1 Sulfobacillus sp.
CGGAACGGCCGCTTTAGGCCTTCTCGGCGTGTTGGCCCATGCCCGCATGGAATCTCCACAGGTTGCCGTGCTGGGGGTGGCCAGAACGGTGCTGCAAGGAGAGGTGGGCATGAATCCTCACGATCCCCGGCAGTTGGCCCAGCTTGACCGCCATCTCGTTCCTGGCAGCCAGGCTCTGTTTCTCACGCAGTGGCTGTGGGGCCAGGCTGTGGCCGGTGACACGGCGAGCGGGCTTTCTCCCGTCTCGACCCACGTAGCGATCGCCGACAGGAGCGTCGATTTCCTGTCCGCCACCCGCGCGGTGGTCGATTACCGCATTGCGGTCACCCGGGCGTTCCGTCCCCGGGGCAGCCAGAGAACTCAGGAAATCGTGACTTTCTGGCTCGAACATTCCGAGCAGCAGTGGAAGGTCTACGGCGAGTCATTCAATTTTGACCCAGTGGATTTTCCCGGGCGGCCTGTGTCTCCCGGTTATGACGTGACGCATCTCAACCCGGCCCCGCCTGCGCCTCAAGGCGCCTGAGGCATAAGAAAACCGCAATGATCCGAAGATCATTGCGGGCTTCCTACCGAAAAAGATCAGAGCGTGTGGAAATGAAGGCTATTGTTCCATCTGCTTCGCCAGGAAGCCCGCCGCCGTTTCCGCCAGTTTTACCTCCATCTCACCCATCTTTACATCGGGTTCGCGCGTGCAGATAATCACCGCGCCAATCGGGTCTCCTTCGGAAATAATCGGCGCAATCACTTCGACCAGAAACTTATCCTCGTCCTCGTCGCCGACCAGGCTGCCTTTCGGCTTATGGTCTCCTTGGTTGTAAAAAGAGGTCTTGCGGTCTTCCATCGCCTTCTCGACCAGGACACCCAGCGCCTTGTTCAGAAACTCTTTCTTCGGAGCCCCGGAGACAGCGATAATGGCATCCCGGTCCGCAATCAGCGCGATATGTCCAACCGCCTCGTACAGAGAATCCGCGTATTCCTTGGCGAAATCGCCCAATTCTCCGATTGGGGAGTATTTTTTGAGTATGACCTCGCCGTCGCGGTCCACGAAGATTTCCAGGGGATCGCCCTCCCGAATCCGCAAAGTCCTGCGGATCTCCTTGGGAATCACCACACGACCCAAGTCATCTATTCGGCGCACAATGCCGGTAGCTTTCACTAATGGCCCTCCTTTCGCCTGCGGCCTCTCAGGGGTAGTATATCGACCGGCCCAGACGTTTATGCATTTTTTCCAGAACTGCCGGATGGTAGAAACTCACAGCTTAAAGCAGTTTCACATCCGCCCGGCCAATAATGGTCCGGGACCACTGGTCGAACGCCTGCGCCCTCGCGGCCCGCCACAGTTGTTCCTTCACGCCCTGGGCAGCCTCGCTGAGGGGAAGCGGCGTCCCGCCCTGCACCGCTTGAACTTCGATGATAGCGTAGCCTAAACGGGTGTGAACTATACCACTATGTCCCGCAGAGTGGCCCAAAAGGAATGCATTGGTCGGAGTTAGGGGGTTTAAAGACGCCAAGACCCAACCCATGGTTCCGCCGGAATCCCGGTTGCTGCGGTCTGACGAATACTTTTGGGCGAGCGCGGTAAACCGGGCGCCATGCGCCCACCGGCTCATCACCGAGGCGGCTTCAGCCGCTGTGGGCAGCACAATTTCACGGGCCAGCACCGCGGTCGGGGTGAGAAACTGCTGGGGGTGGTGCTGGTAGTACGTTTGAATATCCTGCAAGGAGGGTTGGGGCACATGCTGCGTGACATGGTCAAAAGCGGCAATCAGCCACATCTGGCCAGCGACGTATCCCACCAGATTTTTCGGCCCCACCTGGTAGCGGTGGAGCAGGGCGAAAAGAGACGTCCGGTTCCCAAAATGGGCCCGGACGGCCTGAGCTATTGCCGCCCCGGCCTCCGCCGAAGCTTGTTCAGGGGTCAGCCAGTGCTGTTTCTGACTGTACTGCATCACGGCCACCTGGTCGGCATAGGTGCTGAGCTGGACCTTTTCCAGAGCCGGGGCCATATTGGGACGCTCTCCATTCATGAGAGCATTGCCGCGGAGCGCGCTGTCCCACTGCACCGCACTGATGGGGACCCCGTTCACCTCGGCCACGGCTGATGGCGTCTTTGACCCGCATCCAGACGCCATGCCCGCCACCATGAGCCATGTTAGCGCCTTACCCGCTTTCCTGTTTGCCACCGGCACCCGCTCCCCTGATAGTCAGCAGCACCTCTTCGGCCGTATCGAGAACATGCTCGGCCGTGTGCCGCAGAGGCAGTCTGACGCTAAGTTCCGGAGCTTTGGCCGCCCCGGGAACCAGACGTCCGGGATAGCGGGCGGCCAAACGGTGCAGCGCCTCCACATCCATGGGGTTCTCCGCCAGGCTCTTAAGGAAAATCCTGTCCTTCCTGTAGCTAATCTGGACAATCTTCAGATTCTTGGCCATGACCCGCACCCTGGAGAGCTGAAGCAGGCGGGCGACGGGCACGGGCACAGGTCCAAAGCGGTCAGCGATCTCCTCGGCCAAAGCCTCGATTTCCTCTAAGCTTGTCGCAGAAACCAGCCGTTTATACAAGGAAACCTTCTGGGAGGAGGCATTGATGTAGGTGTCGGGCAAATAGGCGTCGACAGCGATGTCAATCGCTGGGTCGACCTCCACCGGCGCCTGCTCCCCTTTCAGTTCGCGCACGGCTTCGGCCAGCAATTGGGTATAGAGGTCAAAACCGACGGACGCGATGAAGCCGTGCTGTTCCGAACCCAGCAGGTTGCCCGCGCCCCGGATTTCGAGGTCGCGCAGGGCGATCTGGTAGCCGGCTCCCAGCTCCGTGAATTCCCGGATGGCTTCCAGCCTCTTCTCGGCTTGCGGGGTCAGTGTCTTGTCCCGCCGGTAAGTGAAATAGGCATAGGCCAGGCGGGCCGAACGGCCTACCCGCCCCCGGATTTGGTAGAGTTGGGCCAACCCCATCCGGTCAGCGTCTTCCACCACAAGGGTATTGGCATTGGGAATGTCGAGCCCGGACTCAATAATGCTGGTTGCCACCAGAATATCGTATTCCTGTTCAATGAACCGGGCCATGACATCTTCGATCCGGGTCTCGTCCATTCTCCCGTGAATCACCCCGATGGCCGCATCCGGAAACATCTTCATCAGCCGGGACACGGTCTGGTCCATCGCCAGAATCCGGTTTTGCACATAGAACACCTGCCCGCCCCGGTCCAGTTCCCGCCGCACGGCTTCGCGCACTAAATCCTCGTCAAACTCCGCGACCATGGTCTCCACTGGCAAGCGGTCCAGCGGCGGCGTCTCAATCAGACTCATATCACGGACGCCCACCATAGCCATATGCAGAGTGCGGGGGATAGGGGTGGCCGACAGGGTGAGTACGTCGATATTCTCCCGCATGGCCTTGATGCGCTCTTTATGGGCCACCCCAAAACGGTGCTCCTCATCGACAATCAGCAGGCCCAGGTCCCGGAACTTGACGTCCTTGCCTAATAGGCGGTGGGTTCCGATAATCATGTCGACCTGGCCTTTAATGAGTTGGGCCAGCACGTCTTTCTGCTGCTTGGGGGTCCGGAACCGGCTGATCACTTCCACGCCGACGGGAAATCCGGAAAAGCGGGCCTTGGCCGTGGCAAAGTGCTGGTCGGCGAGAAGGGTGGTCGGCACCAGAAAGGCGACCTGCTTGCCCGACATGATGGCCTTGAATGCCGCCCGAAAGGCCACTTCCGTCTTGCCATAGCCCACGTCCCCGCACAAGAGGCGGTCCATGGGCCGGGTCTTCTCCATGTCTCTCTTGATTTCCTCGATCGACCGGACCTGATCAGTGGTCTCTTCGTAGCCGAAGGCAGATTCAAATTCCTTCTGCCAGGGGGTGTCATCGGCAAATCCGATGCCGGGCCGGGACTCCCGCACCGCATAGAGGCGGATCAGTTCTTCGGCCATCTGCCGGACTGAGGCGCGCACCTTGTCTTTGACCCGGGACCATTCCTGGCCCCCCATTTTCGACAATTTGGGGTCCTGGCCCTCCACTCCGATGTACTTTTGAATCAGTCCCAACTGGTCGGTGGGCACATACAGCGTGTCGTGGCCGGCGTACTGGACATGGAGATAGTCCTTGTGCTGGTTCTGGATGTCGAGGGTCACCATGCCCAGGTAGCGGCCGATCCCGTGCGTAATATGCACCACGTAATCTCCGGTTTTCAAGTCGGCCAGGCGCACCGTCTGCCGCGGTTCTTGGGCACGCCGCAGACGTGGCTGCTCGCGTCCAGACAGCTCCGTCTCAGCTAAGATGGCAATTCCCAGTTCCGACAGGATGAAGCCGTGCGCCAATTGCCCTGTCAGCAACCCCACTTCCCCTATCTCGCCCAGGCCTTGGCGGCAGGGAATGCCCACATCAATCAGCTGGCGCTGCATGACCTGAACGGCGTCACCGTCCCGCAGCACGAGCCCCACCTTAAGCCGCGACTTGCGCAGCCGTGTCACTTCCGCCTTCAGCAGGTCTGTCTGGCCGTGAATGCGGGGGGCAGGGCGCCCCGTAAGGTTCAGATGCATCCCGCTTTCCTTGCGCTGGTGCGGCATCAGGGACAGGCTCAGTTCCCCGTAGCCTTTCAGTCGAACGAAAAATTGTTCCTGGATGAGGGTGGCTTCCGCCTCCACCGGCAGAAAGTCCCCGCGTTCCAAGCGCCGCAGACGTTCGTCGGTTTCGTCCAGATCCCGTCCGCGCAGCGCGTCCGCAATCCTCGGCAGGTCATGATACATCACAAGCGGCGGCTGCGAAAAGACTTGGGTGAGGGACTTGAGCGGGTAAAAGGCCGCCCCGTAGCGCTCGATGCCTGCAAACGTGCGGCCCTCGGCCAGATCGGCGAGCCAGTGACCGAACCGTTCCTTAGTTTTGAGGGCGATGTCCTGCTGGCCCATGGATTCCAGATTGTGAAACAGCGTCGTGGCTTCCTGAGCAATGCGCTCCAGTCCGCGGTCCCGTTCGGCTGGGGTCAGCAAAAGTTCCCGGGCTGCCCCAATCACGGCCTGCTGCGTCATCTCCACCGTCTTCTGGGTCTCCACATCAAACACGCGCAGGGAATCAATCTCCTCGCCATACCACTCGATGCGGTACGCCGGGCCTCCTGGCGCAAACACATCCACGATCCCCCCGCGCACCGCAAAGGTCGCTTCTTCCCCCACTTCCGCATCCCGCCGGTAGCCGAGCTGGACCAGGCGGGTGACGACCTCGCCCTGGTCCACAATGTCCCCCACATTCAGAGTCAGGGCTTTGTGGGTCTGGGGCATCAGCAGTTGACGGGCTGCCTCGACCGGGGCGACCAGCACAGTCCTCGGGTCATGCGCCGCGTGGTCCAGCGCTGCAATGCGGCGCAGCATCCATTCCTGGCTTTGGGCCTGCACCTCCCCGGTGACATGGGGGCGGGGAGGCAGGAGATACACGGGAGCCTGCGGCACAAACTGGGCGAGCTCGGCCTCAAAAGTCTGGGCCTCGGAAAATCCCACCGTCACCACCAGAACCGGGCGGGGCGCTGCCTGTAATACCCCCGCTGCCAACAGCGAGGGTAATGAGCCCGATAGTCCGAACACCTGGGCGGTCTTCCCCGCACCCAAAGCCTCCGTCAAGTCATGAAATGGCGCATACCCTGACCACAGCGTGCGCAGTGAGCTTAAATCGGCCATGATTATTCCTTTCATCCCTGTCATTGCCAGGACTTGCGGACCCTGGCAAAAACTCCCGGGTCCAGCTTTGTTCCTAGTTATACCACAAGCCCTCATCATAAGGAACGGGCAGGCAGTGCTCGCACAAGATGCTGACTTGGGTTTGGCCTGGCGCTACACGCGTGATGAGCGCGTCCTGATCTTCGGCGGGCAGCTGGGCTAGACCCAGCAGCGGGTCATCCCAGGACCCTGCATATTCTCCAATCAGCCTGCCGCAGCGCCGGCAGCGGTACACCACCATAACGGACCCTCCTGATACCAAGATACCGTTAGTGTGCCCTGTCTGGAGGCCCCCAAGTCTGCCGCTAGCGCCCGTTGAACCGGTTCATGGCATCTTGCGCGCCCTGGACCACCACCCACTGGGCCGCGTCCACCGCCTCGCCCAGCGCCCCGTCCAGCGCTGCTCTCTCCTCGGCGCCGAAGCGGCTGAGCACCCAGTCTATAACCGCCATGCTCCCCGGCGGGCGGCCGATGCCGACCTTGATCCGGGGAAATTCGTCCGTGCCCAACACCTGGATCACGGACTTGAGCCCGTTGTGGCCGCCGCTGGACCCGTGCGCCCGGACCCGGACGGTGCCCAGAGGCAGATCCAGGTCATCGGAAATAATGAGGATCTGCGGGGCCGAGATTTTATAAAAACGGGCGAGCGCCCCGACAGCGTCGCCGCTCAGGTTCATAAAGGTCAGGGGCTTGAGCAGAAACACCCCGCCCCATTTGCCGAGGAGCCCGAAACGGTTGCGCACGAAACTCGCCCCGCGCTGCTCGGCCAGACGGTCCAGCACCATGAATCCCACGTTGTGGCGGGTCTTCGCATACTCCAGCCCAGGGTTGCCCAAACCCGCAATCAGACGAATCTCCGGTGTGCTCATTCGAACAGCTTGGACACGGAGAGATCTTCATGCACCCGCATGATGGCTTCGGCCAGAAGGGTAGCGACGGTAATCACCGTCGTGCGCGCCATCGGCTCCTGCAAGGAAATGGTGTCCGTCACGAAAAAGCTCTCAATGGCCGAGTCCCGCAGCACCTGGGCCGCGCGCCCGGAAAAGACGGGATGGGTGCAGGCGGCAAACACGGCCCGGGCCCCTAGGTCCATGATGGCCTGGGCTGCCTGGGCAATCGTCCCCCCGGTATCGATCATGTCGTCCACGATGACGACCGTCTTGTCCCGCACTTTCCCAATCACGTTGACCACTTCGGACACATTTGGCCCCGGCCTCCGCTTGTCAATGAATCCTAGAGGCGCTTCCAGGTATTTGGCCATCTTGCGGGCCCGGTGCACCCCTCCCGCGTCGGGGGAAAAAATCATCAAATTGTCCAGCTGCTTGTCATGAATGGCTTCGGACAGAATGCGGACCCCTTGCAGATTGTCCACGGGAATATCGAAAAATCCCTGAATCTGGGGCGCGTGCAAGTCCATAGTCAACACCCGCCGCGCTCCCGCCACCGTGATCAAATTGGCGACCAGTTTGGCCGAAATAGGCTCGCGGCCCTGCTCCTTGCGGTCCTGGCGGGCGTAGCCGTAAAAGGGCACGACGGCTGTCACGCGCCGGGCGGACGCCCGGCGGGCCGCATCAATCAGCAGCAGCAATTCCATCAAGTTTTCGTTCACGGGCTGCGAGGTCGGCTGCACAATAAACACATCCGTGCCGCGGACATTTTCGAGGAGCCGGACCCGGATCTCCCCGTTGGAAAATCTCCCGACATCCGCCTGGCCGAGGGAGATTCCGAGGTGCGAGACAATTTTCTCAGCCAGCACCCGGTTAGCCGTCCCTGTAAAGATCTTCAGTTCCCCTTCCCGTTCAAAGCTCATTGGAACAATGATCCCCTTCCTGCTGCATTGACTTTCTGCCCGATTCTAGGATTTCCGGCGCTGGCTCACCCATTGGGGTTTGTTTTCCTGCCGGGCGCGGGCAATCCCCAAACTGTCTGGCGGCACATGCTGGGTGATGGTGGAGCCAGCCGCGACGTAAGCGCCCGACCCGATCTCAACCGGGGCCACCAGATTGGCGTTGCACCCAATGAATGCCCCATCGCCAATAAAGGTTGGGTGTTTAGCCTGCCCGTCATAATTCACAATGACCGTGCCTGCGCCAATATTGACACCGCCGCCAATCGTCGCATCCCCTAGATAGGAATGATGGCCCGCCTTGCTCCCGGTGCCCACTCGGGTGTTCTTTAATTCGACAAAGTTCCCGATTTTCACATTATGATCCAAGGAGGTCCCCGGACGCAAATGACTGAAAGGACCGACTGATGAGTGGCTGGCGAGCTGGCTGAGCTCCACCACTGAGCGGTCCACCCGCACCCCGTCTCCCAACCGGCTGGACACGATGGAGCTCATCGGCCCGATATGGCATTCCCGCCCGATCTTGGTGCGTCCGCGCAGAAAGGTCATAGGGTAGATCACCGTGTCCTGCCCCACTTCGACGTCGATGTCCACGTAGGTGGAGTTCGGGTCCACAATCGTGACCCCTTCATCAAACAGCCGGTTCAAAGTCAGTTCCCGCAAGTACGCTTCAGCCTGCGAGAGATCGCGGCGGGAATTCACCCCCCTGACCCTCGCCGCATCCGGCGCCACATAGACGTCTACCCGCTTGCCCTGACCCACAAGGGCCCCTACAGCGTCTGTCAGATAGCGCTCGCCCTGGTGCCACGGCAGACCGTCCAGGACCCGCTGCAAACCGCTGACGGTCCATACCCCAATCCCGGTGTTGACTTCCGTAATCTGGTACAGGGCCGGGTCCGCCGCCGCATCTTTCTCCTCGACGATGCGGCTCACCCCGTCCCCGGCTTGGCGGATAATGCGGCCGTATCCCTGAGGGTCCGGCACAATCATGCTGACGATGGTGCAAGCCGCCTGGCTCTTCTCATGGGCCGCTAAGATGTCCTGAATCAGAGCGGGCGGGACGAGCGGGCAGTCCGCGAGCAGCACAACCAGGTAGCGGGTGTCCCCGTCCAGCTGCGCCAGCGTCTGCGCCACTGCGTCTCCGGTTCCCCGCATTTCCGGCTGCTGCACAAACTCCGCCTGCCCTTCCAGAGCCTCTTCGACTCGCGGCGCCTGGTGCCCGACCACGACCCAGGGCTTTCCCATGCCAGCCTGGCGCACTGCGCGCACGACATGCTCGACCATCGGTACCCCGCCCAACTCGTGCAGCGCCTTGGCCAGGCCAGAGCGCATGCGCGTGCCCCGCCCCGCCGCTAAAATCACGGATTCTGCCTGTGGCAAAACGATCCCTCCGATTTCTTGGCGATCTTCAACAGCCGTCATCCTGGTTAGCATACCAAAATTTCGGCCTGCGATGAATCACCTGGCGCGCGCAAAAAGAGACCGCCCGCATGGCGGCCCCCAGCTTTTGCCTATTTCCGAGGCCCGCTTTTACACCGCGCCAGCGTAAAACACCTCCAGCACTGCCTTCTGTATGCGTTCCCGGGCCGCCTGGGTAATCGGATGCGCCACATCCCGAAATTCCCCGTCGGGGGTTTTCCGGCTGGGCATGGCAACAAACAGTCCCTTCAGTCCCTCCACCACTTTCACATCGTGGATGACAAACTCCCCATCTAGAGTGACCGATGCCACGGCCTTCATTTTTCCCTCAGTTGTCATGCGGCGGAGCCGCACATCCGTAATTTCCACGACGAATCCTCCTTGTGCCAATGGGTGGCCCGGTTGTCCGGGGAGTATTGTATTCGCCGCGGTCCACAAGAATTCCTCTATATTGTCAAAATTTTGATAATCAGTTTTGAATCAAAACCTCGTAGCCATCCGCCCGGAGACTGTCCAGAATCTCTTGAACATGACTGGCATTGCGCGTCTCCAGCACCATCTGGATCCCCACTTCCGCGGGGGACAGGCTGGGGCTCCACCGTTCGTGCTCGACGCGAATCACGTTGGCCTTAAGCTCCGCCACCCGGTTCAAAACCTTGACCAGTTGTCCCGGCCGGTCCCCGACCGTGGTTTTGAGGTGGACCTGGCGCCCTTCCTCCACCAGTCCTTTCTCGATGATGCGGTTCAAGAGGGTCACATCAATATTGCCCCCGCTGACCACCACCCCCACGGTGCCCAGTCCCAAAGGAATTTTCCCCGCCAGCATCGCTGCCAGCCCGACAGCCCCCGCCCCTTCCACGACCAGTTTGGTGCGCTCCAGAAAGATGAGAATGGCGCGGGAAATTTCGTGCTCAGACACCGTGACAATGTCGTCCACGTAGCGCTCGACCATGGCGAAAGGCAGTGCCCCCGGATTTTTCACCGCAATGCCGTCAGCAATCGTGCGCCCTCCTCCGGCTTGCACCAAGTGCCGCTCCTGGCGCGACAGCGCCATGGCCGGCACCGCATCCGTCTGCACTCCGATGACCTTGATGCGGCAGTTCTGAGCTTTGGCGGCCATGGCAATGCCCCCAATCAGCCCGCCCCCGCCTACGGGCACCACCAGCACATCCAGATTAGGGCGCTCGTCGAGCATCTCCAGAGCCAGAGTCCCCTGCCCGGCAATAATCATGGGGTCATTGAAGGCGGGCACCATCACGCGGCCCGTCAGCTCAGCCACCCGCAGCGCTTCTTGATAGGCATCATCGAATGTCTCCCCAAACAGGCGGATCTCCGCGCCGTAGCCCCGGGTGGATTCGATTTTTGTCAGAGACGCCCCCTCGGGCATATAGATCAGCGAAGTCGTGCCGACCAGCCCCGCCGCCAGCGCCACCCCCTGGGCATGATTTCCGGCAGAGGCGGCCACCACCCCGCGCCTGAGCTCGGCCGGGGACAGCTGGCGCAGCCGGTTGTATGCCCCGCGCAGCTTGAACGAGCCCGTCCGCTGCAGATTTTCCAGTTTGAAAAAAACGCGGGCGCCCAGCAGGTCGTTGATATACACCGACTCCTGCAGCGGAGTCACCACCGTCACTCCCTGCAGCGCCGCTGCCGCCTCACGGACCGTATCCAGTGTGATCTCATCAATGTCAGCCATGACTGTCTCCCTCTCCTGTGCCGCACAGGTCCTGGGCCCATACACTGGGCACCACCTTGGCCAGGGCTTCGTCCCACTCTAAAAGGCTCCAAAACTTGCTGATCAGCTTGCTGAGGGGCTCCGCCGTCGAGACCAGCACCCCCGCTCCCACCACGTGGGCGCCAAATTCCCCCAGCAGGTCGGTCGCTGCGCGGGCCGTGCCCCCGGCCTTCATAAAATCATCTACAAACAGGACTTGGCTTCCCCTATGGAGGGCGCGGCGGGCTAGGGACATCGACTGGATCCGCCGCGAAGAGCCGGACAGATAGTTGATGGACAGCGCAGACCCTTCCGACAGCCGACTGTCCCGCCGGATCAGCACCACGTCAGTGCCCAAGGCTTTCGCGCAGGCGAGCGCCAGGGGGATCCCCTTGGTTTCCACGGTCGCCACAGCGTCCACGGCCTGGTCGCGGAAAGGAGCCGCCAAGAGTTCTCCCAGCGGTTCCACCAGACGGGGCTCAAACAGCAGGTCCGTCATGTAGAGAAACCCGTCCGCGGTGAGGCGGTCAGGCTCCGCCAGTCTGCGGGCCCACGTCTCAAGCGCCAGCGCTGCCCTTTTGCGGTCGAGGGCGGGGACGTAAACCACTCCCCCCTGGGCCCCTACCTGTGTCACCACCGTGCCCTGACCGGCACTTTCCAAAATGTCCTTGATAAACATGAGATCTTCGGACAGTGTGGATTTCGCCACCTGCAAAGTGGCGCTCAGTTCGGTCAAACTCCACTGCGTGCGCGGATGGGCCAGCAAATAGCCGGTCAGCGCAATCAACCGTTTATAGCGGTCCCGCATCCGGCCGGGTGACTTGATATCCGTTGTGGTCGCTCCCTTTGCATTGATATTGCCCCAGAGTTTAGGGATTTTGAAATGAAGAGGACACTTCGGACCTGTTTTTCAGCAAAAGGTCCGCCAACTCCCAGTCCTGAGGCTTATCCACATCCACGCCGACCTCCGGATAGTCGAAAATCAGCGCCTGCCCGTTAATCCCCAATAGTTCCCGGACCCGCTTTTGCGCGTCCTCAATGCTGAGCCGGCCTATCAGCCACTTCAACAGCATCCCGATGCCAATATCACCGGCCAGCCGCCAGGGCGCCTTGCGGTGGCTCAAAAGTTCCGCGACCGCATGCCGGCTCTGCACAACGGCCTCTTTTCTGACCATGAACACGTTGCCCCCGGTAAATGTGCCGTCCACGAGGCGCACGTACGTTCTTTGCGTTTCGGGAAATTTGGCCTCCACCACGGATTTTTCGATAATGGGATAGACCACGTCAAAGTCGGCGCCAGCGGCATCCACGAAGGCGTTGACTGCGTCCGGCGTCAAGAGTGGCACATCCGCCGTCGCGACCAGCACGGGCCCCTCCCCGACAACATCCAGGCCACTGAGCACATTGGCGAACATCTCATCATGCACCGGAGCCCACAGCACGTCATGCAGAGGCAGGCTCTGGGGGCCCACCACGACGATGGGGCCCACCCGGCCCGACTGCTGCAGAGCCTCTACGACGTATTCTACCATCATGCGGCCATCAAGCCGTATTTCGGCTTCCCACTGACTGGGATCCACCGCCGCCAACCGGCCGTCATTGCGTTGTCCCGCCAGCACAATTGCCGGATGCTGATTCATCTAGTTGCGCGGGAAACCCCGGCATTCAGGCCGGGGAAGGATAGCGCGGCAGACGCCGGCTGCCCTCTTCCCGCTCCTCCTTTCGTTTGTTGACGCTCCCCTCGGGGATGTCTGCAACCGGCTCTCACCTCACGGCGGGCGAAACCCTTCGGCGCTTTCCCCGGTCAACCCGCGGGTGCGTTCACAAGCTCCGCCCTTCAGGGCGGGGTAGTTGTCCTTCAGTCCACCGAGGGGACAAAGTGCGTCACCTCTGTCCATGGTATTCCTTGCCGCCGCAAAACGCGACGGGCGGCGGCCAAAATCTCGCGGTCCCTGTTTAAGGAAAAATATACCGAACCGCTGCCCGACAGAAACCATGACAAACCGGTTGAACGCTCGAGCGTCTCTTTAAAAGCCCGCAGTGCGGGCCGCACCGCCCAGGCGGCGCGCTCGAGACCGTTGAACAGATCAGGGGGCACGTGGCCGCCTCGCACCTCGCGTGCCAGCTGGTCCAAGCTGGGCATCTTTGCAAGGTCCGGAGGCAGCTGGTCAAAAGCCCGGTACGCCTGATCGGTCGGCACGCCGAACCCGGGAGACGCCAGCAGCACCGGCCACGGCGGCAGCGGCGCCAGAAACTGCAGTTGCTCACCATACCCTTCCGCCGCCGCCGTCCCGCCCCGGACGAGAAAAGGCACGTCCATCCCGAGCTGGTGCGCATGGGAGGCGGCATCAGACAGGGGAGCGCACGCCTGGACCCACCGCAGCACTGCAGCCGCGTCGGCGCTGCCCCCGCCCAAGCCCGCTCCTGCGGGAATATTCTTGACGCAGGCAATAGACACCACAGGCAAGTCCCCAGCAATTTCCCTGCCCAGACGGTATGCCCGGGTAATCAGATTGCGCTCAGGGTCGCCGTACATCTGCGGGATCGTCAGGCGGTACCGCCGTGCCGGGCGAATGTCAATCCGGTCGCACAGCGCAACCGTCTGCATCAACGTGCGGACAGGGTGGTAGCCCCGTGCATCACGGGGCTCCACCCATAATCCCAGATTGATTTTGGCGCATGCCCCCGACCGCCAGTAAGATGGTGGCGTGATGAACCCCTCCCCGCCAGGTACTGGGAGTATCTTACACCAAAGTGCGGGAGAGCTAAAGATTTGCGCAGTCTTCGGCGCGCCTAGGCGCTCAGGCCCATGACTTCTGTGCGCCCGGCCCCCTCACCGCCATGGCGGTGAGGCCCGCCCGCCGGGCCGTTTCATAATGCTCAAACAGCACCACGACCAGACTGCCCTCCGGCGCCGAAGCCACGGCTTGCCCGACCGCTTCGGACTCCGACAGGGTGACGGTCCAGGTGCCCGGATCCTCCCCGTCCTCCAGCAGGGTGTCGACGCACAGCCTCGCCATCTCTCCCGGCTCCCGCCCCCTCAAGTCCTCATCCTCGCGGATGACCAGAGTGTCCGAAAAATGGCGGGCCTCGCGCACTGCCAAGGCCAGTTCCTGATTGCGGCGGTCGCCCGGCAATCCCAAAACCGTCGTGACCCGGCGGTAGCCCAAGGTGCGGATGAGCTCTCCCAGAGCCGCCAGCGCCGGCTGGTTGTGGGCATAGTCCAGCAGAAGGTCTACAGCCTCCCCCTTGACCATCTCCAGCCGTCCCGGATTTTGACTGTCCTCATCCACGTGGAAAGAGGCCAGACTGCGCCCGACAAACGGGGCGTCAAGTCCCATAGCCAGCGCGGCCGCAGCCGCCGCCATGGCATTTTGGACATTGAATCCTGCCCTTCCCCGCCATCCTGCGGGCAGGGCCCGGCTGCCAATCAGCCGCCTGGATACCGTGCCTTGACGGTGTACCATGTAGCCCCGGCTCAGCACTACCGCCTCTCCTCCCGCAGCCAGGTGATCCACGACCAGAGGATTGTCATCGCGCACCGAGAACCACACGATACGGCCCGCTGCGCGGGCGGCCATAGCCGCTACCCGGGGATCATCCGCATTCAGCACGGCCGCCCCGCCGGGGCGTACCACGTCGACTACCAGAGCCTTGAGATGCGTGAGGTCATCGAGTGTGCTGATCCCGTCCTGGCCCAAATGGTCAGGGCCGATATTGGTCACCACCGCCACGTCGCAATCTCCGAATCCCAGCCCGTGCCGCGCCATTCCTCCCCTGGCGGTTTCCAGCACGGCCACTTCAGCCGTCGGGTCCCCCAGCACCACTTCGGCCGACCATGGACCTGTCAGGTCTCCCTGCTGGATCCGGCGCTGGCCAATGACAATGCCGTCAGTCGTCGTCATCCCTACCACTTTGCCGGTCTGCCGCCAAATGTGCGCCAGCATGCGGGTCACTGTGGTTTTGCCATTGGTCCCGGTCACCGCGCAGACCGGGATGCGCCCCGTACCCTGCCCGAAGAGGGACTCCACAATCGCCTCGCCCACCGCCCGCGGGCGGCCGGCCGACGGGTAAAGGTGCATGCGCAGTCCTGGCGATGCGTTGACCTCGATCACCCGGCCGCCCGCCTCCTCAAGGGAGCGTCCCAGATCGGGAGTGATGACATCGATCCCTGCAATATCCAGCCCTACGGCCCGCTGCGTCCTCACCATATCCTCAATGAAGTCGGGGCCCAGGGCATCGGTCACATCTTCCGCCTCCCCCCCGCTGGAAAGGTTGGCAGTGTCCCGCAGCCAGACCTTCTTCCCTGGACCGGGCACGGTCTGCAGGGACAGCCCCTGGTGGGCCAGTGCCGTTTCCAGCCCCTCGTCCTCGGGGATCAGGCTCAGCGGGCCCTGGTGACCGGGACAGCGTCTCGGGTCCGCGTTCGCCTGGGCCACAAGCTCGTGAATGCTGCGAATGCCGTCTCCTTCCACCCCAGGGGGATTCCTGAGGCTGGCGGCCACCACCTGCCCCTGGACTACCAGAACCCGGTAGGCCGGACCGTCGACCTGCTCCTCGATGAGCACGGTTTCCCCTTGCTGCTGGGCCCATGCAAAAGCCCGGCGCAATTCCTGTGCGGACGCCACCTGCGTGCTTACCCCATGGCCCTGCTGGCCGCTTTGGGGCTTCACCGCCACCGGAAATCCCAGCTCCTTGGCGGATTGCAGCGCCTCCTCCCAGCACCGCACGCTGCACCCTTGCGGCACCGGAATTCCCTGCCGCTCGAGAAGTGTCTTCGTCAGCGCTTTGTCCTGGCAAAGTTCCGCGCCGATGACCGCGGTGCGGTCGGTCACCGCAGCCATCACCCGCCGCTGGGCCGCCCCTATCCCGATCCGCACCAGACTGCCTTCGTCCAGGCGCCGCACCGGGATATCCCGCGCCTGGGCTGCGTCGACAATGGCTTGGGTCGAAGGGCCCAGATGCTGGGCGCGGATGCTGTCCTCGACAGCACTCAGGCGGGCCGCGCACGCGTCGTCGTCCGCGGCGCCGTCCCATAACCCGCCCACCAGGCGCAGAGCCTCTTCCAAGGCTTGCCGCCCTCCATTTTCCGTGTCGCTTTCAAAAATCACCCGAACGCTGCCAGTCCCCGCTATTTCCCGGGTTTTGCCGTAATGGCCGCGCTCGCCGGATTGAAACAGAATTTCCAGAGCCACATGCTCGGCCACATGCCCCAGGTACGTGCCTTCTTGCATGCGCTCCTCAAATCCGCCTGGGTGTCCCTCCGAGCAGACGTGCTCTCCCAGCCCGGGAAGCGCTGCAAAGAGCCGGGGAGCAAAGTCCGGATGCGCAGAGCTGGGCTCCCGCCCGTAGTCGCCGAGGCGCACCACAGCCTCCACCGCGCTCCTCAAGGTATGGCGGTTGGGACCCGCATAAAACGTCACATGTTCAATCTCCACCATATTCCTCCTCATGCGGGTGCGCCGGGCTGCACAAAAAGGGCTGCCGGGCGCGCAGATGAAATCCATAGCCTTTCGCCAGCACATGCAGTCTGACATGGGTCAGGGCCAGAGCTTGGGCCGGTCCGGATTCCTGGACATTGCTCTGCTCCACAAAACGCCCATCGAGCAGGGTGACATTTTGCGAGCCATAGACCCGCATCTGCCGGTGGTCCAAGTCGACGAGAAGAGCCGTGTCTTCGTCAATGCCGACGCCAAGCACCGCCGGATTTTGGGCCACAGCGGCCAGGAGACGGCCGATGCGCCCTCTCTGGGTGAAATGCTGGTCGATCACGGCGTCATCCCACAACCCCATTCCGGAGGCCATGCGCACAAGAGCGCGCGACGGCGGCTCTTCAGCCGCCCCCTCCACAATCATGGTGGACGACATCATCGAAGCTCCCGCCGACGTGCCTGCCACGATAAGGCCGGACTGGAGGCTGGTTTTCAGGGCTTCGTGAAATGCCGTGCCCCCCAGCAGGCTGGTAATCCGAAGTTGGTCCCCGCCGACAAAAAATACGGCGCCCAGCTGTTCCAGACGGTGCTCCCAGTCTCTGGCTCCTGCCTGCAGGCGCGTGCGGATAAATAGGGGGTCCACCTCTTCCAGCCCCATTGCCCCAAACGCCTGGCGGTAGGTGGCAAAGGCCTCGTCTTCCCAAGCCGAAGCGGTCGTCACCACCCCAATGCGCCTGGGCCGCACAGAGGCGCGCACGAGGTCTGCCAGGGTCAAGAGCACCTCGGGCGTTTGATGTTTATCTTCCTTCCCGCCGATAATCAGTAGCGGCCCAATATGCCGTCTCCCCCCATCGTAGAAATAAAAAAGAGAACGCCCTAAGGCGTTCTCTATTGTGTTCAGCCCAACAAATTTCTATGCGAAAAGTTAGTCCCGCAAACGAGACTCAAAGTCTTGGTTAATTGGACAGAGATTCAGGAAGTATAAGCTCTACCGTTTCGGTTAACACGTCCGTATAAGAATACGACACGCGCCGTTCACTTCGCTCGGAAAGGTGTTCCTCTTCGATTTTGACGATAAATATATGGGGATAGGTCTTTTCTAAAATCCCTTCTTTTTCGTCAACTTTCTTCCGGCCTTTATTGGCCTTCACACGAATCTTTTCCCCCACATGGGAGTCCAGTTCCTTTTTTATATCTTCGAGGACGCTTTTTGCCGCCACGCGCTCACTTCCTTCCTCAACTGATGAAGGGCAACATATACAGGTTAGCATTTATTTCTATAGGTGTCAAGTAAAGATAACTATTCTACCAACTCTATCTGCTGGTGGTCAATAGCAAATTTCGCTCCAGGCGAAACTTTTTTCCGGCTGGAGGGGGCCGGACCTATCATTTGGTGTATTTGTCAGCCACTTTCGAAGCGCCAAAAGAATACGGCTTAATGGCCGCATGATATCCGCTGCCGGTGACCATGCCGACAATCTCGCGGATCAGCTCCTTGGTGTCCCCCTGCTGCCCGACGTCGATATGAATTTCCACATCCAGATCCGCGCGGCCTGACTTTTCCAAAAGAGCTGTCAGCTGCGCCGCCACATTGAGGCTCAGTGAGGTTTCATACATAATCTTCTGGCGCAGACTCTTGATCGCGCGGCGGTGCGACTTGTTAAAAAAGTAGCGCCCTCCCTTGCCCAGGCGGTGTATCACCACGGCCGTCACGAACACGGTCTCATGGCGTGTGTGGGAATCCGATCCGATAATCAGTTTATAGCGGTCGTTAGGGGCCTCCGCGATATAGCCAAGAAGCTCCCCAAACATGCTCTCCAGTGTCAAACGCCCCTTGGAAGGGCTCTCAAACACCATACGGACCACCTCACTTGGTTGCAACCAGTTTGGCTAAAACAATCCAATCCTCCCAGCTGAGAGCTTCCGGCCGTTTAGCCGGATCCAGCCCCACTCCCAACAGCGCGTCCGCCCATCCATGCGAGTCCCAGACGGACCGCGGCGCCATCGCCAAAGACTGCCGGAGCATCTTGCGCCGGTGCAGGAAGGCAGTCCGCACGGCCCGCTGCAAATCCTCCAGGGCCACGGCTGGCGAGGGTCTCCGTGTCAATTGTATCACAAATGAATCAACTTCTGGAGGCGGGTAGAATGCTGTCCGCGGAACGGGTCCGACCGGGGTAATGTCGGCGACGTAGCGCAGGAGCACGCTCAAGGCAGAAGTCTGGCGCTGGCCAGGGGACGCCACCAACCGTTCGGCCACCTCTTTTTGCAGCATCAAGACCGCAGTGTCCCACTCCTGGACATCTTCAAACAGTTTCGCTACCAGCGCTGACGACGCGTAATAGGGCAGGTTCCCGCAAATGCTGAACCTGCCCGGATGCTGCACAGCGAGCTGCCGCCATGACAAAGCTACCGCGTCGCCCTGGATGACCGTCAGCTGGCCTGGGTAATCCAGGGCCAGCGTCGTCTCAAGCCACTTTACCCACAGGGGGTCAAGCTCAATCGCCACAACCTTGAGGCCTTGCTCCAGCAAGGAGACGGTCAGACCTCCGGGCCCCGGCCCCACTTCCAATACCCATTCAGGCCCCGCCGATGCGACTTGGCGCGCCATGAGATGAAATGTCCCCTCGTCGGTCAGGAAGTGCTGGCCCAGATGCTTGTTGGCGTGCAGTCCAGACGCTGCCAAGAGGTCCGTAATGCCCTGAAGCGAGCGGGGGTCAATGAAATTTGCCGTCAACGCTCACCTTCTCCTATGAGTTTCCCAAAATATCCACGGTCAGGGGCTGAACTCCCCAGTTCATAGCCTGCCCCTGATCGTTGAAACATAAATCGATGCGGTTCCCGATAATGGCCGACCCTGTATCCAGAGCCACCGCGTAGCCATATCCGGGAATGTAGAGCTGGGTCCCCAGAGGGATGACGCTCGGATCCACCGCCGCCACCCCGTAATGGGCGGGAGTGCCGCTAGCGGTAAGTCCCGTCGACCACGACGGGTCGGGCCAGTACCCTGTGCTGACCATATACATCTGGCTCCTCACGACCATAGGCTGGCCGTTGACCATAATCGGCTGGGCGGTGCCGTAGGCCACCACCTCCGGCGCTGGAGGCTGGATCAGTTTCTTTGCCACGACTTTGTTGTGGAGCGGGGTCCCATCTTGCACGAGGTATTGCACCGTCGTCGCAACTAAACCCTTGCGGCCATTTTGGAGAATTTGGCGACGCCCCTTGATAAGACTGGAATCGGGACGGTAGGTGACGCTAAAAGGCAAACTTGACGTGGTCGTCTTGTTTTCCAGCCACTGTCGGATGACATCCACATGCGCACCAACAGCAAGGGATGCGGTCAGAGGCGGCCGAACTTTGTCTAATGGACCGAGCTTGATGCCGAGCGCCGACAGCACGCTGCCGACGTGATAATCTGTGGTCCAATATTTGAAATGGTGATGGGCCGTGCGGACCCATACCGGAATTGCTTCGCGAATGGCGATGCTCTTGGTCCCCGCCGATGAGGTTTTCACTTTCACCACATCACGCGCACTCGCGGGGATCTTGGCTTGGGCAAGAATATTGCGGACTTTGGACCGGAATGTCCAAAATTTAAGTGTCCGGGTCCCGGCAGGACTGTAAACCCTGATATCCACCGGCCGGTATTGTGTGGCTCCCAGCCCCGTACCAATGGCTGTCGCCGCTAGTGCCCCAAACAGCCACGGGCGCATTGCCTTCAAACTCCATGTAGCCAAAAGCTGTCCTCCTTTATCAATAACTGTTTTGCTCTTCGGCAAGTCAGCCAACTTACGTCAGCGTTCTTCCGCTACCATTCACCTCCATAATATCCAATAAATGGAATTATATCTCAATAAGACGAAAAGCACTTAATATATTCGCTGTGGTTTGCGCAAATACCTGCTGGGTAGAATAATTTTTTTGTGCGGCGACGACTTCCGCCACCCGTATCACCCGCAGCGGCTCATTGCGCTGTCCGCGCCACGGGGCTGGCGACAGGTAGGGAGAATCGGTCTCGATCAGCAGGCGGTCCATGGGCACCTGGCCCACCACTTCGCGAAGGGCGTGCGCACTCTTGAACGATATGGGGCCAGCAAACGAAATGTAAAATCCTCTGGCCAGAAGAGCTGCGGCAAAGGCCCCGCTCCCCGTGAAGCAGTGAAGGACTCCGCGGACCTCCGGCACTTGCGCCAAAATCTCCAGCGTATCCTCTTCAGCCTCCCGCGAGTGCACGGATACGGGCAGGCCCAGACGGCAGGCCAACTGGGTTTGCTCCAAGAACACCCGTTTCTGCGTCTCTTTAGGACTATTCATGTAGTGATAATCTAGACCTATTTCCCCGATTCCGACGACCGGCCTCTGGCTGGCCATCTCTTTCAGCGCCCGCAGGTCTTGGCCGGTAAAGGTTTCGGCATCATGCGGGTGCACTCCGGCCAAGGCCCACACCGCTTCGTGGGTTTTTGCAAACGCCACCGCCTGGGCTGAAGAGTCCATGGTGTAGCCGGGCACGATCATCCCGATGTTTTGGGCGCGCGCCCGGCTGTAAGCATCCTCACGGTCCCCGTCAAAAGCGGAATCCTGGAGGTGGCAGTGGGAATCAAAGCATGTCACCATCACTTCACACGCGCTCCTTCCGGCAAGCGGGAGGACGGCGCCACAATGCTCAGCTGCTGCCCCGCCGACCCCGCCAGGAGCATGCCCTCGCTGAGGATCCCGCGCAGCAGGACGGGCTTCAGGTTCGCCACCAGCACCACTTGCTGGCCCACCAGCGTCTGGGGCTCATAGTGCGCTTTGATCCCCGACACCACGGTCCGCTCTCTCTCCCCGTCGAACACCGTCAATTTAAGCAGCCGGTCGGCTCCTTTGACAGCTTCCGCCTGGCGGATGGTCCCCACCTTCAACTCGACTTTCTTAAACTCGTCGAGGCTGATGTAATTCTCCTGAGACATGTCTGCGGATTTCTGGGCAGCTTCAGGCTCTCCCGGCTCTGCCGCGGCGCCTTCTCTGAGATCGAGCCGCGGAAACAGCGGCTCCCCGCGCCGGATCCGCTCACCGCCCTGAAACGCCCCGTAAATCGCCTCGCGGTAAGACTGCACCGGCTGGTCCATCCCCAGCTGCCGGCGAATCTTCTCCGGGGTTTCAATCAGGAACGGGCTCATCAGCACCGAAACCACTCGCAGCGTCTCTGCCAAATTATACAAGACGTTGTCAAGCTCTTCCTGCCTTGCTGGGTCTTTCGCCAAGTTCCACGGGGCGCGTTCTTCAATGTACTTGTTGGCGGCGTGGATGAGGCGGTAAATCTGGCCGATGGCGTCTGAAATCAGAAGCTGGCTCATAGCCTGGTCAACCTGCTCGTAAATTTCCGCGGCCAGCTGCGGCAGGTGGCGGTCCAGGGGACCAAAGGGGTGGGGGCCGGGTATCACGCCCTGTCCGAAACGGTCAATCATGGCCGTGCTGCGACTTAGGAGATTGCCCAGGTCATTGGCCAGGTCCACATTGAAAAGCAGCCGCAAAGCGTCTTCCGTATAGCTGCCGTCGGCGCCAAAGGGGACCTCGCGCAGAAGGTAGTAGCGCACCGCATCCACACCGTATGTCTTGGTCAGGGCGATCGGGTCCACAGCATTGCCACGGGACTTTGACATTTTGGTATCGCCAATGAGGAGCCAGCCATGGCCGAAGACGCGGCGCGGCAGGGGCAGGTCCAGCGCCATCAGCATGATGGGCCAGATTATCGTGTGAAACCGGACAATCTCTTTTCCAACCAGCTGCACGTCCGGCGGCCACACCCGGGCAAACCGCTCGGGCTCCGTCAGGTAGCCCGCCGCCGTGAGGTAATTGCTCAAGGCGTCAAACCAGACGTAAATCACGTGCTCGGGGTCGTTCGGCACCTCAATGCCCCAGTCCAGTCCGGTGCGTGAAATCGAGAGATCTTCGAGTCCAGCCTCCAAAAAGCTCAGCATCTCGTTTCGGCGGCTTGATGGCTGGATGAAGTCGGGATGGTCCAAAATGTGCTGGATCATGCGGTCCTGATACCGGCTCATCTTGAAAAAATAGCTGGCCTGCTTCACGCGCTCCACAGGTCTCCCACAATCGGGGCAATTGCCGTCCACCAGTTTGGATTCCGTCCAGAATGTCTCATCGGGCACGCAATACCAGCCTTCATACTCGCCCTTGTAGATGTCTCCCCGCTCCCAAAGGCTTTCAAAAATGCTCTGCACCACCCGCTTGTGGTCCCAGTCTGTCGTGCGGATAAACCGGTCATAGGAAATTCCTAGGGACTGCCACAGTGGATTTTGGATGAAGCCAACAATCTTGTCCACAAACTCTTTCGGACTGACCCCCGCCTCATGGGCCTTCTGGGAAATTTTCTGGCCGTGCTCATCTGTTCCCGTCACGAACCAGACGTCTTCTCCTTTCAGGCGGTGAAAGCGGGCCAGCGCGTCGGCAGCCACCGTCGTATAGGCATGGCCAATGTGGAGATTGTCGCTGGGATAGTAAATGGGGGTGGTCACATACCACGTTTTCTCGGTCATCAGGATCCTCCTTAAAATGTCCAGATCAGGCTGCGCCAAAAAAAAATGACCCGATGTCAAGGGGCGGACAACATGCCGCGGTACCACCCTTGTTCACCCTGGGGCCTTTTTGGTCGGATAACGGGGACACCGGGGAACGCTACCGCAATCTGCTTCACGTCCCTGCTCAAGGGCCATAGCATATTCGGATCCGGCTGGACTCCCACCTTTGCCAGCTCGCTTGGCGGATATTCCGGAATAGGCGCTCCCTCTCGTTGCAAGTGACCGCATTATACTGAAAAATGCCAGGGCCGTCAAATCCTTCCCGTTCATGGCGGCAACGTCTCTCCTATGTCCAGCCGCCGCCAACCCGCAAGGTTAACGTCAGACTTCTCTGCTACACTGTGCCCGCACGGCGAATTCCACTCCAGAAGGGATGATATGTCATGCCGAGTCCAAGCGGCGTCAGGCTGATGGGTCTGTGCACCATTGCGGTCGGGGCCATTTACGCTGCCGGCTATCTATACACCGAACCGTCCGCACAGGCCAATGCCATTGCCGCATTTTCTCCCCCAGCCGGCGCAGCGCCCCATCACGCAGCGACAAGCGCTAAATCGGCTTCACCAACACCTGGGCCGACCGCAAAGCCATCCCCCCATCCCGGCCCCCTCTATAAAGATGGGGTGCATACGGGATTTGCAAGCAACCCCTATGGAACCCTGTCGGTCGCGGTCACGGTCATCCGCGGAAAAATCGCCACCGTGAAGATTACCAGCTACAACATGCACTACCCGCAGTCCGTGATCGACCCGCAACTGCCGCAAGAAGCCGTGGCCAAGCAGACATGGCGGATCTACATTGTCAGCGGGGCCACGGCGAGCACTTACAACTTTGCCGAGGCCGTTTACAATGCCCTGCAGAAAGCGAGGGCATAGCCGTGCTGGATTCGCCTGGACACAGAAACCACAAGCTTCCGCACTTCGCCGAATCCTTTCTCCTCATGGGCACCGTCGTCACTATCCGCGTGGTGGGCACTGCCAAAGGGCCAGCCCGGAAGAGCATCGGCAGGTCCATTGCGGCGATGACGGAAGTGGAGCGGCAGTGCAGCCGGTTCGATGAAGCCAGCGCCCTCCGCCATCTATGCCGCCACCCCGGCGAACTGGTGCCGGTGCCTCCGGCACTGTTTCACGCCTTGCGCATTGCCTGTGAGATGGGCGCCCTCACTGGCGGGGTATTCGACCCGACTGTGGGCCGCCCCCTGGAGCAGATGGGGTTCAACCGGCACTATTTGACTCAGGAAGCTGTGGAATCCGCTGGCGCCGGGAGCCCTCACGCCAGCTACCGGGATATCACCCTCTTTGAAGACACTCTTTCCGTGCGCCTCCAGCAACCGCTGATGCTCGACCTGGGAGGGGTGGCCAAGGGCCTGGCCGTAGACCTTGGCGCCCAGGCCCTGCAAGATTTTGAAGGGTTTGCGATTGATGCCGGGGGTGATGTGTATGTGCATGGCCTGGACCCTTCTGGTGAGCTGTGGGACGTCGGCATCGAACATCCTAAGCGCCCGGACTCCCCCATCCGGCGGCTCAGGGTTTCGGACATGGCGGTGTGCACCTCGGGCAGCTACAAGAGACGCAGTCCGCTCAATCCGGGCCTTCACCATCTGTGGAATCCCATAACACAAACCTCTGCCCAGGGACTTCTCAGCTGCACCGTCGCGGCGCCTCTCGCTGTTCTCGCCGACGCTAGCGCGACGGCCGCCTTTTTGTCGGGACCGCAGCAGGCCATGGACTTTATCGAAAAATTGGGGTTAGCCGGATTCGCTGTCACAGAAGATTGGAGAACACTGGAAACAGCATCAATGAGGAGGTATATGCGATGAATGCTGGCAACGCCAACCAATCTCCCCGGCACCGGGTGAAGCGGTTTGTGAAAACACCAAAAGGCCAAGCGCTAACGGGGCTGATTTTGCTGACAGGGCTCGCGGGACTGTTTCCCGGAGGTTCCACGGAGCTTGCCCATGCGGCTTTGGCGGCTGTCACAGCCTTGGCCGCGGACTTTGGCGTATCCCTAGCGCTTAAGAGGCCCGCGGCTATTTCTGCCGGCGGCCTCATCACCGGCCTGATTACCGCAGATGTGTTAAGCGCCCTGACTCCCGGGTACGTGGTGGTGCTGGCCACACTCGTCGCGCTCGGTTCGAAACATCTGATAAAACGCGGCCGCAAGCCGGTCTTCAATCCCGCTGCGTTCGGCCTGCTGTTCGCCCTGCTGGTGTCCTCCGGCGGGCAAAGCTGGTGGGCCGGCCTGAGCGCCGCCCCGCCCGCATATCTTTTTGTCTTGCTGGGAGTGGGAAGCTTCTTAGCCATCCGCGTGAAAAAATATCCCCAAGTGCTGGCATTTCTGGGCACGTATTTCGGCCTGGTCTTTCTCATGGCGGTCTTTCATCTGGGGCTGCCGTCGGCCACTCCGGCCGATGCCCTGCGCCTTCCCTTCGTCAATTCCTCTCTGTTCTTAGCATTTTTCATGCTGACCGACCCACCCACCACTCCGGCGTCCAATCGCAGGCAAGTGCAGTTTGGTCTGATTGTCGCGGGTGTGGCCGTGATTCTTTTTGCCAGTTTCGGGGGACTGGCCTACCTCCTCATCGCATTATTAGCCGGCAATCTCTGGACAGCATGGGTAACGCGGCGCAGCCGCCCGGTCCCAACCACCGCGCCCAGGCGCCCTCTGGCCTCCTAACTCTGCGCCTCCCTTAGGGGCTCGGGTCAAGGCGGAGGCTCACAACCACATCGGTCCCAATTCCCGGGGTGCTGTGAAATTCCAGCTTTCCGTGGTGCGCCTCAACGATTTTCTTGGCGATGGCGAGGCCGAGGCCCCGGGAACTGGCCTGCCCTCTGCCCTGTTCAAACCGCCGGCCAGCCCTGGGGAGAAAGTCCCTCGGCATGCCTTCCCCAGTGTCCTCCACATGGATCTCCCCCCACCTGCCGCGAATGGCCACCTTCAGGGTGACGCCGCCGCGGCTGGTATGCTGGTGGGCGTTGTCCAGAAAGATCAGCAGCAATTGGCGCAGGCGGAGGCCGTCTCCCATCACCGTGGCTTCCTGGGCGATATCCAGACTCAGTGCGAGCCCCGATTCCTCCAATACCGGCTGGTAGATTGCAGCGGCATTTTCACACAGGTCCGTGAGGGAGATTCTCTCCAGGTTGAGCGCGCGCGCCCCCTCTTCCAGGCGGCCCATCTCCAACAGCTCACCCACCATGCGCGCCATGCGCTGGCCCTCTTGGTAAATCGCCTCGACCCACGGCAGGTGCTCCTCTACCCGGTCAGAGGAATAGCGGAGCAACAGCTCCGCATCCGTCGTGACCACGGTCAGAGGCGTGCGGAGTTCGTGCGAGATGTCCGATAAAAACTCCTGCTCCCGGCGCCTGACAGCTAAAATGGGCCGCAAGGTCCACAGCCCCATGAGAAAACCGCCCGCGACAGAGAGAATCAGCCCGATTCCGCCTCCCCATGCCAATAGCGCAAGCAATCGCGCCAACCGCGACTGGTCATCCTGGACATTTTCAAAGAGCTGCGCCGAACACCGGCTGTTCACCCGCCATTGCCTGACCCGGTACGGCACTCCCTGAATATTTGCGGAATAGTAGACCGTCCCAGCCGCGCGGTGAGTGCTGAGCAGTTGCTGGAGATAGGGGAGGGAATCCGCGGGGAACGGTTGGTAGACGGCAGGGGCCGGGCGGTCTTCCGGCCCCCACGTCAGATAGTGGACGTCCCCGGCCGCTGTGCCGCTGCGGTCAAGCTGTGGCTCCGCGCGGCAGCCGCCGGGGCCCCGGGCTAAAGGAGCGGCAAGCCTCTGCAGTTCCTGGTCGACCGTCCGGATGGTCTGGCGGTGCTCCATGCTGTAGACAAATCCGGCCAGCGCCCCCCAGATAATCGCCAGCACCGCCATGTTCACTACGGCTAGGCGTATGCGCTGCCGAATGGTTTCACGCTCATCTTGCCTCTTCAGGTCGCTCCAGCTTGTGGTGTTCATGGCCGGGCATCCAGGCGGTAGCCGACGCCCCGCACCGCGACGATGTCAGGCCCGCCAGCCAGTGCCAGACGCTTGCGCAGTTTGGACACGTGGGCTTCTAAAGCATTGTCCAAGATATCCGCTCCATCGCCCCACAAGCGGTCCATTAACTGCTGCCGGGTTAAAGTTGCTGCCGGATAGCGCATAAACAGTTCGATGAGAACCGCCTCCTTTGGGGATAGCCGCAAAACTTCTTCTCCAACGGCCAGCTCGCGTGTCGCAAACTGGTACCGCAAGTTGTTCCACTGCAGGGATTCAGCCTCTTGATAATCCGGGGAGGTCCGCCGCAGCTGCGCGCGGATGCGGGCCACAAGCTCAGTGGAGGCAAAGGGCTTGACCAGATAATCGTCAGCTCCCGCATTCAGTCCCTGAACCCGGTCATCGACCCGGTCCCTGGCCGTCAGCATAATGATGGGGGTGAGAATCTTGCGGCGGCGGAGTTGCGCCGCTACCTCATAACCGCTGCAGCCCGGCAGCATCACATCCAGCAGGATCAGGTCAAAAGACCCTGTCGCTGCTTGGTACAGGGCATCTTCCCCGTCAGAACAGCTCCGGGTTTCATAGTGTTCCGCTTGCAGCAGGTCGCATACCGCGTGCTGCAGCATCACGTCATCCTCTGCCACTAAAAGTCTCGGCATGGGCACTCTCCTTGCCTGTCCCACAAAGTCGGCGGCACCTCTGGCACCCTTCTTAAAAGCGCAGGGAAATCCATTTGGCGCCATCATAGCATATCCTGCGGATCTGGCAGGCGGCCAAAACTTCCGGAAAATCCTGCTTCCCCGCAATCCCTGGGAGGCCCCTCTTGGATTGGTAGGCCTAAAGTCCTAGACTGCTTCAGCTTTTCGGCGCATGCCCCGGCCGTCTTGGACCCCTACGATATAGACACAACACAGACAGCATCCAAAAAGGACGTGAAAATAGATGACCACCGACAACATTTATGGCGGCGGCTCTCTAGGCCCAGATCGCCGTGTGGCTCTGGTCACAGGCGCCACCCGGGGACTCGGGAAAGCCATGGCGGAGGAACTTTTAGGATCAGGTTTCGCAGTGGCCTTCTGCGGGCGCACGGAAGACACCGTGAAGAGCCTGGCCAGCCAACTGTCCGCCACCGGACCGGTTATGGGTCTGGCTGGCGACTTATCTTCTGAACACTTCGCTGGCCGCCTCATTGATGCCGTCGCCAGCCGCTGGGGCCGTCTGGACATTCTCATTAACAACGCGTCAACCCTGGGCGAGCTTCCTTTGCCGTCCGTGCGAAACTTCAGCCGTCAGAATTTCCTGTCAGTCTGGACCTTGAACGTGCTGGCGCCTTTGAATCTGGTTTCCCGGGCCCTGCCATATCTAGACGCCGTGGGGGGGATGAGCCTGGCGATCTCGAGCGACGCGGCCACTGGCGGCTATGGCGGCTGGGCCGCCTATGGAGGAGCCAAAGCCGCTGTAGATCTCGCTTACGCCACATTGGCCAACGAGGAGCCGCACCTGCGGTTTTACTCCTTAGACCCCGGCGACATGGATACTGACATGCAGCGTCAAGCCGTCTTGGCAGACACTTCCCGCCTGCGCCAGCCCCAAGCGGTGGCGCGGGCCCTGGCCCCCTTATTCCGCCTGGAAGCCCGGTATCCAACAGGGAGCCGCCTGCGCCTCGCTGATACCGCCTCCGGTCTGGTCATGGAGGTCACCGCATAATGGACACCCAGCTGCTGGATTTGGGGATGGCAGTGCCCCAGGCAACGGCCCCTGCAGAATATCGCGGCCTGACCCAAGACGGTGTCAAACTGTTAATTCTCGACCATTTCGCCCGCACGGCTGAAAACGCCTCCGTCCGTGACCTCCCCCATTTTTTGAGGCCGGGGGACATGATTGTCGTCAACGACTCGGCGATGATTGGCGCAAGACTCCATGCCTCATGCAGCGCTGGCGAGTTTGTGCTGCACCTGGCGGCTGACCTCGGTCCCGGCCTCGCCCTGGTCGAACGGCGGGGCCCTGCGGGAGAGCCGGACTGGACGCCGTTTGCGGCGGGAGACTGGATCGTTTTGACCGACCGGGAGGGGCGGGAACTATCCCGCGGCACGGTGGCAGGGCGGTTCCACCCGCAAAGCCGGCTGTGGCTCGTCAATACACAGGACCCGTGGTACCAGGTGGCTGCTGTCTCGGGCTCCCCGGTGCGGTACGGATATGTCGGCCATCCCTATCCGCTGTCAGACTATCAAAGCGTGTTTGGGTGCCGGCCCGGCTCTTCAGAAATGCCTTCGGCCTCCCGGCCTTTCACGCTAAGTCTGGTAGCCCGTCTGCGCCGAAGGGGGGTGGAGTTTGGTTCCCTCACCCTTCACACCAGCCTGTCCAGCCACGAAGTCGCGACATCATGGCAGGAGCACCCAGTCATTCCCGAATGGTTTCAGGTGCCGGAATTAACGGCGCGGAGGGTCAATGCCACCAGGCGCGCCGGGCACTCGGTCATTGCCCTCGGCACAACGGTGGCCAGGGCGCTCGAAACCTGTTATGACGCCAACAAGGCAGCCGTGGCTCCCAGATCCGGATGGACCAGACACCTCATCACCCCAGAACATCCGCCGCGGGCGGTGACGGGCCTCATTACCGGCCTGCATGACAATTTCACGAGCCACTTAGCCTTGCTCTATGCCTTTACCGGTCCCGATTTTCTTAAAGCCGCGTACCGGGATGCCGCCTCTTGGGGGTATTTGTGGCATGAATTCGGTGATCTTTGCCTGATTCACTCAAGGTACAATAACCGGGAGGAGGCGTTGCAGGCACGATGAGCACCGCATTGGACCCATCTTCAGATTCCGGACAAATTTCCTTGCTCAAGGACATCGCTGAGGCTTTGAACGGGACTTATGATATTACGAGCGCCATGGCGGCCATACTGCCCCGTCTCAGCGGGGTGCTGGGGCTCAGGACGGCCTGGGCGTTTCGGTACGATGCCAAAAAGGCCTCGTATGTGGAGGTGGGCGCCAGCGGATTGCCGCCAGCTTTGGACCGAAACGGCGCCGAGCCCCTGAAGTGCAGCTGGTGCGAATGTCAAGAGCGTTTCGTTAAAGGCCGTTTGAACACGGCGGTCAACATTGTCCGCTGCAGCCGCCTGCGGGACGCGGCGGGAGAGAAAGACGGTCTGGTCTTCCATGCCTCCATCCCGCTGCGGGCCAAAGACCAGCCGCTTGGCATTCTCAATGTGGCTGCTGCGGGCGAGTCCGTATTCACCCAAGACGCTTTGGAGCTGCTGCGGGCGGTAGGGTACCAGGTGGCTGTGGCCATCGACCGCTCCCGCATGCTCTTTGAGTCCCGGCACTATGCGTCCCAACTCCAGTCGCTCGCGCACCTGGCCGTCGACTTGGCCACCATCGCCGACCCGGATCGTGTCTTGGTCACTGCTGCAGAGAGATTTGTCCACAGCCTCGATTTTGAGGCATGCGGCATCGTCCGCCGCTCCCCTCTCGGGCCATGGGAAGTCATCGCCTCCGCCACCAACCGCGCCAGGGAGAAAGACCTGTCCTACCGCTACCGGGAGGATCCCCAAATTCTTCCTGAAGATGAATGCCTGTTGCTGCCCGAGACCCGCTCCGTCATTATGCAGCCGGTTCTGCACACGGAATACTGGGTAAGGCTCGAAAGCGCGCTGGCCGGACAATTTGCCCCAACCGACTCCCACTTGGTCGCCGCGTTCTGCGGTCATATTGCAGCTGCGTTGGAAAATGCCCGCCTCTACGCCCAGGGTCTGCGGGACGCCAAGTGGTCTGAACGCCGGATGCTCGCCGCCGATCTTCATGACTCCGTCAGCCAGCGCCTCTTCTCAGCGCAGCTGCTCATAAGCGTGATGGCGCTCAAAATAGCTGACCAGGACACCGCAGGGATTCTGAGTCAGGTTCAGCAGCTGGTCCAAACCAGCCGGCAGGAATTGCGGGACATGGTACAGGCGCTGCGACCCCCGGATTCCCGCGGCCTGGCTCAGCGCATCCGCAACCGGCTAGAACCGCTGGCGACCGCGCTCGGGATCCGCATCGACTGCCAGATTGCGTGGGACATTGACCGCTGGCTGACCCCGGAGCAGGACGACGCTTTGTGCAGCATCGTCGATGAGGCTATGCAGAATATCCTGAAACACGCCTCCGCACACACTGTGACGATCCTCATCGCCCACTGCCAGAACCGCATCACCGCAGCCCTAGCAGATGACGGCGCCGGATTCGATGCCAGCG